>NZAS01000208.1 GCA_002686195.1 Candidatus Pacearchaeota archaeon | reverse complement strand
GACCAATTGCAATATTATTATTAGAAGCACCTGCCCAAGAACCATCCATACAACGATAACCCATAGCAATATTATGATCTGAACTATGAGTACCCGCTCTAGCCAACGCCTCATGACCAATTGCAATGGAAACTATACTGGTGGTAGAATCACCAAAAGAACCAGATCCAATAGCAATATTTCCCCAACCTGTAGTTACAGCATCACCAGCTGACTTTCCGATCAAAACATTAGAATACCCAGTTGTAATATTTAACCCTGCATCGGCTCCGATTGCCACATTGTTATCGCCTTCAGTCAAAGCCTTAAATGTTCTATACCCCACTCCAGTATTATATGTAGCATCATTCATCGATGCGTCTGAAACTTCCCAACCTATAAAAGTATTGTAATTAGAACCAGCATCTAAATTTGCCGCCGCACCTTTTCCAAATATGGTATTTGAAGTACCACTATCATTATTCGATAGCGAGATTCGGGAGTTGCCATCGAGTAAAAAATTAGTATCAAAAGATGCACCAGTTCTTACTCTAAACTTCATTTGACCATCTTCTGAACCGTCTGCAATATCTGTATGTTTTACATATATAGTAGCAAATTCAGTCTCTTCACTGGCATCATTCATTCCTTTGAATCTAATAGTACCAGAAAGGTCGTCATTAGTAGCGGTGCTACTTGTTAAGAATGTAATTCCACCACCATTTACATTATTCCCAGATTGTTCTATTTTTATAACTGGTTTAGCATCTGTAGATGATTTTAAATGCATTAATTCACCTGGACTCGATGTGCCGATGCCGACGTCGCCATCGGGTGCGAGATACATTGCGGTAATTTCTGAACCTGCATCTCTTGTAATAAAATATATAGCACCTTTATCTGATGCAGCATTTTTTGAAAATTTAAATCCACAATGAAAATCGTCATTAGCATCCACCATAGATATTCGTGCGTGTTTTGTCGAGCTATCGGGTACTCTCAATTTTATGCCTTGTGCATCGTCATCAGTTCCGTCAGATGATACTTCAAGTAACGCCGTAGGATTAGTAGTCCCAATTCCCACGTTGCCACCTGTCGTAACTACTAATTTACTATCAGAGTTTAAATTAGCACTATCAGGTGCTATACCGAAAAATTCACCAGACGCTTTCCCCATTATCCAGTATCCATCACCGTTTGTTACTTTGTATCCAATATTAGAACTGCCACTTCTGAATATTTCTATAGGATTCGCATTAGCAACAGTATCTGTTACATATAATTGCTCCGTAGGACTCGCAGTCCCAATCCCGACATTTTGATTTTTTAACATTACCATAGTTGGAGTAGATGGCTCTGATGCAGATGAAGCCGAATAAAAGAATAAATCACCTCCACCTCCAGACCGTTCAAAACTCTCTATTCTACCTACCCAATAAGAACCGCCATATTTAAAATCAAGAACACCACCTTGGTCATCAACATTTGGTCCATTAATAGTTATTCCACCACCATTGGCTACATCTACCTGAAGTTCACTTGTTGGAGCCGCAGTTCCAATTCCTACATTGCCTGATGAGTCAATTAATAGTCTTGTATCAGTATCTAAAGACGAACTATTGGATATTCTAAATACATTAGAAGAATCATCAGCACCTATTGACCAGTTTATGCCTTCTCCGTCGTCTGTAAATAATATATAGGCATCTGTACCTGAACCACCAGCGACACTTAATTTCAAGATAGCACTTGTATTAGATGTCGATTCGTGAATGTGTAATTTTGTTGCAGGACTCGCAACTCCAATTCCAACGGAGCCGTTATTAAAATAAAAAGAACCAGCACCAGTATAAAACTGTAGTCCGTTTGCATTATTGTAATTACCTAAATATCCCCATCCATTATCACTTACACAACCAACCCATACATAATTATCACCAGAGCCATGAAATTTCAATCTCTGGTTCGTTCCTTCGCTTGTTAAACGAGTTCCGCCAATAGCAACATCAGAATTAGTAGTATCAACCGTAAATATATCCCCACCATCGGAATCCTTTCTTACAAGGAATGCTTCTGTACTATCTCCATCTATTATTGACGTACCTTGAATAACCTCATTTGTTGTTATTGCACTACTACCAGTTACAGTTAAATCACCTGAAATGGTCAGGTCGCCAGATATTGTACCGCCACCAGTTAATGGGGCACTTCTACTTAAATTTCTCATTTAACCACTCCTAATAAATTGCTACTATTTTAAATGCAGACTCTGTACCTGCTGCAAATTTGAATGCAGTAATTGCAAATGGAACTATTCCACCCGGAGCAAATACTGCTGATACAGTTGCTCCAGGAAGAGTTAAAACAGTCCCATCTGTTAAATAAAGGTCTAGATTATTAGTTCCTGCTGGAGCTACAAGCCCCATTAATGCTCTTGTTGGTGTGAGTTTTCCGTTTAACGTAGATTCTACTATAGTAGTGTCTCCCGGACCAGTCATTATAGCAGCACTGACTATTGGTGCTGAAGATTCTCTTACAGACCATTCTCTTCCTTTTGCCATCTTGTTTCTCCTTCTATGCCTTACCGAGCTTGGCAACTCTCATGGGCATATCTGTTTTAGTTTAAAAACTATTTTATCGCGTATGGAGAGCTTACCATAATAGTAGCAACTTGTCTCTTATTACTTTCGCTGTCTCCAACTTTTCTCCAAAATAAGTTCATATAATACCCTTGTTCTTTAGGGTCTACTGCCAACTGAGCCATTACATAACATACAACGGCTAATGAAAGCATCCTATTTAAATTAACATGGCTTGTCTCATCAGGGGAAGCAACTTCTTTAGGAATTTGATAAATTATTATACTTTCACCCGGGTCTTCATCTGTTAACGAACCAGTTGCAACAGATATACTGCCAGCACCTCCATCAACTGTTATCGTATAATCTCCATCATTACTAGCAGACCCTATAATTCTTATCTTATCATCTACTGCTAAATCACCAAGTCCACCAGCTGTATCCGTTATTCTGTCAGCAAATCCACCACCATCAATAAATTCTATTCCAGTTCCAGAAGCGACTACAGTAGTTGTCTCTAATGCTTCAGCAACAAACGGCTCATCTAATGAAGTATATTCAACTCTTACACCATCAGTAATATCTTCATCAGGATAAACTAACTGATTTCCATAAGTATCATCTGGAAGCTTAATTTTATAACCACCAAGAGTATCTACAGCAGCACCAGACTGAAGCTGCCACATCCTTAGTTTTCTTCCAAAATGCTCGTAAAAGAAATTCTTATGTGTATCGTAACTCATTAGGTAATCGCAACTGCCTCAACAGCAATAGAAGCATCTCCAGATGAAGCCACTTGAAAAGTACAACCACTACCCATTGCTGGAACATTTGGTAAAACAATTGCTCCACCCGGTGGGATAGCACAAATTATATCAAAATTACTACTACTAGTCTCTTGCTCAAGAACTAGATTCTGAGTTGATACAGCTCCTAAAACTGTTCCTGAGGTAAACTGAAATCCTGTATGTTTTATAAATACAAAGTCATAAACAGTATTTGCTGTAAATAATGCAAGTCTACCACTAGTCGCTGGAGCATTTAAATATGTAAGAGTACCTCCAGTAGTATAACTACCTTCTGTTGTATGCCCTGCCGAACACGCTACATCAGCTCCTCCTCCTAAAGCTTTACCTATATCACTATTAACTACATCGTGAGCAGCACTCTGGTTAGATACTACATCTATATTCGTTATTGGTGTCATACTCACAGAGTATGTTATTTTTCCTGTGTCTGCCATAATTTAAATTAAGTTCCTATGTGTATCACGACTCATTAAGTACCAACAGCCCACTCTATTGCAATAGTATCAGAAGAGGATGTAAGATAATAATCATCAGCAGAATTATAAGTAGTACCGGGCTTAGGAATTAATATACCCTCACCAGCTGCTAAAGTACAAATCACTGCTCCACCTGAACCTAATTTAACATCTACAGTAGATGTTGAAATTTCACCAAGAACTGTTGGAGCACTATATACTTTCCCTGTATTCTTTATCCAAATAAAATCATTATTTCCAGAATCTGAATCTAATACTGTTCCTACTCCAGTAGTATCACATGACATATAAGTTGGAAATGTAGCAGGAAGAGTATCTCCCCAAGTTACAGTTATACTTCCTCCACCTCCAATACTTCTACCTAAATCAGCAGCTATTGTATCAACAGCAACATTTTCACCTGCAGATACAGCAGCAACTGGTGTTGCATTAACTTTCCAATCTAATCTACTCCCCATATTTTACTCCTAATTTGGTGAATTATCTTTTACTACAGTTGGTGAAAACGCCAATCTTCTAATTTTCTTGTATTTGTCATCATTCGTATCTTTTACTGAGATAGATACTAATTTAACCATATCCATTGGCATTGGGTAGTCCCTAATACCATCAATTAAATCTGTAGTAAATTCTTTTGTATCTTCATTATATTGAGAACGTATTAAGTGTACAGCATCTTTTATTAAAGCAATAACAAGATTAGTTTCCTTAGTTTTTGCCCTCTCCATTATCTCTTGAACTGTCATCTATCCTCCTTTAACATTAGGGACTGTAGCCAATACTGTTTTAATATCATTCATAGCCATCGTAAAATAAGTATTAGCAGCAGTCATATACTGTTGAGCATTCCTTGCATCATTTGTAGTCTGTTGAACATTTTGCTGAATTTCACCGCTATATCTATTTAAATCAGCTTGATATTTAGCACTCTCTTCTGCCCACTTTTCTCGTGCTTGTGCTATTCGCTCGGTATATGTTTTAATTTCATTATTAACAGATTGAGTGTAAATACTCATCTCCCCTTGAAACTTCTGCAGTTGTTGTGTTTTATCGTTTTGTTCCAAATCAACATCTTTAATTGCTTTCTGCAATTCAGCCTGATAAACTACATTTTCTTCATTAAACTTTTGCTGGGCTATAGTGTAATTCTGTGCCCACTCTTTAAAATTATTATTGACTACAAGCTGATGTTCTGCAAACTTTTGATTATAATCTGCCTGTTGACTTTGAAATGATTCTAGATTCACTCTAAGCTGGGCTGAAAATTCTCCAATTTGAGCATTTATTTTAGCAAGTTTGCTTCCAACTAATTCAGTATCCTCCTCAGTTAAACTAGTATCTACAGAAGAATAATCAAGAGAACCCATTACTGTAGAAATATATGAAGGGAATGTTTCTGAAAATGCAGCAGATGATAAAACTGGTGCTGTGTAAGTTGGAGTAGTACTAGGCAATGTTAGAGTAACGTCATCAATAGTTGGTAAAACTGGAGCTGTAGAACTTATAGTCATCACATCCCCCAAATCATCGGGAGTTGGAGCAACAGGAGTAGATACGTCTGTCCAAGAAGGAGCAGTGGAACTTGCTAAAGCTGTAAAATCTAGAGCTGCTGCATACTTAACTATTATATGGTCAAACTCACCATATGAAAATGGATCACCATCAGCATAAGCCGGTGCTGTTAAATGTATTATTTTTGCTTCATCTTTATTAGATGGGAATGGAATAGGTATAACACTATCTCCTTCAACAATGTATTTAGGATTAGTATTAGTAGGATAACGCAAACTAGTTGAATCTAAAACAAAACCTCTATCATCATCTAAAACTTTTTGGGCATCATACTGAAGTCTTCTAACACTATGTATAGCATTAGTATCAAATTTCGTTAATTTAAAAACATAGCCGGGAACTGCTTGAGCAACATAAGCTTTTGGTATTGTTATATCATTAGTCGCTTTAGCAATAGGAATATATATACCATCATTAGAAGAAGAACCCGATATTAATATTCTATCAGTTACTACAAAGCCATGACCATTAGAAGTTAATTGAGCATTTCCACCATTATCACCCCAACTAGCAATCGTTGCTTTTGAAGTAGCAAAAGATGTTTCTTCTGTAAAAGCCCAAAGCATATGCTTAGGTAAAGAAGATATTACAAAGTTTGCTCCTCTATTAAGATAATCTGCTACTACAGCATTTGAAGAGCCTGTTATATCTTGTACTTGTGTTTGTAATGTAGCCATAATTTTTTATGGAAGGGGCTACCTTCTCAGCAAGAAAGGAGGTAATGAAACCAAACTAAGAAGGCAGCCTATCCATTTTTTTCCTTATATCGTGCTATTAATCACGAATTTCAGATTTTTACGATACTGACAGAGCACCAGTTTCACCAGTGCCTTGCTGAACATGATCTATACGAACTAACCACTCACCAGCTACAGGACAGAAAAAGTGTATTACACTTCCAACGCCCAAGAAGTTATTAGCAGTAGTAGCTGTATAGATTAAGTTAACCGATGTTGGAGAAGCGTATGTTCCTGCTGTTTCTACGCTATTACCCGCAACACCTGTTCCTACACCTATTGCTTGTTTTGCAAGCAAACCACCAGTAATTAATGTTGAACCAGTGCTTGCTGCGGCACCGCCATTAACTGCTATTGTAAGTGCATTAGTTCCAGAATCATGAACATCAGCAAAATCTAAGCAAAGATGTGTACCAATATCAGATTGAGGAAGATGGATTGTTCCAGCAGCTCCAGTTGTAGCAGAAGTATTAACTGCTCCTGCTATAAGAGTAGCTGCATAACTATCACCTTGATCAGCACTAGTAACAGCCGCTAACGCAGCTACAGCTTCTGCCTCAGATACACTAACACCTGTTGCTGTAAGATTGCCTTGATAACCAGCCATATAATCTATATATCTACCTAAATATTTAGCGTCAGAGAAATCTCCGTCACCTACATTTTTTAAGACATCTAGTTTATTATCTGATTTATTCGCGCCATATAGGGGATTTGCCATTAGTCACACCTCCTATTTCCAGATGGCATGGGCTTCAGGCATCTGCCATTCCATACCAGCTTCGGTTTGAATTAAGTCAACTCTACGGTCAATACCACTATTTTCCAGAGTTTGCACTCCGACATAAATAGCCGTGTCTCTGTTGAGACCATTCCCGACAAGAGGACGGTATTTACAGTACTTCATGTTGATTCCGAGAATCTTCACATCTGTACCATCAAGGTGAATATTACGAGACACATTCATAACCCCGTAAGGAGTATAAATCTGTGTAATATCTACACCAAACGCGTTCTTTCTGCCACCCATGCTAAAGTCCATACGAGCAGCATGCGAATCTTGACTACCCATCGTAGTCTGTCTCATGTTAGCATTGACGTAACCACTTAGTTTATGCAACCAGTTGTAAACATCAGTACCTACGAAAAACAGCGTAGCATTGGAGTTGTTGTAACGTGGGTCCATGAACTGAGACATATCATCGAGGAAATCATCTTGTGATTTGGTAGTACCAATGGTAGAACCATCAAAAATGTTTCCGTAACTCAAGATATAATCTACAGCTCCCTGTGTTTGCCAAGCACCATCAACATCAGCTTCGGTGCCAAACAACAGAGATTGTTCAATATCCCATTTGTGTTCGATCAGTTTTTCACGCCATATACGCGCCCACTCATTTCCTTCATACTTTAGCACGGTAGCACGAGTAGTGTTATCCATTGCCATAGCAGTTTTCCAGATTTGAGTACGCCCATAACCGGTTGAGAAGGGTTGATCACGCCATGTTTCGGGGTATCCCGATCCCTGAGCATGAGCACTACCTACAACGTAAGACCTAGCTTTTTCCAACTGAGTTGCAACATTCAATCCAGAATATTCAGAAGTGGTCAACGCGCTGGGTGCAGCGATACTTGTACCATCATGAAACCATCCAGTTAAATAAGTTGTACTAGCCACATTAACAGGGGCACGTACAATTTTCAACTCTAGTACTTGGGCATTTCCACTTGATGTTACATTCTTAACTTTCCCTATTGCATAATCAACAGCATCAGAAAATGTTAATGCAGACGCTGAACCACCAGTAGCAGCAGCTGTTCCAAGAGGAATCCTGACAAGTTGGTCTTTCATGTAGAAAGCAGGCTGTGTGCCTGAAGCTCCTACCATAAAAGCCTTTGATCCGGATTGTCCTAGAACATTACTGATATTACCAGCAGCTTTATAGTCTGTAACCATCTTAATGTAATACGTATCATCAGACTCAAGAGTACTTGCAGCGACTGCTGAAGATCCAACATCAACAGCACTTGAAGTTCCATGAGCATCGACATATGCATAACGCTTGTGGAAAGAAGGTCTACGTTCGGTAAACTTAAACTCGGGGTCATCTACTGGATTTTTCCCTACCTTAGATACAAAACGGAAGAAAGGGTCTTGAGCTATTGCTAACTCAGAAACTCTACTTCCGAAATTATATCGTCGCCTAAGATCACCGGTACTTAAACCAGAACCGGCGGGTGACGCGGCAGAAGATTCAGTCCAACCTGAGACATCCCCTATTTGAAAAAGGTCAGCCATTTCGACTTCTCCTAGTTATTTAAGTTTAGCACTTAGAATTAAATTCCAAATGCTTCGTCTAGTTTCTTGTCAATCCCTAAGATGCTATCGAATAAAACGTCTTCTTGGTTTCTGTCTACGCTTTTGCTTCCAGTATCGGATAAAGATGTAGGCTTTTGCCTAACATTTTGCATTTGTTCTCGCATATCGTCTCTGGTTGCCCTAGCGACATTCATATCGCGTTCTTCACGGTTTTTAAGATAATAAATATCCTCAAGCGACAATGGTCTGCTCTTTGCAAACTCAACTAAATTGTCATAATCGTCATCACTCATCTCAAACTTGCCACGAAAAGATTTTTCCTCTTCTCTCTGTTTGGCTACGAGCTGCTCCTGACGCTTGTGTCCACTTAATCTCCTATTGACAGCCTCATCGACCACTGCTCCAAATACTTTAGCAGAATCTGAAGACGGGTCTTTTATAGCTTCATCACCATCAAATACGAAATCCTCACCAAGATCAAGTTTATCCTGAATGCTCTTCGGGGTTTGACCTCCACCCTCAAAATAACTCTTCGTGTGTTGAATTAAATTGGGGTCATTTTTATAAGCATCAAGCAACGGCGTATATGGTTCTAATTCCTTTAAACGCTTGTTAAGACGTTTAGCTTCACGACTGCTGTCTGCATATCGCTTAGCCATATTAGAAATTTCTCCATTTTCAACCTGTTCAGCAGGGGGCGTTTTAGCGTTTTCCTGTTCTTTACCGCTTACGGAGACTTCAGATTTATTATCATCTAAAATCATGCTGTTGACTTCTTTATCCAAAGATTCAAAAAAGTCTTCAGCGTCCTCTCTTTGACCAGTTACAGCCTCAGCAACTTCAGGGTTCCCTTCAGGAAAGTTATCTGTAGTCATTTTTTCTTCCATAAATTTGCTCCTAATCTAATATAGCATTGATTTAACTATCAACTGCTACTTTTTTCTTTTTTAACAGATGACATACCAGCTTTAAATTGAGATACGGCAGTATCAACTTTCATTCCAAGCTCTTTTTTAGCCATGTCAAATTCGTTTTGCATAAAGCCCCGAAGCATCTTCTGTTGGGCTTTTGTCATATTAAATTCTTTATCCATTTCGCCTTGACCAACGTCAACTCCGTGTCTTATACCTGCTTGAACAATCTGACGTTTCAAAGTATCATTCTCACCGCTGGTGTCTTTTAATGCCTTCTCTAAGTTTTCAACTTGAGATTTAAGCTGTGAGTATACTGATTTACGTTCCATAATTTTCTCTTTACCTCGTATATCAGTTTGGGCTAGCATGGCAATATCGTCAATCAAACCAGATTGATACCATCTAAAATATTCTTCCAACAATGCCCATCTATTAACTGGAAGGGTAGAACCGCCAATTACTTTAACGTCAAATCTGGCAGAAGCGTAATCGTGAAATTTTGTTATAGCCTGACTCATATCATCCCAAATAGGAACATTGATTTCAACTTGTCTGTCTTCCTGTAAACCGCTTGGCTGAGTAATTCTAAATACTTTCTGTGCAGTATACGTTGCCTGTGATAATTGTTGAAAGACTTTTCCAAGGTGAGTTAAAGACGGCTCGACAATAGTTTGCATCCAAGCTTTAACTCTTCTAGTTCCATATTCATCAATAGTCAACATTCCCCTATAAGTATCATGCTGTTGAGTTGGTGCCCCCTGCATTGACGAATATATTCCAGACATATACTCCATATCCTGTTTCCCTTCCTGAGTAATTGAAAAGAAAGCAGAATTGAGAGTGGCAGGCATTACTGGAGTTGGAGGCTGAAACCCCTGTCTATACTTTAATAAGGCACCCGGAGAAGATGAATATTGTTCCCATTCTTCTTCAGGAACGGAACCTTCTTCATACATCCATCTCAGGTTTGAACCCAAATTCGCATTATGCACCATAATCTGATGCGCTTTATTAATCTCCTGCTGTTTGCCGATAAGAGGACTTACGGCACTCATTGGGTAGGGAGTATTGGTATACATATATGGGATAGGAACAATCGGATACTCGTTTATTGGTAGAACATATTCATAAAGCATTATATCGCTTGAAAGAGAACATGACAAATGAACCCGTTCATCATAAAATTTTATGGCATCAAGCAAACTTTCCTTAAACTGTTCATTCTCAATCAGTATCTTAAATTCTTTTTCAGTTACAATCTGATTGGTGGTCTGGGACTTTAATTCTTTCAATTTCGCCTTCAGCATATCCTCACGCTGAGTAATCATTTCGGCAGTCTCTCTCTCAGCCTTTTTCTTTTCAAGTGCTGCTCTCTCTGGGATAATATCACCGTTTTCGAGAGCCGCATCTATCTTTTGCTGTCTTTCCTTCAATGCCACCGTTGCTTCTCTCTTAACGTCATGCAACTGATTTTGTAAATCCCTTTTCAATTCTTCAACTTGCTGAATATTTTGAGGAACCTTCATAAACAAGTTCATATAAGCAACTTTTACCTTAGTGTAAACTTCGTAATAATCAATTATTTCATCTTCACTTCCATCAAGCAAATATGCCTGCCCTCCTATATCGTCAGGCTGAATATTTTGACTAAAGTCAGGATTCCTTTGAGTATATACCTCACTCTGAGGTTGCCCTTTTGCTTTATTTATTTTAAGAGAATGTTCCGGCATCATAGTCAATAACTGAGACTTAGGCAAATCTTTCTTTATGATAATGTAACTGGCATCCCTAAATAGAAAATCACGACTCGATGGATCAACGTAAACGTCAAATGGATCTACCTTCTTAAACAAAACTTCACCCATTCCACGATCTGCATCAGGATCAATATCAAGCATAAAATAACCAACGCCTCTAGTCAAAGCATCTTGTATGATATGAGAATAAAGAGAACCTCCATCGGAAAGATTCCAACAGTAATCGGCTATATCTGAATGAATGGCTGCTATATCCGTATCGCTTCCTTCAGAAGCAACAGCCTGCCAGCGAGGACTTTTTGCCGTTACGAAAAACTTCATTATCTCTATAACTGGAGTTACCCTATTAATCGTAAAAGTAGGCATGCCAGATTCCTCGAGCATCCTTTGTTCGTCTTCAGTCAATTGGTCGTTTAAATAAAAATCTAAAGCTTTTTGCTGTTTACTGCGCCATTGTTGACGAGTACTTCCATTTGCTCTATCCCAAAGAGTCTTATTCGCTTCAGCTTTTTTCTTATTGGTTGTTCTTGGCACTACTTATTCTGCTTTTTTGCGAAAAACTCAGGATGCCTTTTGGCAAATCCAGGAGCATCTACAAAAGACTGCCATACAGACTTGTTTTTTCCGTTACCAGCAAAGAGATTTGTATTTCCCCTAGATTCTAGAGACGCATCTTTCGCTCTTGCTGGTTCTATACTATTGAATAATTGGTCTTTCTTCACTTTTCAAACTCTCCATTATTTGGTTCAACACTTCTCCTCCCCCACCATCAGAGCGACGAATCTCAGTAGCATCTCCCTTAATCGGGTTAGCTCTTACTTTATTTCGCTTTTTCTTTAAATAATCACTATAATATACTAATCGGGTTAAATCATATTGAACTCGCCCAAATGCATCAGAATTGCTATGACTTTTTTCATATTCAGCAGCTACAGATTTATATGATCTTAAAATTTTCCATAAATCTTCTTGCAAGTCTGGTTCGATAGAATTAACTACCTCATCAAAACTAGGGGCAGCGTCTTCTCCCGTTCTCCTCCCATAACTTCGCTCTCGTCCTACAGGCCAAACTGAATGATCACGATTTTTAAGTTCTTTAAAGTGTTCTGGCATTTGACTTACAACTTCCTGCAATACACTAAGCTTTTGCTGGGTTTTAAAATCTCCCCAAAGGTCGTCACCTCGTCTGGCTTGATTTTGAGGAGTTATCGCCTCTCCAAAATAGTCTAATTCCTGTTGTTCAACATAAGAACTTTTTCCCCATATATCTTGATCATCAATATCCACAGAAAGTTCATAAGTTGCTTCTTTCTCATCTTCTGTTGGAGTCCATTTACTAAAGTCTAAGGGAGATTCCTTATCTTCTATCTGATTTCCATATGCCATTTTACTACTCCTGTTTTATTATTTGTCTCTTATTTCTACGTGAACTAAGTCGTCAAACGAATTATCCTTAATTTCGCCATCGCTGTCCCAGTCCCCTCCCCAACGGATTTTAAGCCCAAGCTGGTGACCTATTCCACGAACCATACCTCCCATGTAATGAAATCTTTCTCTATCTTCCCAATCAATTGGGTAAGGAGCCAAATCGACTGCATTTCCTTCCATATGCCTTGAATATTTAACCTTCGTTGCTCCTTTTTCAAGGAGTTCAGCTTGACGTTCTTTGCTGCGGACACCTTCGATAATGGTGACATCCATTATTTTAATAAGTTCATTTAGAACATTAACGAGTTTTGCGTTTACGCCTTTTAGTCTTGCTTTACTTCTTCTTCCGAACTTTGGCATTACTTTTCCCCTTCTTCTTTGGAGGTCTTCCCCGCTTGCGTCCATAAGTGCCTATTCCACGTGCCATTATTTTTTCTTCCACTTACGGGCATTAATAGCAAATTGTTTCTTTTTTTTCATTGCTTTGGAGTCTCCCTTTTTTATAGCAAGTTTACTTGCCGAAATCTTTTTGCCCTTCTTTGTTCCAGTAGCTTTTCTAAGACTTCCCCTATTCTTTTTCTTAATATAAATTTTTGGCTTCTCTTTTCTTTTCCTCGACATACTAAGCAACTACCCAACTTTTAATCTGTTTTTTAGGTCTGTACCAACGTCTTTCGCCTTTCTCTTCTTGCTTCATAGTTGGCGGATAAGCATGCAATTGAGCATAAAATAGAGTCTCAATTGTATCATCATGAGCCATTCTCGGTCCAAAAGTAACAATTTCGTTAATCAAATCAAACATATTTTCCCTTAAATGTACCGTACCCATGCTAAATCTGCCTGAAAGACCACTATAAATGCGGTTTACCTTGTTTCTTCCACCCGGTTTTTCAGGAATAACTGCAATACTGAACTTATTTAGCCTTCTTCTTTCATCATTCAATGCTTGAAAAATTGAACGATTCATAGCAACATCTTCAACAGTTGCACTTGCTGCATTGTATTTTTCGTATAATTCGATAATATAGTCGACAACGCCTTTCTTGTTTAAAAAGTTCCCATCAATATCCTTAGCTCCAATAGTGGGAATTGAACGATGACGCTCATATTCGATAACATAAAGATTATTATCAGAATCTATAGCAATTACCATTATGACTGAAAAGTCGCTTTCTTTTGTATCAATATCAGTCGCTGGATCGCAACCAATGAATATGTTTACAGGTACTTCCTCACCGTCAATAATAAGAAAATTAATCTCGTCTTTTTTCTCATACCTACCTTTCCAGAACTTTATATGCTCCCTTGTGAGAAGAGCATCTTCCAAACTCTGTACTTCCATCATATATTCCTGAAAGAATTTCTGTGGAGTGGCACTGTCTCTGTAAAACTTCTTTTTCTCTTCAAGCTTCTTAATCGGGAACCAACTTTCCCATAAAGGAGTACCGTCAGGCATTATTGCCTTATATGTAATAACTTTCCAAGCAAAATCCTTTTTATCGCTCTGAGAGCGTCCGTAATTGATAAGAAGATTGTTAATAAAGCTATCATAATGTACGGGAGTGCCATTAACACGCAACCGACCAGTATGAGGCTCAAGAGCTGGATAAACGACAGCAGTAACAAGGTTAGCGTTTTTAGCTCTTGCATCTTGTGTAATTGTATTTGCTTCATGTTCAAAATCATCCAGTATTATTAAGTCGTATCTTTTATGGAGCTTTGCTCCTCCACGAATGCCTGCAACATTGCTCTTTGAAATAAGCTTACATCCATTTTTAAGTTCAATATCCTCTTCAGTCCACTTCCGTCCTCTATGCTTACCAAAATAATATAATATTTGTTCATTAAATTCCAAGTGGTGCTTTATATAGTCCATATTGCCAACGGACAATTTCTGAGTAGCCGATACCCAAGCGTAAAACAGCATATCGTCTTTAGGGCAAAAAAGGAAATCTTTTAATATAGATGCTTTAGTCAATACCGTCTTGCCATGACCTCTAGGGAGAATGATAGCCAACTGCTTACATTCACTATCATCAATATAATCTGCCATTTCATAATGGAAAGCAGGTGTTTCGCTCCTTGTAAAATCGTCTGGTAAAAACAATTTGCCAAATGATATTAAATCTTTACTTGCTAACTGGAATACTTCCTCTGCTTGAGAAACATCCTGTGTATTGATATTCACCAGCCAGGTGTATCTTTTATATTAGGATAGTCACCTGACTTAATTTTCTCTAATATTTTTTTATTGCCAGTTTTCATATATTCTATTATTATATCTTGCAGAATCTCATGAGCATGGTATTCAATAGTTCTTGGATCTGCATAATGATCTTCATATCTAGACTGTCGACCAGCTAACTCTAGAAAATGCTGTGCCTCTTCTGGTCCAGCAAGATGTCGGCCTTGCATTTGATGTCCAAGTTCTGCCATTAAAATACCAACCAAACCAGCTTCTTCTGGATTTATATTCATCCAATCCTGTCTCCCCTGAGATGATGTTTCGTAGGTAATATCTTGATCAGTTAATTCACCATATGTTTTCCTATATGTATCATATAAACTTGATGTATCCTGTTGAGTTAAAAAACTTTGCCATTCAAAAGGTTCTACAGGAGGAGGTTCTGTCATCTTCCAAGGAGTAATATAGCCTCTTTTACCACCAATAAACCACGCACCTCCATAATTAGCTTTGCCCATCTCTTGACCTTTAAGATTTACAGGATTCTCACTCATTTGAATTGATGGTTTTCCTGTAGCCTCCCATACATCATGAAGTCTTTCTTTATATATACCAAGTTTAGTTTCATAATCTTGATCTCCTTTTATATAACTAGCAACATCCGAATAAAGTATATGTTCTCCTACTGTTCTTTTTTCTTTATAAAATTGTTTTGTAGTTTCGTCCCATCTCTCGCCAGTACGATCAAACTTAATTTTACGTGTCCTAAAACTGTCTTCATCTGGATTGAGAACAGCACTAAAAACATTCTGAAAAGATTCTTCAGCTAATTTATCCCGTTCTGTTTGTTCTTTAACAGAACCCTCAATTTCAGCTAAATCTTCTTTACGCCATTCTTCTATTTTCATCTTATCTAAAGAAAATTGTTGCTTTTGCTTGCTAAAATCTACAATATTGGTCTCATCTGTAACTGCAGTCATCATCTTAAACACATCATCATCAGATGGGTTAAATAACGATATATGCTTTCCTTTGTCTATATTGCTCATATATTAATATTTACTTACTGATTACGCTTTGTTGCTTTCTTTATGTTTAATTTCTCAAATGAAGTCATCTTTTCTTCCGCTTTTATTAACATATCTTTTAATTCTTTACTCTGGTTTTTCTTCAATGCTCCAACTAAATCTTCAAGGTTGTCAACTTCTTTTCCCATCGTTGTTAACATATCATTCATCGTATTCTTCGCAATCGTCGGGTTATCTAAAATTTTATCAAATAAAACCTTAGATTGTTTTACATCTTTTATTGCTTTCTTACCAAATGCTTTTTGAAAAGATAAAGGACCAGTTATATCTGATGTTTTTATAGTCCTATCCAAGAAACGACTTGGTAATCCTCTTTCAAAATAAATAGCTGTTTCATCTAAAAATCCAACATCGGCAACTCCATGTTTTTTAATATAATTCAAAGGAACATTGAACTTTAATACTTGACCACCTTCAATTTGTGAAAATCTTTCAAGTGCCATTCTGGGATTCAATGAAGTAAAAAGTCTACCTTTTCTGGAGGTAGTAGTACTTCTAATAAAATCTCCTGTATCTTCGAGAGGTTCGGTTATTCCTCTATATAATCTATATGATTTTTTACCTGCTTTTCCACCAGAAACAAAAAGTCCAAATACTGGGACAGCAGCCAAAGCAGCCAAAGCAGCCTGCCCAAATCTTCCTTCTAATAAATATAATGCTGCATCTACTATATCAGCAGCAGTACCTATCCCTGGAGTCATACCAGCTACCATTAAAGCTGTATGAGCATCATCAGAAGTTATTGGTTTCTTATTAGGTGGCGGAAATAAACTTACATTAGTTTTATCAGCAGCAGTAGTCATCATATCAAATGCTTTGTTATCTATATTATTAGCCATATATTAATATTCACTTACTGATCGCTTTTCTAATAATTTTTTTGATTGATAATTAAAACTTCCTGTACTTGAAGGGAATAAAGTTCTTGAAATTATATCTTCTTTTACATTTCTACTTATCCCATGAGATGTTTGACCATGTAATAATTCATGAAGCAAAGTAGACATTTTTTCTTCTTTTGATAAATCTTTATTAATATAAATTAAATTTTGACCTCCCCACGCTCTTCCTTTATCAATCATAAAAGGATTATATTTATAGCCACCATGGTAAGCTCCATGTAGTTTTCCAGTTAGTGGTAATCCATCCATTTTTTCAAAAGCTTCATTAAAATCTTCTGTTACTTTTATTCTATTCTCTTTCAACGCTTTAACTAATTTTTCGTAATCTTTCTCAGCTTTCTTTTTACCAAAAAAAGGAATTTTATAACCTCTTAAATAAGGAGAAACACTTCTAATTGATTTTACAACTTCAGGTTTTAAATCTTGAACCATTGATAATAACTTACCATCAGTCTCATCAGCAGCAACATTCATCAGATCAAATGCTTTATTATCTATGCCATTAGCCATAAAATTTTATATACCTATACGATACATTAGAAGATTTACTGCCCCTTAAGTAAGATACTCTAGGGACTACATATACAACTTTATTCGACTTTCGCATCATCCAACAATTTCCTTTCTGCTTTGCCAAGCTGCTCTGGAGAGAAACCTTGAAATACGCCTAGTACTCCCATCTCTCTCGATTTAACTGTTGCACCACTCGTACCTATGATTTTACCAAGCTCTTTTGCCGATTGCAACACTATATTGTCGTCATCGCTAAAGTCGGCTAAATGCATTAACTTCTGCAAAACGTATTCATGGTCTAAGCCCATTGCCTTTGCAACGTCTAAAACGCCTTTCTCTACTTCTTTCATTATTCTCTCCTGCTTTAAAAGGATAACTGCTTTCTTTTTTGCTTTAGTTAAATCACCTTCGTCAAAAGCATCCATATATGATTTTACGGCACCATGACCGGCAACAATACTCGTAGTGAATATCCTTTCTTTATTTGTAGGATTCTTTCTTGTGTTAATATTCTTTTTATTGCCAATAGTCTTACTGAACGTATAACGGTTTTTGTGTTGACTAAAATCAGTATCCATAAACGTTTTCTTGTTTATAATGAATGAACCAACTACCGTCCTTAAATAGCCGTCGGCATATGAATAGTTCGGTCTGTCGTTAGGATGTTTTATCGCACCACGCTTCAATATCTGTATAATCCTCTCATCATCGCTATATACCCAATCTCCTTCTTTACCTTTACGCCAATTGGATAAAGGCATAATATTGGGATTCTCTTCCGAGAACTCTTCGATACTGTCGTAAACGCAGTGCTTTTTACTCTTTATCGTTCGATAATCCATTAGACAACTCCTCGACTAAATCGAAAACAGGCGATGGAACTCTATACACTTTGCCGTTAATCCATAATGGTAAAAACTCTTCTCCATCAATATCTGCTTCTTCATTGTTCTTACTTAATAAAGCTTCTTTGCAAATCCGCTCTATTAACTTTTCCTGCAACTCACGAGGTAAATTCTCCAGTGATTTTATTACTTCAGCCATCTTAAAAATCCTTATTTGCCGGTTTAATGCTATATATATATATATATTATATATACTATAGACTCTATTACCAAAGCGTTAATTTACTTGTAATATACTGCTTATGCCCAAGTGGGTCAAAGAAATATGTTGGAATAAAATAGACATATATTCGCCCATCGTAAGAATGAGAAAGGGTTACGAGAATCGTAATCCATCTTAGAAACCAAAATGGAGATTACAATGGCAAGCAAGAAAAAAGCACCTTTGAAGATGAACCTTCCGACAGGCGGGGCAGTCATACTTGACTACGAAGTCAGGATTGGCACGAAGACAGGGCTGTACCATGTGACAGCACGATCAGGCACCGAATTCCTTTACACCAAGGAAGAGATCACCGATAGGGTCAGCGAAGGGGTGCAAGCCCAGTCCGAAACGACCAAGGTCGTTGATGTGGATGACATCCTCAAGTAACCAAAAGGGGCTACTTCGTAGCCCTTTTTAATTAGCCTCGTTATATACTATAAAGTGAGAGAGCAGGCTGGTTGTAGGGAGCAATCTCAATAGCCAGTCACCTCTTACTAATGTGCGAATATTAATACATTATACATTCTATTATATACAGTAATTTCATACAACGTGGGCAACCACATAATCCGGATAGAGTGCGTTAATTAATGTGTACTATTTCCCGGTCATAAAGGATTAAATAATGAACAATTATAATGATGTTTCAATGACAATCACAGAAATACTATACGCTCTGTGTTTTGTATTGTTCTTATGGATGATGGTAGAGTATCTTAACGTATTAGTGAGGGTATTAACATGATTAATTATCATTACAACAGATGCCCCTATAGCACCAAAAAGGATTTAGTTGAATGGGCAGCAACATATTTTAAAAAGCCGAAATCACGCTATATTAAGCTTAAAAAAGAGCAATTATATGCAATTTGGTATAACATGAGGATAAAAAAATGACTTCATTTGAAATAACCATCATAGCATTATTGACAATAATTATTTTTTCACAGATAGTTACAACAAGTTTATTAGTAGATATTATAAATATTATAAATCCAGATAAAATGGAAATAATGGAACAACATATAATATTCACAGACAAGGAGAATGGCAAACCATGAGAAAAATAATCGCAAAAAGAACAGCAGCAGCAATAACAAAAATATATTCCAACACTAAATTGTATGATGCTACAATAAAAAGAATAACTGAATCATTTGAGGGTTTAACGGATTTAGAATTACTCAATTTATATGAATTAGTTAAAATAGGTAAAGAGGAGACTAAAAAATGAGATTAAAACGCAAAACATTACCAGTAGCAGATAGATTAAGGGCTGCAATGTCTGAAATGTTATTTGACGATATAGAAGAATATTTCTTTAAAGGTTCTGAAATGGCAATGGGAGATTTTGACAAAAGAGCAATTCTGGAAGGAAGATGGAAAGACTTAGGGGATGGTTTTCAACAATTTATGCATATATTATCGAACGTAAGAAAGCCAGAGCCAAAAATAGTAACAAGAACTCTTCTAAAATACGGTATTGTTTTAATAGAGCAAACCAAAAAAGACAAAGAATACGACATTGCATTCATATTGGCAGAGATAAGGGGTAAAATAGTTATATTTGTTAATAAATTAAATACTGAAATAATTGAAGAGCTTGGCGAAGTCGTTCCAAAAAATGGAGCAAATATAAGTAAAATGCTAAAGAAAATATCCAATAATACCAATTATTTTAGAGATTCACTTGGATTTGATTCCGTTACAGCGGGGTTATAAACCATGACATATGATCAAATGTACCCAAATGCCAGTCCTATGGAATATAAAATGAAATTATTGTTGGGTATGCGAGGTTTTAAAACGCACGACATACATTTTAGGGGAGATTTAAATAAAAAGAAAAGATATTTACGTTGTGCCTATTGGGAACATATAGACAAAGGCTCAATATCTTACGTATCAGAACATACTGGTAAAAAATTTGAAGAGGAAGCCATATACGACGACGACTGTGGCTGGAAATTCTCTTATCACATTTTATAATGGGCGGGCATGGTAATATATATAAGTCTCTTTCGATTTAACCTATATTGCCCACAACTACAACTGTCCGCCCATATCTTTGGGAAGTTACGGCTAAAACCACCATTCCGTTAAATGAGCCTATCATACGCAATG
>NZAS01000207.1 GCA_002686195.1 Candidatus Pacearchaeota archaeon | reverse complement strand
ATTTAGCCGAAGACCCCATTATATGATTCCAACTACCATGTGGATATAAATCAATATATGCAGACCCAATTTGTGCTCTTACTGCTGTACTTCCAGATGGGGCATAGGCATGAACTGGATACGAAGGAGCAATACCTGCTCCCACCATCCCACCAAATGTGGCGTTGCCATATTCAATTTTAAATACATTAGTATCGTCCACACCAGCGACAAGTCCATCTATATAGAACCCAAAATCTTCTTCAGTATGTGTTATATCAAGAGATTTAGCATACATTGTAGAATACCATGTATCATCATCATTACTATTCTTTCCAGCCCAACCAATCTGTCCTAAATAATCACCATCAGCGGAAGAATCGTCTGAAGGTAGTTTCCAAAATTGTAATTGCCCAGGAGCGGCACCAGTATGAGTACTAAATATTCTTAATTGAGGCTCCCAAGAAGTGGCATTTGTTAAATCAACTTTCCCATTAAATGTGGCAACGCCATTACCCATAAGGTTAAAATATTCAGTCCCCGCATAATTCTTTAATCCAATTATTCGTTCATTTGTAGCCCCAGCTTGTACCAAAACACCCTTACCTGAAGAATGACTTCCCTGAAAATGTGCTACATAAGCCGCATTATTTGTTGATGTAGAAACGTGTAATAACTCAGTAGGAGCCGCAGTCCCGATGCCGACTTTGCCAGAATTATCTATACAAAAATCATCATTGTCAAAATCTCTTGCAATCTTAAAAGCAGTAGAACTATGGTCATACCCCATAATATGCCTTCTTGTACCAGCTTGTTCAAAATCTATTTGTACATCACCAGTAGAAGTTCCCTCAAGTTTAAGTTTTATACCAGTTCCATAAACATGAAGATGTGCATTATCTGGAACAGTTGTCCCGATGCCGACACTTCCGCTATTATTTATCATCATTCTTTCAGCCGTAGCATTAGCCGTTGAAGTAATAAATCTTAATTCAGATGCTCCTCCAGGTCTACTAGTCGATACTATTGCAGACGTACCATATGTGTTAGTTGCCCCTGACCCACTACCGTGAAAAAATTGAAATGCAGCTGCTTGACCTACATGACCATGATGATTATATATAGACATACGTGGGCCCCAAGTATCACCATCAGTACCATCGTAAGTAACACTACTTCCAGATTTTACCTGTAATGAACTATGATTCGCACTACTAGTCCAACCTGGACCAGCAGTGGCCTTGAAGCTTCCAATGCCAACTTTACCTTGTTCAGTAATACCAAATGGATAGTTATTAGCACCGCCTGTCTGGATTGCAAACATCATTTTACTCGTACTAGTACCAGAACTTTCAAGATAAATAGCGGCTCTACTAAAAGCCGTCCAAGATTGTGTAGCGCCACCACCGTATATATGAATTGGAGCATCTGGAGCCGTAGTTCCAATGCCAATACTACCCGTCTGAAAATGTATTAATGCTTGATTACTACCAGCTGTTCTAGTTGAAAAAGATATTCTACCGTCGTCTTCATCTACCCGAACAAAATTAATTGTACCAAACTCCACATCAGAAGCTGGTGTTGCATCTCTTGCAATAATTTGAAATATCGTCCCGGCTCCAGACCAAGACCCTGTACCATGATTTATACCGCCATTACCATGCGCATTCCTCAAAAGCATAGTAGGAGTATCACCTTGATATCCACCTCCGGAGAATCGTGACCCTGTTGCAAAATGTATATCCAGCATACCATAAGGCATATCGGTGCCAATTCCTACCCGTGGAAATGTAGAATTACTTGAAGTCACAAAAAGAAGATGATGGTCACTTGATCCATCATGATCGTTACGATTAGAATATATATGTAAAGGAGGTGGTACATAACCTGATTTATTTGGACCAAAATTACCAGAATCTCTTGTTCCTATACTAACATTACCCATAAAATCATGTGTATCTATTAAATCATCACCAAATTGTGTTGATCCACTTAAAGTTGCTATAGAAAGTGCAGTTACAGAAGATGATACAATATAAGTTTCAGCAACTATATCTCCTCTAACCCGTAATTCATCCGATTTTACATCCACTACTTTAGTAGTACCATGATACAAACTATAATCAGAACTTGAACTTATTATTCCATTTTCTATATGAATTTTTGCCATTTACATTTTCCTAATCATACACTTAATTAAACATGATTCACTATCATCACTTGGTTCTAAGGCTTGGGCTATAACTTTTCCAAATAAATCCTTCTTTAATAAATATCCTCTTTTTACAGATTTTCCATGTCCTTGATTATCAGACGTTACGATGTAATCTCCGATATCTACTTTACCAGTCACCAATACAGGTTCAGCACCCAATACAATTGGTTCATCTTTACCATTTTTAATTACGCCCATAACAAGTTCATCTTCATTTTTATCACAAGGAACAAGACCATCGTCTCTCCAAACCACAATTGCTCCAGTTGGATTATCGCCAATATTTTTTGTTTTTAATCCTGACTCAAATATGCCACCAGTTGTTGTTTGAACTGCAAATACATCAGCCCATCTTAAAGACGTAGCACCAAGATTTATTAAATCATCACTTACTGGCACTATTGCCCCAGATACTTGTATACCATCACTAGTAGTTATTTGATTAAATTGAACATTATTGGTTGTTCCAAGTCCTTGAATATTACCAGTTCCTGCTAAAATACTTCCAGATAATTTATTAGTTGTAACTCTCGTTGAAAATGAACCACTATCTAATTTTAATGCTGTTACTCTTGTTGAAAATGAACCACTATCTAATACTAAGTTTGTTACTCTTGTTGAAAATGAACCACTATCTGATTTTAAATTAGAAACTCGTGTAGAATATGAAGAAGAAACATCAACCAAATTAGAATTGGCCATTCCCCCAACATAAACTGCAGCAAACGAACCAGTTGAAGTTGATGAGCCACTTATGTTTCCAGTTAATTCTAATTGATTTATATAAAGTGTATTACTAGTACCGTCTGTTACTTTAATATCACTTCCAATTACAAATATAGAATCTGAACCAGTTATTTGGTTGCGGGTCCCACCTAAAATTGCCGAATAATTAGAACCAGAAATTTGATTATATGAACCCCCAACTATAGTTGCATACTCAGAACCATCATATATATTATTTATATAACCATTTACTATTGTTGAATAATTAGCATCTTGATAAATTGCATTAGAATAACCATTACCTATAAAATTATATTTCCCCGACGATGGTGATGTCTGATTTAATATCTTATTTAAATAACCACCTACTATTGCATTATATTCATTATAACCACCAGCATAATTTGAATAACTTTGACTTGCTATTTGATTATCCCTTCCACTACCAATAAAACTATAATTTGTTTGTTTCATTTTATTGCTGAGTCCGCCAACAATAACATTATAATGATGTCCATTAAACCAGCTAAGACCTTCACTACCAACACTACCAGTTGATATCATCTCATTTCCATAACCTCCACCGATGAAGGAATGGTTCATAGCCTGTATTTTATTAATTTCTCCTCCGCCTATAACATTTTTCTCCATCCTTTGTTCATAATCATGACCAGCAGCTTGCAATCCTGGTATACCTGTTATCGTATTAGTCCAACCCCCACCAATAAAATTATTAGTGGAATAATTTTGGCGACTACCAGTTGCAGTATTTATTATTTCATTATTTCCACCTCCTGCAATAACACTATTACCACATTTAATAATAATATTATCTTGTCCACCACCAATAAATGACTGTTTTGAACTAGAAATTTTATGGTCAACTCCACCAACTATAGCATTATAACCTCCAACTAAAGCATTACCTCCAGTATCTCCAAAATGGTGCACATCAATGAGATTATCTTGTCCGCCACCAATAAAATTTCTACCAGGACCAAGTTGATATGATCCGGTCATAGTTATCTCATTATTATTACCTCCAACAATAGCATTATAACCAATACCACCTTTTATGTAATGACTAGTACCGGCACCAATAAACGAATTATTTGAAGCAGTTATTGTAGTAGCAAATGTATTACCCAAAAATGTATAATCTGTATCATATAAATAATTTATAGCCCCACCACCAACAAAACTACGAATACAATCCGAAACCGTATTCAATTGCCCAGCAACTACCACAGAATCACCGGAATCAGTTAAACTATTATTTTCACCACCTCCAATAAAACTTGATGTCGATCTTAAAATATCATTATTATTACCCCCACCAACAAAAGCTTTTTCAGATCCTAATATAGTATTACCACTACCAGCTACAATAGATGATTTTTCAGAACCACTGATTTGATGAGGGCCTCCTCCACCAATAAAAGCATACTGTGAACCATATATTTTATTTCCACCACCGCCACCACCAGC
Source organism: Candidatus Pacearchaeota archaeon (assembly GCA_002686195.1). Next base: position 4,159 of record NZAS01000207.1, on the reverse strand, counting down.
AATAACTGCACTATATGGAGAATCATAAATATAATTATCTTTTCCACCTACAATAGTACTGAAATCCGATCTATAATCATCCCCTTTAGTTTCTGCTATAGGTGAAGCTATATAATTACCATAACCGCCACCAATAAAAGCTGCAGATGCTTTTGAAATTGTATTATTATATCCCCCTACTATAGCTATCCAACTACCACTTCTAGTATGATGAGTTCCAATCCAATTACTCTCACCACCACCAATAAAAGACTGACCACTATACTCTATAATATTTTCTAAACCGGCCATAATTGCAGATCCAGTCGCATAATTATATACCGCATTACCCTTTCCACCCACTATAGATGAAAAGTGTGCTTTATTTCTAATTAAATTATCTTCTCCACCACCGATAAAAGACGACGATGGGTCTTCAATTGTATTATTATATCCACCAACTATACTTGACCAATCGGGATGAATTTCTTCATCACCATAAATGGACATTTTATTATTATATCCACCCCCAATAAAACTACCAGTACATCTAGACATAGAATTATGAAGTCCTGCGCCAATAAAACTATATTGATTGCCAGGTGAATAAAATGCTCCTAACATACCACCAGACCTATTACCATAACCTCCAACAATTACATTACCTACACCATCTCTAATAAGATTATCTTCACCACCAAGTATTGAGTTCACATCTTGATTTTTATTTGTTCTCCATGCTGTAGAGATATCACTACCTATCTTATTCCCTCTTCCACCACCAATAAAACTTGATGTCGATGAAAATATACTATGATTATCTCCACCACCAATAAAATTAAATTTACTTAGACTACCATCTTGGTCAGCACTCCCACTCCCCCCTATAAAATTATTTGCAGTTCCACCAACAATAATAGCACTACTGATCAAAATAGATGATGCAGTCACATTACCGGCCGCGGATATACGAAAAACACCTTTTGATTTTATTTCACCAGTTGAACTTAAATGAAAACCACTTGAACTTATTTCAAGCTTTCCATTTGAACCACTTATGTATTGAGCAGTTTCTCCTAAATAAAAGTTTGATGTTTTTACTGAAACTGTGGAACCGGTTACATTAAGATTACTACCATCCCATTTAAATGTATCACCCAAACTCATTGAACTATTACTATCTAAATAAAATCCTGTATTAGTATTACCAAATGTACCAGTTCCCGCATAAAGTTTACTAGATTGCATCTTAATACCACCAATAGAACCACTATTAGCAATTATACCACCTTCTAAAAATACATTTTCACTATATAAACCAAAACCTGCATTTGATGGATCTGTACCATGTAATCTAGCAGAACTTAATCCACTTAAATCACCTAATCTAGCTTTCAATTCAACATCATAAATTGCTGATCCAGTTCTTTCTACAATATCTATATAAGGTGTAATAGCATCATTTGGATTTGCATTTATTCTAATATAACCACTACCACTTCTACCAGTTGATACTATAACTTGACTTGCACTATATGAAGTTGCAGCACCAGGAGAACCTCCAAGAGAACTAGAATCTCCAGCAACACTTCCACTATATCCACGAACAACATAAAGTTTTCCTGCAAGATTTGTACTTGAACTTGGTTCATCTCGCGAAGCACTTTGAACTAATACATATTCTGTATTAAATCCTGTATCTGTTATCTTTTTAATAGAAAGAATTTCTCCATTATTATTATCATAACTTCCAGTAAAACCAGTTGCATTTGCAATACTCATTGTAGTATCTGTAGGACTTACACCAGAACCAGAAATAATAGTAGAATTAGCTACATACAATTGACCACCAACAGCATTTATACTTTCTTTTTCAAATACAGTAGTTTTAAGTGTTCCTCGAACTTTTACATTTTCAAATTCCGCTTGACCATTGCCCGCAGAATCAAGTCTCCAACCCTGAACATCACTTGCAAAATCAGCAGTTTCTATTACTCCAGAAGAACGTATATATAAATTTGTAGAATAAATTTTAGATGTATCTATACTCCAACCAGCTATAGTATTTGTATTACCCAACTGAACTACGGTACTACCACCACTATTATCAATCTTTATATCAGTTCCATCCCAATAAAATCTTGATGCCCCAGCATTTCCAATTCTAAATGCATCTCCTGTTCCATTCATATAGATACCGTCACCAGTATCTATAGCCGACGCACCACCTAATTTAATCTCACCGCTATTACTATCAGAATCCAGTATTAACGTACTTCCGGCTTTTATTTCATCAGTATCGACTGTAAAACCACCTATCTTCCCACCTGTAAATAAAACATTTGAACCAGTAATTTGACCACTATGTTTTACATTAAACTCATTTGAATTTCCTGCCGTAAAAGCATATGTTTGTCCTGTAGGGTGTACACCAATTCCAGTTGAAGTTATACCAGTAGTTGCTATTGTAAATCCGGCAATTTTTCCACCAGTAAATAATACTTGTGAACCTGATATTACTCCAGTATGTGTTATGTACAATTCACTTGAACTTATAAAAAGAGTCTGTGTTGAATCATTAATCTCAACACCAGTTGTTGTCAAACTATGATCATCTATTGTAAAATTAGCAATCTTACCACCAGTGAATAATACTTGAGAACCTGTAACATTACCACCAGCAGAAACTTTGAATGCACTTGATGAAATAAATGATACTGGGTCTGATGTATCTGCCGATGATGATATTGCCCAATATGGTGAAAATTCTAATTTATCAGATGACACTGACGCCCCTCCAATTTCACCAGAAGTTGCTGTTATTGAACCACTTAAAGTAACATTACCTTGATTATCAAGATAAAATCCTGAAGAACTTATTTCTATATTACCATTTGAACCACTTATATATTGAGATGATTCTCCTAGATAAAATTTTGGTGTTTGTAATGTAATGGAACTACCACTAAGAGTTGTTGTGCCAGTATTTACTATTGATATATTACCATTTGAACCACTTATATAATTTGAAGATTCACCTAAATAAAACTTTGGAGTCTTAATATCTACCGCGCTTCCACTAAGAGTTGTTGTACCAGTATTTACTATTGATATGTTTCCGTTTGAGCCACTAATATAGTTTGATGATTCTCCTAAATAAAATTTGGGAGTTAATACATCAATATTAGAACCACTTATTTTAATATTACCATTAGACCCACTTATAAAAGTAAGGTCATTTCCCATTAAAAATGTAGAAGAACTAATTTGTACATTAGAACCATCAAATTTTAAAAATCCACCTCCTGATTTACCTATAAAGGCTCTTGGTGTTCCACTATTATGTTCTAATTGTATACCACTACCACCAAATGTTGCAGAGTTTATTACTAACTTCTTATTAGAAGAATCCATATACATACCACTTGCTGATATCTGAGTGGCTGATATATTCCAACCTGCTATTTGTTGTGTACTACTACCAAAATAAACTATATTTTCATATCCAGAACCATCATCTTGTTTTTTAATTATTTGTAAGCCATATTCTCCCTCAATGTGATATAAATTAGTAGTAGTACTTAATCCACCAACCCTAATTATTTTTGTTTCACCAGCTTGTGTATCTTCATCTTTTCTATATACAGTAAAACCTTCTCCAATATTTTTAGCATCATCTTGAGCAGCTGATAAATAAACTCTCGTAAAATCTTGGTGTGCAACTGATCCACTTATAGACTTGTAAATATAGTCATCTTCGATTGTCCAACCGGCAATTTTACCACCAGTAAATAATACTTGTGAACCTGTTATATCACCACTTTGTTTAACATTAAACCTACTTGAAGATATAAAATACTCATTTGATTGGGCAGATGCAGATATTGACCAGTTTGACCCATATTTTAATTCTGTATCAGATATTGTTGCTCCGGCAATCTTACCACCTGTAAATAATACTTGAGAACCTGTTATATCACCATCGGTAGTTAATGTAAAATTATCTGTTTTTATTGAAACACCAGTTCCACCAACATATTTGAAATAATCATTTGCACCTTCACCAGCAAAAAATGTTAATACATCACTACCATCGTAACCTAATTGTATTCCAGATCCATTTCCTATGGTATGAGTACCTATTGTTATTTTTGGATTGGATGAAGTTAATCTCATATCT
>NZAS01000206.1 GCA_002686195.1 Candidatus Pacearchaeota archaeon | reverse complement strand
GTAACACCACCCGCAGTAACGGTAGCACCGCCGGCTACGACAGTGAGACCTTCTTCTTGTGTTAAGGATCCGCTCATTCGAGCATCTCCTAATTGAAATTTATAAGCCATATTTTAAACCCTCCATTAAATAGTTTTATAAGGCGAGAGGTTGCCCCCTCAAGAGGACAAGACAAGCCTGTCCCCTCGACTATAAATAGCTTGTTATGGGGGATTATTTTTTAGCAGATGAAGAATTTAGTGCTGCCGTTACAATAAAGATGAATAGCTGCATAAGATGATTCCAAAATTACTTGATTTGAGCCTTCGATAGTGTTAGTGGCTGAAGAGCCGGTGACGGTGATGACGTTGGTATTGGCGTTTCCTCCCTCATCTTTTATTATCCACGTTTGCCCATCCATAGCGGCCGCTGCAGCTGGCAAAGTTAAAGTCACTGGGTTTTGTGCGGTATCGACTCCAATATAATAATCACCAGTGGAGATAGTGTAGTCGGCCGTCTTTAATACTCTCTGATGAATTATGCCGCCGCTTAGTTGTGCAATGCCCACCACAGCCAATGGGTGAGAGGGGGTGCTCGTTGAACCAATATTGATGCTACTAGTGGTATACGCAGTGGTGCCATTCACTTCGGTGAAAATTCCTCCACCTCCACCAGTAGCGGTGATCCCTGTCAGTCGGCTGCCGTCTCCCATTATATAAGAAGCAGACACACCAAGGCTGGCGGTCAACTCTCCCGTCACCGACAGCACGCTGCCATCAAACTTTAAATTGGATTCACAGGTTAAATCGTTTGCATCGCCCCCTACGTTTGTGAGGAGTGCATTGTTGGTGGCGTTTGAAACGCGCGGCACATTGATGATAGAAGAGCCGTCTGAAGTGCTCAGGTTCCCCGAAACAATGTTCCCAATTATTAAGTCGCCTGGGCTATATTCTTGGGCCGCTAAAACCGTCCCCGATAGAGCATTGTATGCCATGCAGCATTAGACCTCCGCTAGAAAATCCACCAATTCATTCCATCAGAATATAAGTTAATTGCCGGATACGTACCAGATAGTACATAGTAACTAGCGCTATCGATTAGTTCGTGCGTGGCCCCCGTCGATCCAGAGATATAAATTTTAGATGTAGTGCGCGCAGTTTGGTCTTTAATGATCATTACCGCCCCCGCCCCCGCTACGGAAGCACTGTGGACGCAAATAGTAACGTCGCTGTCGGCGCTATCAACACCCAACACTAAATTATCTATTGACGATGTGTAAGGAGTTGTCCCAACGCGGCTATAGCCACCTCCCAGTCCTTTCACCGTGGTCTGTCCGTTAATAGCATTCGCTTTCATCACTAACGAACTGTCGTTATAGATTTCTAAACTTCCTGTTCTCGCATGAATGTCTGTTTGATCATCACCAAAGTAAGTGGAACCAGTGGCATCAATAATCGCGATGTCTTCAATGTGATAAACACTTGCGCTAATGGCTCCCGTGACCAACAGCGTCCCAGACAACACCATCGTGCTCGGGGCATAACTATAATAAGATGCCGTATAATATGAGAGAAGGGCCGAACCAGTGGTACCGCCCCCGGACTCGGTTACAAATTGTAAAGAATACGGAGGGCCCGCCGATCCGGAGCCTGCAGAACCCTCATCTGCACAGTTAATATATGCCCATCCAAACTGAGCCATATTAACCTACTCCTATAGAACCTGACCAGTTGGGCCCAGCTGCCTCCGGAACACCATTAATGGTTCGATCTGTGGTATACAAACTGCCAACTTGAACGTTAGTTAAGCCAGCCACAACATCGAATGTACATGCGGTAGAGTTGCTCTCGGCCATAAACCACAACTCACTTACCTTTAAATCCAGGGGCCCAGTAAAACTGGAACTAGCATGGATTCTAAAGTTTGAGCCGCCTTTCCCATGAAGGCCATTCTCACTAAAGGCTACACGCAGTTCATCATTTTCTTCTGACTGATGAGGCTGGATCTGGAACCATTTGGTAACAGTCGGGAACCTAAGCACCAGAGAACGTCCGCTTCCACTAATGGGAGCTAAACAAGAACCAGAGGCGTAAGGCTTTCCACTAACCTGAAAAGAACCGACGTTGTTTAAGCCCGGGGGCAATTTCCATGAATTTGCAGGCATAAAAAATCTCCTAAATTACTTACTTTCACTATAAATAGTCATTACTTTTTTCTATTGCGTTTTTGTTCTTCTTTCATTCGAAGTCTTCGGGCTCTCTCCTGCTTCTCTTTTCGAGCAACAGATCGCTTCTTGAAAAATCGCCTGTCCCTAACTTCTTCAATGATCCGTTCTTTTTTAACTTTTTTAGAGAATCGTCGGATCATGCGTTCCACGTTTCCGCGACACTGCTTTAAACTTACTGATACATTTGCGCCTTTTGCCATCTTATACCTACTTCATTGCCTGCCAGATGTTAGACGCATTCCCGACAAGGGAACTAATGTCCACGCCGGCGTCGTTGGGACTTCCTAGGTCGGCATGCCCCTGTTTGGGCTCGCTCTGGTGCATGGGTTCGGTGCCTTCAAATAAATTAACGCCGCCATAAGCCTCTTGGCCCACAGCCTCCATTAACTTTTTGCGATGTTGCTGAAGGTCTTTGCGCGTCTGTTGCGTTTGGCGCTTAATTTGTGCTTCCTCGGGTACGGGTGCAGCCGATTCAACCACCAGATTTCCCTGGAGGCCTCTTGCCACTTCCGATACCACATTGGCTAAAAGCCCTTCTTCTAAAAGGACTTCCTGCATGCACTCTTTAACCAATGGTTTGATTAACTGTTTAAAATCTGCTTTCTTCATTTGATTCCTGCTATCAGTTTCCACCTAGCCAGTTCTTTAGACTCAGCCAAAGTCTCTACTCCCTCGTTATTATTTTCGGGGAGCTTAGAAGCGCGCTTCGCTGGTCCCGCTTTAGATAAAGCATCCATGGCCATTTTTACGATAAGGTCCAATAGCTCCGCCGCATTCTCTTTATAGCGCTGGAGTCTTCCTTCTGGATTACTGGATAGTTGATTAAGAACATTGTCATCAAATTCGTTTTTCTCTTTAGCATCGCGCATTCCATCACTTACTTCTGCAGCTGCATTAAGTAATTCATCGGCTGTCACATCCGCCAACAAGGCTGCTTCTAAGTTCTTTTTAAGTTTTCTTACGATATACGGTGGCTTTCCACCCAAAGATTTAAAATAACCCGTTGCTGATTTTTTGCCGCGTCTTTTACCTTTACGATAAGCTTGCTGTCCTTTGCTTAACGGCTCACGAGTAGCTTCTTCTGCCCCGTATGCTTCTAACAAAGCTTGCAAATCACGCCCTTCAGCCACTGGAATGTTAGCTCTTTTATGCATGGTGGCCAGCTTGGGAAAAAATTCCTTATTAAAGGTTTTTACAATAGGTACCACTTCTGGATTCCGCAAGGTCGACCCCAAAGCAGCAAAGGTTTTCTTTACAATATCAAAAAGATCCGCATCTTTGTTTTTAGCTATTTGCTGAATCAATTTAAGCTCGCTAGCGGCTATCGGGAGCACGTCATCTTCAGGCTCTTCAGTTGGTTCACCTGGCTCTGGTGAGGGTTCTTCGGGTTCCGGAGTAGGTTCAGCCGGCTCGGGTGTTGGTTCCGCCGGCCCGGGTGTTGGTTCTTCCGGCTGCGGGGGCGTCACCCCTGGTGGAGTCGGCGAGGCCGCGGTTTGTGGTTGAGTGGTCGGCTGTGTTTGGGTCACAGCTGTGGGGGTAGAAAATTTAACAGTATTCATCTTTCCCCATTGATTGAGAGCCATCATAATTTTACGACTTTCTGCCTGCTCAAGATTAAAGCTTGCAATTAAATTCATTAACTGGCGACTGTTTTCGGGGCTAATCACCCTGTCCCCCTCTGATCTGTCTCCGGACAACGTAGCAACTTCCAAAACGATACCATCGTCCTGTGCTATATTATTCATCATAGTGAGAAGCTGTAATTGCTGACTCTGATTCAGGAAGGTAAGACCTTTCACTATGCCGTCTAACTTTCCTTGACCATATGGATTCCCCTCTGCGGGTTTTTCGGCCGGCATGTCGCCGGGGCGCTCATCACCTTGAGCAATACGCGCCCACTTATCTTCTCGACTTTTACCCAGGCCCAGGAATTCATCAACCTGCACAGGCTCTTCGGATAAATGTTTCCGCCACGATTCCATTATAAGACGGTCGTTTTCAAAACTAGACCAATTTTTACTCATTGTTTAAAACCTCATTTAATAGGCGATTAATTTTATCGGCCTTTGTAAATACTTTGTTGTTATAGTCTCGCGCTTCTTTCATCATGAACGCGCCGGGAGTAGAGGGCTCTGACACAAAGTCAAAACAAATTAGCTGGAAGTCCTCTTCCACAATAGTTCCTCCCTGGTCTTCGCGAACAGATCCCATACCACGAGAGGAAATGCCCAAGCTCACGCCGGACTTTACTAGTTCCTGTAAGACTTTTCCGGAGGGGGTGTCCAGCACTTTAACTTTACCCATCACATCTTTATCCTTCCACCAGATTTCGGTGACCAAGTGAGATGCGTTCTTTAAATTGATAACGGAATCCTCAGGATGGTCAAGCTCTCCCAAGGCACGGCGCTCATTCACGAGCTTGCCGTAATTCTCTACTTCTTTCGTTAAAACTTTGTGAGGATAAATGCGTCCGTTGCCGTTGATATGATCTGCTTTCTGCATAATGCCAGACAGAATCATGCCGCCATTTGCCACATACCTTTTTTCGTCTTCCGTCAAAAGATCCTGGCAAACGCCGCCTTCGCATAGTTCGTAGTATTCTCGTAAAAGTTTCTTTGTCATTCTTTGCTTACCGCCAATCCCTGTTCTCGGCGTCTTTTCACCGGTGTCTGATGCTTCGCGCCAAATTGAAATTGTGATTGAGAGCCTGGAAGGGCGCGCCCGGTCTGGGCCAAATAATCTTCAATCTGTTGTATGTGTGGGTGATCCGGACCCCAGAAGCGGTAATTCGCTTCAGGGTTCATCTCGTGCACGTCAGCGAGGCGCTCCAGCTTCTCTTCTGGTGCTGGGCCTGGAGGGGGTTCATATGTTCCCGCTAGCTTGGCCATAATTGTATCTTCCTCAACACCCAAGTTGCGCAGGTCCGAAACTTGCTGGTCTAACTCAGTCCACGGATCCAGTTCTACTGGGCCCTCATCAGTCCACCTCTTCTCTTCGCCGGGGGCCATCTTCCAATCGCGCCATCGCTCTTCACGGGAACTCATGCGCTCACCGGTGCCCGGGCCTGTACTTCTTGTGCGCAATCCATAGTGACTGGTCCCCTGTGGACGCATACCTATCTTCCGGCTTGGCTGGTAAGCAGCCTCTTTTAAAAGGCGCTGCATTTCTTCCTTGATAATGCGCTTAAGTTCTAATTTTGTAATTTTCATTTTGTATTCCTTTCAAAATTGCGGGCATTACCCGCCTGCTTCAACACCCTTTCTTGCAATTACGCACAGGCTGCAACATCCATTTAGCTGTCCAAGCGTTGTGATCCATGTTCGACTCCCAGTTGAATTCCGCTGTCACCAAAAATCATGTTCAAGATGTATGAGCTACCCGAAGATAACCAACCCAAAATGAAGAAATTCGCAACAGTTACATCAAAATTAAATAGTTCTGTAAACGGAGAAAGTAGCATTAAAAACCAACCAACGTGAAACCCCATGCACATGGGGCATGTTGAAAGCTTTTTTAGTCTGCCTTTTTTAGGTCGCAACCTATCAAAAATTTTACCGTAAACAAGGATTTGCGTTAGCCCGTAGGCTGCCAAAGTAAAGTATAATAGTTCCATGTCCTTCCTATAGCGTATAGAGATAATATAATGAATACGGGTCTCTTACCCATCCACCGCGGATGGAACCTTTTTCGACAGCTTGCGGTACTTCGCCTAACTCTGTAGAGTCTTCTTTGTCGGGGTGGGTAAGTTCGTCGTCGGTCATTGAAACAATTGCTTCGGTCGATTCGAAGTATGGCCTCTCATCATCAATAAAGCGCGAAATGTTAATAAGCGTCATCTTCGCAGTATTGAGCTTTTCAGAATAAGGCGCTTCCATCGATGCTTCCATCGAACCATAAAAAGCGCCGGTTTGAATGGACTCAGGTATGATAAGGCCTTTCTTACGCAAATAAGAAAAAAGCCTGTTCTGGGCACCGTAGGCTAAGTCTGTAATGTTCTCTTTCGGAAACGCCACAATTTTATTCTTGCCCCCCGACAATACAATGTCGATGTCCCCATGATCAAAAATCATTAAGTCCCCGTTCATACTCTTCCGAATGTCAAGCTCTAAAGTTACAGAAGGCGCATGCGCATCTTTCCCTATTTTAACCGTTATTGCCATCAGTATAGATTTCCTTTACAAGCGATTGAGTTCTCAGAATTGTCATAAGAATGTCTTCAGTGATTGTTTGGTTAGAATAAGAATCTAATTTCTCAATTACCTTTGTGGTTTTGTGGAGCATCTGCTCATCGTGGCTAATTTCTTTTACTGCTTTGGCTGCTTCTAGCTGCTCTGTTAAGCGTCCAATTTCTTCATGTAAAAACATTTTAAGCTGTACAGCATTATCAGTAAACGAAGTAATATAATAATTAAGGAGAGTCTTTTGCTCTTGCAGCAAATCTTCACCATACTTGTTATTAAACTTCTCAACAAAGGTGCGGTATACCACATTATCTACAGGCGTTTGAATTTGCTCTTCTGCTAATACAGGCTGCATGTTATGGACGATGTTGTTCTCTAAAATGATTTGATCGCGAGGCGAGATCTTGTCTGAGAACATCTGTGCAATCGTAGCCAACGTCTTATAATTGGGTACGAAATTATTGAAGACGGCTGGCGATAACTCGCTGTTAACGTCTTTAATTAACGCAGTCTGCTGCTTAAAAAGACCATCCGGGTCAATCAAGCGCTTTTGAATTTTCACTTCCTTGATAATCTTTTCCGCCGTGAATCGATCAAGATTCTGATTTTCGTATAAAGAACGATAACAATCCAAATCTTTCTTAAGAACGCTGTTGCTGTTAAAATGTTTCTTAATCAGCCGTGCAGCCGTTTCCTTCCTAGCAGTGTCCTTTTTAATTATAGCTACGGTAGCCTCTTTGATGAGGGCTTCGTAGACGAAGGCACTATTTCGCTTTTTGTTGTGTCTGAACTTCATCCTTTTGCTCCGTTAATGTTTCCTTTTCCTGCAGCCCCTCTAGCAAGGTGCGCACTGACTCATTGATTTCAAACAATTTATTCTCTTCTGTTTGCTCTCTCAAACTATAAATAGACTGATCTTCCTCATAAATACCAATCCCTTCGGCAGTTGGTACAAAACCTTTTCCGAGAGACTTCAAGCCGTCGGCATATCCAGGCATTACATTACGCATCGTGGCGCTGCCTTTTTCCGATGCATACTGTGATTTCATCGACCGAGTTCTAGCTCCGGCGGGACGTTTGTCATTATTAACGGGATGGTATACTTTGCCTTTGGCTCCCGGCGTTAAACGTGGAGATTGTCGCGAGCCAGGAGGCGCGGCCAATAAGGCTGATTCTTCCCCACCCCCTGCTTCTGCAGCGGGCATTTCTTCGGCTCCTCCCATTTCAGCGCCCATTTCGCCACCTAGGTCGCCACCCATTTCGCCGCCTAGGTCACCACCCATGCCGCCTCCCAGGGCGCCAGCGGTTTCCCCAGCTGCTGCGGCCTCAGCTACCTGTTGAAGTGCTGCATCGTGCTTGCGGTCATAATACATTTCTCGCTGCGAGCGTAAGAACTCTTCATGAGACATGCCGAAAATGTGATCGGCCACCCACCGACGAGAGAAGAAGCCTTCCGTTGCTGCGGCTCCGATGGTAAACTTTTGGTTCCAGTGCTCCAACTCTTGTAGTTCTGCGATTTTCGAAGGGTTGTTCAGTTCTAACGAAAATCCCAGTAAATCGTCGCCGCGGAAGCCAAGAGTATATAAGTGGATAATCGCAATCTTAGTAAGCTCGGCAATGATAACGCGCTGTAGACGTTGAACGGTGCGGGAGAACCGAATGTCTTTCTGCGCCAACGTAGTCTTGTCTTCTTCTGCGCCTTCGCCCATTGTAAGATACGACTGGGGAATCTTAAGCGCAGAAAATAGCTTATCGCGTAAATACTTAATGTCATCAATTGCAGTAATGTTCTGAGCGCCGGCGAGTGAAACAATGTCTGTTGCTGACCCGGGCCGAATCGGAATGAAATAGTCTTCCTCAATACTCATGGGGTTGTAACGCAAATCAATGCGCCCGGACTCTGGGTTAACCACCGAATGGCGCTTCAACTGCGTAACAATCTTTTGCATGTACTGTTCCACATCTTGAGGAGGAATCGCTCCAACGTCAATCTTAAACACTCTGCGCTCTGAAGAGCGAATAACTCGGTAAGCCATCATGGCGTCTTCCATTAAGGTAAGCTGACGCCAAATTCTCCGCGAGGCCTCCAAAATAGAAGTACCATAGGGCGCATACTTATCATTCCCCAAAATGCGGAAATGGCAAATCTGCCAATTCTCAAAGGTCATGCCGGCAGAGTTCCACTGATACTGAATGTAGTTGGGGTTCGTGCTGTCTTGTCCTTCTAATCTCTCGACTTCCTGCGGGGGGAGAGCAATAGCAGACTTCACGCCGTATTTTTCATCGATGTCTAAATAAAGGAAAAAGTCTCCATACTTACACATGGTGCGACTCCAGCCAAACAAGTTGTACTGAAGGTTTAAAATGTTGTCGAACAAGACTCCAAGCACTGCTTTGATTTCTTCGTTGGGGCATTTGATATTGAGCATGGGCCGCAAACTAGAATAGGTCGTCATTTCATCTGCGTAGATGTCCAAAGAGGACGCAAGTTCTGGCATGTACTCCATCTGATCAAAATCAATGTAGCGCTCGGACCGGCGCTGATTGGCAATAGCGTTGTTAGCTAACACCTCCAAAGGATTGTAAAGAGTCTTTTTAAACTGTTGACCTGAAGCGGTTTTGAAGCGCGACGAAAACTTGTCTAAATGCTGGCGCCTAATTCGGCGGCCAGACTGGGACCGGTAATTAATAATAGGACCGGAAAATAAGCGTGTTAACGCTTTAAATAATGTAGTGTCGGGATTGTCGGGGTTCTTTTTAGGTTTGGGCATTTGTTATCTCACTTTATAATCCACATAAACTCTTTATATAGATCTTTTGCTTCTGTCATTTTATCAAGAATGTTATCGCGTTTGTAGCCGTGCTGGCCTTTAACGCGAGTATTAAACGTGGTATTGCTCGTAATGATAGAATCTGCGAAAGCCTTTTGATAATTTAAATCGCGCGAATTCGCTTGAATAGCGGTGTCTCTTACCCAACAAGCAATAGCCAGAGCAATAACCAAATCATCATTGTATCCCTTCATTGCTTGAGGTTTACCATTTCGCCAAATAAATGTTTTCATTTCGTTAACGGTGCGAGTTGAATATATCCTAATTAGTTTATTTCTGATAAACTCTTCTAGTTTAGCAACTATAAGGGGGCGCGTTTTCATGGAGGTGGTAAAACCAGGGACAGCGTTTGTACGATACTCAGCTTGATGCTGCTCTATATATTCGTGAGTGGCTTTGATGGAATAATACAAATTAGGATAACCAAACTCTGCTAATTTATCGAGCACTGTATACCCTATGTTGTTATTTTCTACTACCATCATCGCATTTCCAAATTCTCGTCCAATTTGATTCAGCATTTTAGCAAACAAATCCGGAGTGACCTTTCCTTGATATTCTCCGATAACTTCTAATGTCTCTAGCTTGATGATGTGGAACGTCGAAAAATCAGCACCATCGCCACGAGCCACATCCACGACTTGTAAATAGTTGCAACTCGGATCATAATCCTCCCAAATCCAAAAGTTACGATCTATCCCCGTCCGGTATTTAGGCTCCTTTACTACCGTATGTAACCACTCCATACATGCCGGCTCGATAACGGTTTCGCCAGAAGTGTTGAAATTGCACATCAGCTCTTGAGCTATCTGGCGCTTAGACATGTTCTTGGTTTCTTTTTTAAACCAATCATCGTCTCGATCCGGATGGATGTCCCACTGGAGCGTCGTTAAATTAAAATTGTTTGCCGCTGCATCTGCGTCGGTGCATGTTTTATGAAACCAATTTCCCACTCCATTGGGCGTTGAAATGGCAATGCAGCGCCCGCCTGTAGACAGCGTGGGATACAGACCGGTCCACAACTCGTCTAGGTTTTCAATGTGAGCGGCCTCATCAAGCACAAGCAGCGACAAGGCTTCCGAACGCCCGGCGTCTCCGGAGGTAGAAGCCGCCTTAATAGAGGAGCCATTAGAAAGCTCAAAAGAGTTGCGGTTATCTACACTAATTTCCGCAATCCGAATCCAATCGGGAAGCTGTTTCATAATGCTCTTAACTTTTTTGACTAAGTTGCCGGCAGTTTGAAACTT
>NZAS01000205.1 GCA_002686195.1 Candidatus Pacearchaeota archaeon | reverse complement strand
ATAGCGGTTGATTGCATCGGTGCGTTCCTGTCTCCATAGAGGAGGGGAAATGCCTTAACGAGTTTCTTATCATTTTCTTCATTCATTTTCTGTCCTTATATTCAAATGGTGGGTCCACAGGGACTCGAACCCTGAACCTACGGATTAAAAGTCCGTTGCTCTCCCAGTTGAGCTAATTCCCCATGTTTAATCAGCCGCCTTTATGGTAAAGCCATTTGCTTTTATTTTGAAAATCAATGCCTTCTTCGACAGAAGGCTCTTGTTCTACCACACAAAGCGTAATCATAGACACAATATTGTCAACTGAATCTACAACTTTTAACTCGTCTGTGCTTCCGGTATATGCAGCAGAATTATGCGCCTCTAAACCATACGCTTCAAGAGCGTCTAAAAGCAGGTCTGCCTCCCCTCTTGTTAAGGAAAGCTGAATATCATATACTTCTTGTGTATTGCTCATAGTGGACACTCCATATCATGTTCTGGATCATCAAAGAAGAAGCCTTGATCGTCGGCATAATCAGACTCTACCCACGCAGTAGGCTTTCCGGCTTTAGTCCAACATGCTTCGTGATAACAGCAGCAACCATCATCCCAATTGATCTCATAACAATCTACCCTACCATATCCATCATAACTCCCATGAATAGGGTCACGTCCTGGCCTAACAATGGTAACATTGTTCATCCACGAATTAGTTTCGTTCGTGGCATAAACGCTTAACATAGGATGCTTACACTCATTACAATTCCAGCTAAAAAAACCCATTTCTAATCTTCCTTTTTTCCATCGCTGTCAAGCCTTTCTTCAAAAAGCTTTTCCAAATTTTCATTTAGTCTTTCGATATTATCATTAAGTTGTTTAATTTGTTTAAGAACAGCCGGAACGGTTCCTTCAAAGAACCTTTGACCCATTATTGTTTGAAAAAATTTAGGACCCATTATTTACTCCGTCCATTGTCTGCCTCTGTGAAATTACAAAACTATCCACTTAGGGTATAGTTGATGTAGAAAGTAGTTTTAAAAAAAGTTATTAACTTTCTCTTGGCGAAAAGGTGGCCGAAGCAAACCACATATCTGGAGGATCACGTTTATATTCTATATTCTCTATTTGATAGCGGGTTGTATCGTTTCCGTTTTTCAAGATAATATAATCATTATTGGAAATGCCCCCTCCCCAACCAGCAATTCTAATGGACAGACCTTCATCTTCTGTTCCGAGTATGTTATAATTGCGACCCCACTCTCTGGCGCTGTAATCATGAGTATTCATTCTAATCTCCAAAAAAACAAATCAGATACATCAAATGGATCAACAAAGTCTACCTCAAGAGAGGTTTCTTCTTCTGGTATTTGTGTATCAATAATTTCAACAATTTCATGTTCAACAATATCATTATGAACAAAGCTATAATCACACTCTTGAATAATCTCTTGAATAGAATCTTCCGTTTGTCCAGGCTTGAGGTGTAGCTTTACAGTAACATAAACATATGTATCATCCATTTATTTCTTCCTTTCTTTATCTGATAAAGTATCAACTGATTTAATTGTTTTTATATTCCATTCTGGATGGACTTCTTTTAAGATTTTTCTTATACGTTTTTTTGAAAACTTTAAAGCTTCTATAAAAATCGTTTCTGCCTGGTCATCAACCAAGGCTTCGATGCGAAAGTATTTCATTTAATACCAATGGCTTTCTTTTCCTTCTTGGAAAGAGTATTTAATACAACTTTACGGCCACTAACTTTATTGGTACCCAAAATATCAATAACCCACTTTGGGCCTTCGTAAACATAATATGCAGACAAAGCAACATCAGGCCAATCCTCCAAAGAAACCCTAAACCAAGTGGCATCGTTATCTCTTTTGAGAAATAGGACAGATTCATCATCCGTCTTAATAAGGTTTGGATTGTCTTTCTTCTCCCTCCAAGGTGGGCGCTTTTCTTTCGGCTCTTTAAGCGTTCCGTTTTTATCTACATAAAAACTCCATCCATTTTTATACAAACGATTCAAGCCTCCATAGCCTGTGCTATGTGGCTTACCATCCTTAAAAACAGGATTGCGTTCAACGTAATCAAACAAGTGTTGAAAGATATGGGCTTGAACAATTCCTCTGCGGTCCATGTTCTCACATATTTCAGAATAAACCTTATCCCAGGGTCGTCCACAGTTTTTTGCAAGATAACGAACAAGAGGGTTTAGATATTCGTTAAGACTTTTTCTATCATCCCAACCGCCTGTCTTTGGCTTCATGGATGAATAGCTGGGAAGATTATCGTAATCTCCCTCTCTTGCGCTTCTTCTTGCTTCTTTTATTTCTCTGTTCTTAATACTAGACCCAACACGAGGTGTAGTAACAAGAACCTTGTCCATATCTTTGCGCATATTTATTCCTATATAAAATAAGGGGAACGAAAAAAGGTTACGAGTAATCTTCTGACTGCCGTTATTATGAAGACACTCTCAGTATAACCATATGTGAACGAATCCGGCAAGCTAATAAGCACATAGGTTCTTTGTTTTCCTGTTCGTCTTTTCCACAGGTCATGAATCTGCGGCCCCTAAATTTCATCTTCTTTTGTTTCTCCATCAAACCTTATGGAGCCACCTGTCAGACTCGAACTGACGACCTGATGCTTACAAAGCAACTGCTCTACCAACTGAGCTAAGGTGGCAGCTAATATTGCGCTTCTTGTCTTACTTCATCAAACACTGGCCAAGCATTTAAAACATAATCATTTATCCAAGACTCTATGGCCGGACTGTGCCCTCCGATATGCCAATGCTTTATATCTTCTACTGGACTCCCATCTTCTCCGCAATAATTAAAACCATCTTTCCAGTTATATATAGTCGCTACGCTTCCATCTTCAAATTCAATATGCCACTCTACGTCAGTCAGCGGATCCCAACCTGTGTTTGGATGACCAAACTTTTCAACTAGCATGGAATATGAAGCAGATATACTTCCCATATAACATGTGCCATTTACATCTATATCTTTTTTGTTTATTCTAGAAATCTTAGGCATAACAAATCCTAAACATATCTCGCAGAGTTGCTTTAGCAATTCTTTTAAAGAAGGCCATATATATGGCAATAATTATAAGTGTCCAAAAAATCATTATATACTCCATTTAACAGAAAATAAAAATCTATATCTTAATATTGATATCAAGATATAGATAAAACCTTTATTACAATATGGCTCCCCGAGCAGGACTTGAACCTACGACAAGGTGGTTAACAGCCACCTGCTCTACCAACTGAGCTATCGGGGAATGGTGGTTAGTTTCGGACAAACCTCTTTAACCTTGGATCTACTTCTCGACCTGTTTTGAAGGCAGGACGTTCTTCTTCCAACATATAAGACAGCTCTTTCTCAAGACCTGCGATAGACTTGCCCTTCTTTGTAAATTGACGAATCTTTCTGCTAATACGCCGCATATGTTGATTTTGTCTTTGAACCTTGCTTCCCATTTTTCTTCCTATTGTTAGATGTAGACTACTCTGTGTTGATACCCGCCCGCCTTATTATTGTCCAACCAAAACAAAAAATAAGGCAACACCAACATTCCTCTCCTTCTAATTTCAAATATTGAGCGACAATACTTGAATCTATAAATGGTCGGCTCCCTGGGATTTGAACCCAGAACCTGCGCTTTATGAGAGCGATGCTCTAACCTGATTGAGCTAGGAGCCGATATTCTATTATGTTTATACGCACAATAGACAATGGCAACTATTATCTTGCTCTATTCCGTAGGTCAATGACACTGGCCGCAATCAGCACATCAGCATCAGTTTCAGAAACGGTTGTCTCTGGAGGGGTGCCGTGCGTTATAACACAACCTGATTCACCACCAGATGTTTCAATCTTGCGAATTTGATCAACCGCAATAAGGATTTCATCAGACTCTTTGCTGCCAAGCAGTCTAGACCTTGCTTTGACTCGTAAGAACAAACTCATTTCTTTTCTCCCTTCAAGATATTATTCTACATTTTGGAGTAGTCGATGCCAAAACCGAATTTAAAAAATTATATGCCAAGATCATATCTGCAAATGTGGAGAATAGTTTATACTAATTTAATGAATAAAAAGTAGATATTACCTGGAGTTGATGATGACAAAAGATTTGATTTATATAATAAATGAACTTACAGATAGGGGTCTTGTAAAAGAATCTAATTATTTATATTCTGTATTTAAAAAAGTTGCATACAAAACAACGGAAAGAGCAGAGCAGCTTTTTAATATGGCAAATCCTAATAAAAACAATAATAAAAACGAAAGACTTGTAGCTGCTAAAAATCTTTATAAATTATTAAATGATATAAACAAACCAGAGTTTGGATACAAAGAGTTGGCTAGAATGATTCTTGGAAAAAAAGAGCAAGAAACATTTGACTCAGAGGACTTTCTTGGAGGAGTATTGACCGGCGAGGAAACAAGCATCTTAAGAAGGCTGTCAAGCCCTGTTTCTGATCGATCAAATAATAACCAAGGCTTTCCTCACCCTGATTTTGTAGATCAATATGGGGATTATGATACCGGCCCTCCAAGGCCGGGAGATCCAGAGTGGGAGGCATATGCAGAGCGTGAGAGAAGGCAAGCAGCATGGGCCGAGAATCTAGCAAGGGAAAGAGAAGAAAGGTGGAGATCAGGCACACAGACCCCAAGGGATGAAGAGATAAGAGATGCGTGGATTAAGCAGCATAAAGAATACGCCAGACAGAGAGAGTCTGCAAGAAGGGCTTATGAGAGCAATAGTGATAGGATTCAAAATAGATGGAAGATTATGGCTGTATTAGATAACTTAAAAGATACGGCGACAACTGTAACTATAAAACTAAAAGATGAGCTTAGTGATGCGATTGTTGTCGATGCAGTAGGAGAAACCGCTAGGTTTGCTATACCTACATCTGGCACAAAGCTAAGCTATAAAGTATTATCTATAAATGAATTGCTTGAAGATGATTTTATAAAACTTAATCCTGATCATTTTAAAAGACGAAAGTGGGAGTTTTAAATATAGTCATGACAAAATATAAAGTATTTTTACGTTGGTGGCTTATGTTCGTTTTAATATTATTATTATTCACACAAGCTTACTCCTTTAATCTTTTGGATCAAGTATGGGATAATGATTTTACAAAATTAAGTTTTATAAACTTATTCTTATTGCTCACAACTTCTATATGGTGTGGAGCACAAACTTTACAATTTAATAAGTTAATTAATCAGATAAGAATACCAACTGTTTCTATAAAGAAATTAGATCATAAAATAGAGGCTGGATGGTTTATTAGTGACCTCACTCTTACAATAGGCATGATAGGAACCGTTATTGGGTTTATAGCAATGCTGGGAGGCTTTATAAATTTAGATATAGAAAATATAAGTACTATACAAGATCTTATAAAAGAGCTTGGGTCCGGAATGTCTGCTGCTTTATATACAACTTTGACAGGACTAATAAGCAGCGTATTATTAAAAATACAATGTTTCAATTTAAGTTATTCTATAGATAAATATATAAAATGAAAAGAAGTTATCATTCAAATTTAGCATTTTTAGATTTGCTATTTAATACACTACTTTGTTTTGTAGCGTTATTTGCAATTGCATTGCTAGTTATAAGTCCAAATAATGATGATAAAAAAATAGATATTAAAGCTGAGTTTCTAATAACAGCTAGTTGGCCAAAGGATATAAATGATGATATTGATTTATATGTTGAAGATCCTTTTGGAAATATAGTTTATTTCAAAAAACAAGAAGCAGGTTTGATGCACTTAGACAGAGATGACTTAGGCAATTCAAATGACAGAATTCAAACAGAGCTTGGAATGGTGGAGTATGATGATAACAGAGAGATGGTTACAATAAGGGGGATTATATCTGGGCAATACGTGGTAAATGTACATGCTTATTCTAAGAGGGAGGGAGTTCCCGTTCCGGTTTTAGTAACTATAGATAAAATAAATCCATTTAGTACAATAGTTTCAAAGACCATAACATTAAATGAGTCTGGTCAAGAAGAAACTGTGTGTAGGTTTATTCTTAATTCAAATGGAGATGTGGTTTCCATAAATGAGTTGCCCAAATCTTTCACAAGGAATGCTTGGTAATATGGAAGTAACATTTATATATATAATTCTAAGCATAGTCTTGCTTTGGTTTGTCATCGGGGCGAAAGGAAAGTGGACTATAAAAATGATTGCCATCTTTGCAACCCTTATGTTCTCTTTAAACATAGAAAGGTCATTGGAAAATTTGTATGGATGGCCTTCAGGTCAAGATTTGCCCGATAGATTTTTAGTTCATTGGATCTTGGTAAAAGAGCCCAATGATTCTTTGAATGATGACGGCGGTGTTTATCTTTGGGTTAATGATATAAGCGAAACAGAAACAGAAGAAGAAAGTACCTGGGAATTCTTTAAAGATAATGATGATTCAAAGCCTCGCGTTTATCATTTGCCATACTCTATTGAGCGACACGAGATGGGTATCAAAATGAAAGAAAGACTATTGGCTGGCTTTCCAATAATAGGAATGTCTGAAGATGAATATGATAAAGAGAATTCTCCAAATAAATTATTAGACTCTCTTCTTGATAAAGAAAAAAGAAAGAATATTGGCTCTATAGAAGATTATGACTCAGATGAAGACCTGTTCTTCTATGAGCTTCCTGCTTCTGGGCTTGTGTCAAAATCAGTTGAATAAATTATTTCTTTTTCTTTTTAGGCCTAACAGACTTTACCATTTTATCTAACTCATCTGCTTCTTGCGAATGTCTTTTCTTTCTAAGATTTTTTGACAAAGCTTTTAAACGTCGCTCAACTTTGTCGAGATAGCCTTCTCCCGTATAATCATGGTTTGTTCTAAAGTGTTCAAACTCTGGTTTGTCTTTTTCATTTTTGCTTTTTAATTTAAACTTTCCAGGAACAAAATGAGCTTGCTTGGTAAATGGGGCAGGATTATTCTCAATTTCAAACAACATTGCATTTAATTCATTTGAATCCATATCATCAAGATGCTCTTTGTTTGTTATCTCTTTGGAGATCAACATAAACACATTGTCATCATCCCATACTATTCCAGCCTTATCGGCTGCATTGTGGATATCTTTTGCGGTTATTGATTGTTTGAGCTTCATTGTATATTGTTTTAAAATTAATAGTCAATAATTTTATTATTGTTATTTTTTAAATAATAGTATCATTAATTAAGAAAGGGGCATAACAATGAAAACAAAGATTATAATTCCCATATTGTTGGGACTGCTGATTGGTTGCGTTGACAATACAAAGAACAATGATAATCAAAAAGAGGATAACACAGAGGATAGCGTAGGAATCATAGGTGATGCTATAGGGCCTCTAGACGATGATGACTCTGCGGTAGACACGGCAGACGATGATGACTCTGCGGTAGACACGGCAGACGATGATGACT
>NZAS01000204.1 GCA_002686195.1 Candidatus Pacearchaeota archaeon | reverse complement strand
TTATCGACGGCTATGCCATCATTTTCATATTTGCTTTCTTCGACATAGTACACCTGATAGGTTCCTTCCCATGACTGCTCAACAATATCCTGTATGGCAACGACTTATTAAAAGAAATAATGCTCTACAAATACAATCATGTATTTTCTTTTGGGTTTCTTGGGGAATGGAATGGATGTTCATAAGGTCTCTGGCTTGGGCCAGTTGGTTGAATTCGAATTCGTCTTCATCACATTCGATTTCGAGTGTCATTCCAAATATTTCTTCTCTTCTTGGTTCCACTTTTTCACCTCCTTCGTCTCCTTCGATAGTGTTTTCGCATTCTTCAATCATGATAAAGTATCGTTTTCCAGTTTCTTTATCGGTGAACCAGACGGTTCCACAGTTTTCGTTAATGTCCGTAGGGATTAGCCCATGGAAGTTCATTGCGTTTTCTATTGCTTCAGATAACAAAATATCACCTCTTTATTGTCCCATATCTACCAGTGCTATTACACCGGTACAAACACCGCCTGTGGTAGCGTTGTGTGTTCCTATTACTTTTCCTCCTTGTGAGAGTAGGTAGTTGAGAACGAACATGCCTTGGGCAACATCATGGTCTGTGAGTTCTCTTATGATGGTGTCCTTGTCCCTAAGTTTACTGGCTTCATAGACTGGTCCGTTTTTGTATTGCCAACCAGCCATAGGCCGGTCACATTCTATCCAGACCTTCATGATACCCTTTGGTAATTCGATTCCGGTTCTTTCTACGATCTCGAAGTGGAAGTAGTTTTCGAACGTGGGGCCGTATTCGTCATCGAAGAGTCCTAAGACGAAGCTCTCAAGGTGTTGGGCCATATCTTCCTCTTCTGGGTATTGCCCAATCTCATCGAAGGCATCTATTGTTATTACCGCTTTGAACTTCAGGTGTAGGTCTTCTTTTATGGGCTCTTTTTCTGTTTCGATTTTGGGTTTTCCATAGTTCTTGAGGTATTCGGTCATTTTATTGAAATAAAGTTCCGGGGTCATGTTCTCGATTTCATCTTTTGTTAGCTCGATCTCGTCGAAGAAATCTTTGTCCTCTGTGGAATCTTGTATCGGTATACATGATGTTCCTTCCCAAAACAATGTAGCCATAAGCATGATATCTTTCTTTTCATTAGTCCATGACCATGAACCGGATAAATCTGCGGTACCATCGAATTCCCAATCTCCGAATTTCTTTCCCAATATATCTTTATACCAATCGTCTTTAGGTACTTCTATTTTCAAATGAACACCTCCTTAGAGTTCGTCCCATTGTTGGGTGTCGTAGTTCCAGAATTGCATACTCGTACAACCGTAGTTGATACCCCAAACATCAAGAGGAGCGAAATTAGAGTCGTCGTCAATGAGACCTTCGAAGTAAACTTCACCATCTCCATCGAGCATACGGAACCGATGTTCCATTCTTTGCTTCTCACCACGTCCATCAGTGAGAATAAGGCCATTGGATTTGCCTTTATCAATTATGTCATTCGTTATTATCCATCGGCACAAAATATCACCTCATAGTTTGGTACCATTTTCTTTCATTTGTTCGATTGTGGATATGATTATTTTTTCTGCATAATCCCATGTAAAGAGTCCGGCTTCTTCTTGTATGAGGTCTGCCAATCTTTCTATTTGCTCATCGGTTCCCTCATAACCAAGTTTTTGTACTTCTTCTTTTAGGAATTCTGCATCCAGGTCCAATGTTATTGTATAGTATCTGTCACTCAAAATAATTCCTCCTTTATAGTCCACATTCTTTGAGTAGGGCATCTACTTTTGGCTTCTCTTCATCGGATATTGAATCAAAGTATTTAGCGAGGATGTGATAGCCTTTTTTGTAATCTGGTTCCGGTTCTGGTTCTGGGAATATGCGTCTTTTGAAACCACATTCACAGACTATTTCGGTGCCATCATTGTTTTCTTCCATCTGTTCCTCACATTTGGGACAAACATCCTCCTCGTAGTTATCAGGTCTCCACCACTCGACTTTATTTTCTCTTTGATAACCGCGATCATAAAGTTCGTCTTCAAGGGCGTTACGCCAATGAAGGTCGTTAGTGCCAAAACACCCTATTTGTTCTATTGCCTGGTCGACTGCTTCATGTTCTTCTATGAGATTTTCATCTGTCATTTCTTTCGCATTCAAAATAATCCCTCCTTAGTAACAATCGTAACATTTATGATTTCTTTGAGTTTTGATTTTGTTAGTTTCATTTTATTTCACCTTAAAATATTTATTAAATTCTTGCCACATTATTTCTTGTTGGTCGGATTTTGTTTTATTTTGCTTAAAAATAAGTTCTAAACCCTTTTTCATTTTAGGTATATTATTTTTATATTTTTGTTTCAACATCCTGAATATGTTTTTAGCTTGTATTCTTGTATTACGCCATTCATCGTATTCATTCAACTTCTGAATTTCTTCTCTTATGATTTGTCTTAATTTTGATTTTGTTAGTTTCATATCAATTACCCCACATTTTTCAACAATTTTTTAATTTGTTTTAATGCTTTAGCTGATGCTTTGGCATTCTGAAATATACTATAATCTTCACCAACAGCAACTAATTTATCAACATATTCTTTCATATCCCATATTACATTTTTTACTTCTTTTGGTGAATATGAAGCTTCGTTTAATTCTTCTCCTGTAACCCAGTTGGTCGTATTCTTTTCTGGTTAGGCGTTTTTTACATCCGAAGCATTTCTTGTGCTTGGTGAATTTCTTGCCATCTCTGTTCGTCTGACCGGGATTGTAATGCTTGGATTTGTACACACCGTTTCCAACATACACGGCTCTCGTGGGGGTCAGTGTTGGTGCGTTGATTTGCTTCTTTTGTTGCTTCTTAGTTCCTCTTGGTTTTTTTCCTTTTTTTGATTTTTTTCCTTTTTTCATTGACTCATCTCTCGTTTATCCGTGAGGCGATTCATTTGTATTAGATATGCTATGGTAACACCTATCGTAACCCCTTCAGAGAGAATGTTGATGACTCTACTTATTTTAGATCGACATTCAGGGCAATACCCTTCTATTACGAGGTTCCCGATGATGGTATAATGTTTGGAACTCACCCATCCATGTTGGTAACAGAGCAATGGTATTTCGTGAGCCAGAAGCAAATCATTGTACTTTTTCATGCTTTGTTTCCTTCTACCAGACATGACTATTTCGATTCCTTCCTTTACCTTGCCCTTCATTATAATATCATCATTTCTTTTTTTGACTATTCTTTGCTTGTCTTCTTCGGTCCTATTTTTCCACTTTATTCGCTGTTTTTTATCTTTGGGTTTCAAGTTCAACTTTTCTCGCATGGCCTTTTTCTTCTTTTTACTCGATCTGCTGGCCGTATTTTCACTTCCTTATATTAACTTCTTGATTTCCTCTGCGATGTCGTCTTCGAGTTCGTCGATTAAATCGTTCTCGTCGCCATCGACTACGAGGAAATCCCATTCCCCTGTTCCTGAATTAGCGTCCTCCATATAGGTCGCCGTTACTACGAGGTCCTTTTCGGGAATCTCAACAGAATAATATTGCGTTGTTCCGGTTAACTCTATATTCATTCCACTCAAAATATCACTTCCTGTTTTCGGTCTCAAATTCGTACATATTTTCGTCGCATTCGGGGCAGTAATAAGGATAATCGAGTTCCTTTTCTATTTGTAATTTCGTGCCACATCTACGACAATATTTGGTTTCTTCACTTTCTTTTCTATTGTTTTCCAGAGCTTCACTCATGTCTATAACGTGAGTGGGATCTTCCTGGTTGATGTCGGCCCAGATACATACAAAGAGTTTGCCGTTACGGTTCTCGATAAAGATGGGTGAACCATGGCTATCTTCAGTTAGAGCATCGCCGTATCCCTTGATGGTTACTCCTATGCCATGCCTTTCATGAACTGCTTTTGCTTGTAGTTTCCTGTCGCCATCATAGGCATCTTGAAGTATCATATCCAGGTGTGGAGGTTTGTCTAATCCATTTGCTTTATCAAATTCGGCGCATTTCTTTCTATCCTCATCGGTGAGTTCGTTGAAGTCCCAATCTTCTTCCTGCCTGATATCGTAGATGGCTTGTTGATTCATTAGTTCTTCTGCTGTCCAAAATGTGTAACCACACTTGGCACAATGGCCATCTTGAAAGTGGGAACTCGTGTCGTAGTTATAGCTCAGAGTGTAATAACCACATCTGGGACACTCGCCTACATCTCCATGCGTACTCAAGATATCACCTATGCCTTCGGTGTCAATTTTACCTTTCGGTATCCTTCCCAGTATCCAGTGCGTTCTTTCCTCTCACAAGCTCGATAACCATACTTTTCGACTTCCCACTTGAAGAAGTCTTTGTGGTAGTCTACTTCCTTGAGTTCGGGATGCAGTTCTACGAGGTTTTCAAATAGGATATCAGGACCACCTTCGCCTATCATGTTATAGTCTTCCCATATCACCCATAGCTGTCCATGTCTGATAGGGGTGTGGATGATAAATGCGTGTTCGTAAGCGAGGTCGTTTCCACATTTCTCGCAGGTGTAGGGTTCTTCTACCTCTATTGGTGCATCCTCTGGAATCTCGTGTTCTCTTCCACAGGTGAGGCAGTAGAAGTCTCTATGGGTTCCCAGGGTTCGCCTTTCGGACTCGGTATGAATAACCCGTGTGAAGGGCATAATTATAGGGTTTTTACGTCCTCTCAGTTGCGAATTCCGGAATATCAGGAGCTTGATTTTTTTGTCCTTTATGAACGGGATCTCAGATAGGTCCATTCGGTTGTATCTGGAGTTGAATTTTCTTCCAAACTTCACGTTATCACCTTATAGGTATTTTTCATTTATGAATTCAAAGGCATCTGGGTATTCCTTAAGAATCATTTTCTTGCTGTTCGGGTCGTAAGGTATATTGAACACACTAAGATTTCGGTCTCCTTCTTTCATTCTGACGAGGGTTTTCTTCTTGCACATTCTTTTGAAGCGGTTGTTTTCGTCAGTTTCTTCTACGAGATCGCCTACGAAGTAGTCTACTGAAACTTCGAGGCCTTCCTTGAAGTATTCACAGGGTTCGTTTGGGAGGGTGTTGACGTAGTCGTAGAGCAACTTCTCTTCGGGTGTACCGTTAAAAGTGTACACCTTATCTTTAACTTTATTCTTGACTTCAACTCTTGGTTTTTTATGGTCGAGCCAGTGAATGCTGGTTTCTCCACCACTTCCAGAGTTCATGAGGGTGGCCACTCTCTTTTTATCCCTGTATAGAGTGGCGTTGTAGGCCAGGCCGTCGGTACCCATTATTGTTTTGATATTCTTCACATTATATATTCCGTGGTCCATGATATCACCTCATATTTTCCATTATTTTGTTATAGATTCGAGTAAGTGCATATCCGAGTTCGTCTTCATTTTCGAAGTGGTAGTTCCATGCTTTCATTGATTCGAGGAATAGAACTTTGTGATCGTCGTCTCTGATAACTGTTACTATGGTGGTGTCCTCGTATGAAGGGTCAACGATTAACCATGTAAATCCTAAATTGTAATCTTCTCTTATTACTCTTCTGACGGCGTTTATGGGCCACCTAAATTTGTGCTGTATTTCTTTTAATAAGTCGTCGCCTATATAAGCTTCTGGTAAGGAACCTTCATAAGTGCTTAGGTAAACGTCGTCAACGTATTCTTCTCCTTCGTGTTCCGATGTTATTTCTCTTAATTCTTTTAGTAGCCGTTCTTTCAGGTTCAAAGTATCACCTTCTATTCAATTTTATTTTTTGTTCTACATTGTGGACAAAGCCATTCTTCGTCGGTGCTGTTTGTTGGAATCCATTCAATACCTTCGTCCATAAAACCATTGAGACTTGTAATACCATATACATCTGCGATTCCTTCTATGGTTACCGGTTCATCACGGTCTAATTTAAATCCACATTCTGAACAGGTTTCATGTTCCATAATATCACCTTCTTAATTCCAGTTGTGCTTCTGATAAGGCTTCCACTACGCCTTCTAATCCTTCTATGGATCGTTCCATGAGTCGCATAGCGTGGCTCAACCTTTCCTCGCCGTCGCCTTCTTCTCCTTCTGTTCCCTCTAAGAGCTCGATCACGATGAAGTCTGCCAGGGTGTCTCCACATTTGTGTTCCACGGCATCCTGTTTTGTCTGAGGGAAGGCTGAAAGGAAATCGTCGGCGTATCCTCTTTTAGCTATCTCAATAAGTTCTGCATCGGATATTGGCTGAAGGTTATTCAGTCGTTCTTTGTGACAGTCTCGGCATCTTCCATGGTCGGCGATTGTAACATCGTCGAAACACGAGACTCCACATTCGGGGCAGTAACATTCGCAGGTATAACCACCATTCCCATCTGAAGGCCATTCACAT
>NZAS01000203.1 GCA_002686195.1 Candidatus Pacearchaeota archaeon | reverse complement strand
TGGTGAAGTAGGTCTTTCACCATAACGTCTTGGCGTTGGTTCATCGTTTGGTCTCCGTTGGTGGTTGTTTCGTTCTGCCCTACAGGCCGGTGTCACTTGGAAGGCATCATTTTCAGCAGATCAGCGGTTGTGAGTTCTTCGCTGGCACGTTCTTCAGCGTCGATACGGAGCGCTTCATCGGCTTGCAGCGGACCACAGAACTGATAATTGTCGTTGTGGGTCCGATTTCCGGCTACGTTGGCGTGATACAGTGTGCCAGTGAGCGGGGTATCGGTCACGAGCGGGTTCTTTCGGGGGTACAGGTCGATACGTTCGGGACAATCTTCGTTGCCAAACAGGACGGCGCTACGTGGCTTCCAGCTTATGGCGAGATTGTTACCGACATGGACTTCAAAGAGCCAGTCCATATCGTCAGCGGTGTTGATGAATTGCTCGGACATCGTTTTGTTCTCCGGTTTGGTTGATTGTCTCACACCATCAAGGCCGGTGTCAATCCAGACAAATCGGGATTGTTTGGGCGGTCCTCTTGCCTTTGGCAGTATCACATCGTAGCGCCACACTGCCGGGCGGGCTTTGTGGTAGTGTCGTGTCGGTCGTAGATGTTGTTCTCCTTTGTTTTGGAGTTCCTTACGCACTACAGGCCGGTGTCAACGGTCGATCTCACCGAAGGGGTGGAGTGCCGAGTGGGCTTCGTCAGCGGCTTTCTTTTTGGTCTTGTACTCTTCCCGCAGGCGGTTCACTTCGTCAGCGGTGAAGTCGGTGCGAGCGTTGGGCGGATCGTAGATTCTCTCACCTACGTTCTGTCCATCGAGGTCACAGACATAGACGGTGCATTCTTCGTAGGTACAGCAGCCTTCACCGATGACTTGCGCACACGTCTTGACCGTGAAAGAAAGGGTATAGGTGGACGAGCCTTTGTAGACCATGACGGTTGGTTTGGGGAACTTATCATCGGGGAAGTCCCACTTGGGCAGTTGATCTTTTATCTTGCCCAGCAAGCTACCGTCCACTTTGACGATTTTCTGTCCTACCAGCGGTCGGAAGATTCCGATGATTTCGGCGTACAGTTGGTTGGCGACTTCGTTGGCACGGTTACGAGCAACGATTCTCGCAGCGAGTTGTGCTTTGGGATTGTAACCCATTGTTTTGGTCTCCGTTGGTGGTTTGTTGTCTCACGCCATCAAGGCCGGTGTCAGTTAGCGGCGAGTTCAGCACGAGAGGGGAACTTGCGGGCTAGTTCCTTACAGATTTGTGCGTATCTTGCTGCCCTCACTGGCGACGGTCCTTTGGTTTGTGGTGCTTCGGCGCTCTCACAGTAGGCAGCGTAGGCGTCATTGACAGCCTTAGCGAAGCCGGGCCGGAAGTGCGGATTGAAGCCGGGCGGCGGGTTGTCGTGAAGGTGCTGAAAGTGTCGAAGCATGACGTTAATCTCCGTTGGTGGTTGTTGGTTGTCTGCCCTACAGGCCGGTGTCATTCAGGCATGGGAGCGAGCATCTTGGCATCGACGACGCCGGTAGAAACGAGCACACCATCAACAGCGGTCCTGTTTTCGCTGTCTAGTTCATCCCGCTTGACGCCGAGATAGCCTTCGCAGTATTGCCGATGGCGTTCGATGGCGACTTTACGCTCGGACGGCGGGCGATCATCGGTTTGTGCCAGCCGGATCAGCAGCAATCGTAGGTGCTGGATGAGGGTAGCGTTGACGAGCACTTGCGGTTCGTTCATTGTTTTGGTCTCCGTTGTGGTTTGTTGTTACACCGCAAGGCCGGTGTCAATCATGGATCGTGTTGCCAGCGAGCACGTACAGATCGACACTATTTTGTGCGGGGTGAACGAGTTTTGCTTTGTGGGAGTAGCCGAGAATCGGCTGGCAGGTGCCTAACAGGCGTTTGGCGGTTGCCAGCGACCGGCAGATATGGACGATACACCACGCATTGAGGCCGTTTCCATGCTCTTTCACGGCGTACAGGTCACGTCTTGCCATTGTTTTGCTCCGATCCAAAATTTGTATTGTATTGTTGTCGCCAGCAAGGCCGGTGTCAACGTGGCACGGTCGGCACGACACAGTTGGGGCAAGTTGTGTTGATTCCGGTATCTTGCTTGCACTTGTTACAGCGGGTGAGCGTTGGTGCTTTTACGACGTGCGGAGCACGCCACTTGAAGTTTTCCGCTTGGCTGGAGTCGCCGCCCGTCCACTCGGATTGCGGGGTGAACATATAGGCGTTTCCGCTTGTGGCATCAAGCGCCATGCCAATCTCTTGAAGGGCACGCCCTTCGGTGACGTGTAGTTCGGTGAGCAATTCCAGCCGGATCATTTCCAGCCGTTCATGGGCTTCACGCCACAGCGTTGCCAGCCGTTGCCACTTCTCAGCGGTTTCGGTATCAATGTGCCGGTCGTCCATCGTTTTGTTCTCCGGTGGTGGTTGTTTCGTTGCCTTACAGGCCGGTGTCAATTGCGGTAGTATCTGAGTCCATCATCGGGGCAGACGAGCCAGCGTTTGAAGTCGCCGTTGGGCTTGCGGCACTTATCGGAGCGGAAGTCCTTATAGTGCGTTGCGCCGTGGCCGAACTTGATCTCAGCGGCAGTTGGTTCACGGTGGTATTCAATCATGGTAGTTTTGACGATACGCCAGCCCCACGTAGCAACGTGGATGATTTCGTAGCCATCGGCGAGTTGCGGAAACTGTCTGATTTCGCCTTCCCACCAATCGCCGTCGTGTTCACAGCCACCATTGTAGCGAATTCTGCCGAAAGTAGGAGGGATGGAAGCGCCACTTCCGATATAGCCGGGAAACGGGTACTTGGTTCCCATGCCGTCTCTTGCCACTCGTTTGACGAGCTTGGCACATTTTCTTTCGTCCCACGTCTCTTGCGGGAAGGTGTAGTATTTGCCTTCACGAATTGCCATTGTTTTGGTCTCCGGTTGGTTGTTGTTACGCCTTACAGGCCGGTGTCAGTCCTTCACCTTACTGACGGGGACTGAGGTATCGCAACCGTTGCGGATGGAATAGAGCGTACAGAACCCTTGCCGTTGATCGTCCTTGCTTGTGCTGAAGTTTCGCAGAGCGACATCCCCTTTGACGAAGGCTTGGCCAGCTTTGGTGGTGAGCGATGATTTGAGGGTGACGACATGCCAGCCGTTCCAATGTCCAACGTACTGGGGAAACTCGGCGTGAGCGGAGATAGCGATAGCGGCGATAAGCGTGAGGGGATCATCGCTACTGTTCACCATTGCTTGCAGCCTATTGTTGGCTACTCGTTTCGCTCGCAGTTTTTCACCAGCGGTGAGTTTAGGCATCGTTTTGTCTCCGGTTGTGGTTGGTTGTTCTGCCTTACAGGCCGGTGTCAGTTGCGTCTCTCAAGAGTTGAGCCATTCTGGCAGTGTGCCGGAATAGAACGCCACGGGTGATCGGGCCATAGCAGTTGGGGCAGCATTCAAGCGTTGTGACGTGCATTTCCCGCCGTTGTCCTGTACTACACGCACAATCCTTGCGATGACAGATGAACGTGTAGTAGGGCGAGAATGGTCCTTCGGGGTCGATTTCAACTTCATTCATCCGATCAGCGGGTTGAAAGAAGTGTCGTCGCCCTTGATCGCCGGACAGGCAATCTTGATGGTCAAACGAGAAGCCGGTACGAACTGGCTCATCATTTGGGTATCGCAGGCCGATGTCAGTGACAACGGCACGTCGGCCATTGACCAAAACACCATCGCCGGTATCGAGTGCGTCGAGCAGATCCATTGTTTTGTCTCCGTTTGGTTTGTTCTACCAGCAAGGCCGGTGTCAGTTGACCTTGGCAGCGGCGAGTCGGTCGTTATGTGGTCGGGGGTCGGTTTCGAGCACCCACTGTTGGGTTTCATCATGCCGAGCGATGCGTTGTTGTTTTGTGGCCTCCGTTGGTTTCGTTTGCCTTACAGGCCGGTGTCAGCTATACTCGTTGCGAGTAGCTCCATTGACCAGCACGAATCAGGTCGATAGCGGCTTCCACTTCGTCGGCGTTGACGGTGCCGCTAGAAGTGGTCTCCACGTCATCGCCGAGAAACGCCAACAGTTGTTGGAATTGTTCATCCCGCTTGGCTTCAAGGCGATACACCCCAACATGGTAGCTGGAGTCGGTAGCAATCTCAAAAGCATGAAACACTTCAAGCCGTTTCCAGCTATCTTCGTAAACCGTGTCCCTTCCCCATGCTTGGATCATGGCTTCAAGTTCAGCGTGAATGCTTGGTTGTGCGTTGAGTTCATTGAGCGTTTCGCCCAGCAATTCCGCCAACACTTCATCGGGCATTTGGTGAAGCGAGTCAAGTGCCGTGCCGAGCGTAGTAGGGCTATCGCCGCCATGTGCTTCGTTGGCAACTTCCTCATCCATGAATTCCTGAAGTCGGCAGGTTAGTTTTGGTTCGTTACTCATTACAAGTCTCCGGTTGGTTGTGTTACACCAGCAAGGCCGGTGTCAACTAGACTGAAAGCGATAGGAGTAGGAGTCGCCCTCAAACTCGCCACTTTCGTCGTCGAGCACTTCGATCTTGAGCGGATAGGCAGCGGTCGGCGTCAATTCCATCTTAATGATGGTTGTGTCATTGACGGCGACTTCCAGTTGGTTTGGTTCGGGAACGGTAAACTCGGCTTCAGCGCCGTCAAACCAGCAGTCGATCCACGGTCGGACGACATCTTGGATGGATTCCCATTCGTCGGTCAGTGGCCAGACGAGATTTGAGTCCACAAGCTGGCAGTTCAACTCTTGTGCGTTCACGGTTTCGGACATCGTTGGTCTCCGTTGGGGTGTTACACCGTACAGGCCGGTGTCAGTTCTTCCACTTCTGCGTTTGTCCGTTCGTTTGTCTCACACCAGCAAGGCCGGTGTCAGCTAAAACACTCCGCAATTGTGATGATCCATGAACGACTTGCCGGGTTCATCGGGAATGCTGTTGGGGTCAAGTCCGAGAAACTCAGCGTGCAGAGCGAGCACTCTTGTCACTTGTTTGATTGCCTTGATTCCGTATGGTCGTTTGGCACAGCGAGCGTCAACATAAAAGTCCTTGGGTTGACGAGCAGCGCTGGCCCCGAGCATCCCGCCACCTACCATGACATAGGCGGTGAGTTGCAGTTGTCGCATTTCACGACGCACGTTGCGCTTACCCTTGCGTTTCAAGCAGTCACGCACTTGATCGTCGTCGATAGGAATGAGTTCGTTTGCCATCGTTTGGTCTCCGGTTGGTTGCAGCTAATTGGTCCATTTTCGTGTTGGCTACGTTCGTTTGGTACAACAGTAAGGCCGGTGTCAGTCTACCACTTGTCCACAGTAATGCCGTTTCGTCGCCCCCACTGTTCAAGTTCTTCGAGTGTGGCAGGCATAAACGGGTGCCATTCGTCAATCAGTGTGCGGAACGCTTCGAGTCGCTTGAATGCTTTGTCCTTTGCTTCGGCTGGACCGAAGAAAGACACGCCGGAATCGTCGATGGACGATACGCTTGCGATGAAACAAACGGGCGTCAAGGTCGGAATTGACTTGTCAAACTCTTTTTGATTTGCCGTCGCCACAGTCACTCGTGCCGTCAGTGACAGCGCCGCACGCTGGTAGTGAAAAATGTAGGACGGTGGAACGACGAATCCCTTGAATCCACCAAACACGCCTTTGTCGTCACCTTGGATGACTTCAAGAGCGAACATTTTGGTGATTGTATCAATGCCTTCAAAGTCGGTCATGTTTCAGTCTCCGGGTGTCAGTTAGCGGCTCACAGCGGTGTTGACCACTGTTGAGTATCTCTTCGAGATACTCAACAGGCCGGTGTCAGCCACCGGAATCAGCGATGGCATGGCGCACCGCTGCCGACCGGACACGTCGCCTCCGGGTGCGGGTATCTAAGTGCGCACCGGTCCCCGTCACATGGCTACGATGGCCTATCGCTGCCTTGGTCGGGTCTATGTGGATCGTGATGACGTTGCTTTCCTTACGTCGCATCGTCACCGGCTGCGACTTCTTGCGCTTCTTAGCCATTGTCCCATCCCCTTCTGAGCGATGTTTAAGATTCGTTTCCTTCTGTAAGTAGGGCCGGTGTCAGTTATCTTACAGATACTTTAAGATGACTTCAAGTCTCTGTAAGTACAAAATTTGCACTCGGAGCGCTCCCGACCCTACCAGCCGCTAGGACTGAAGCAAGGTCAAGCTAGGTCCGTACTTTAACTTTCCTACAATTTGCTACCTGCGCTTCAGTACAAACAGGTATCAAATTGGCTTGTCCCTTACGGTGGCAAGGCCGGTGTCAGTCTGACGCCTCTTGACGCTACGTCTAGCGTCCCGTTGAGGGGGTCTGACGTGGCTTCTGAGCGCCTTATTAGCTCAAAACGGCTTGCGGTATGGGTTGGCCAGTGTGGCTGTCAGTGACGAACTCTGGCGAAGCTAAAGTCACCGTTGCCGTCAGCGACGAGCACTTTGGCGGGTTCCCGCTTACGTCCGAGCATCTTGTCGAAGAGGGCA
>NZAS01000202.1 GCA_002686195.1 Candidatus Pacearchaeota archaeon | reverse complement strand
GTTCCAGACGCTAGCCACCCAAGAAGAAAGAAATTAGTTACAGTTACATCAAAATTAAATAGTTCTGTAAATGGAGAAAGTAACATCAAAAACCAACCAACATGAAAGCCCACACACATGGAACATCTTGAGAGTTGTCCTATCGTTCCCCTCTTCGGTCTAAAGCGCTCAAAAATCTTACCATAAACAAGAATTTGAGTGAGGCCGTAAGCACAAAGTATAAATATTAGTAATTCCATTTTATTTCCTAATATCCGGCGGATCTATATCTGGGTGTGCTCCCAGCGCGCTCTGCAAATCCTTTTCTAATTTCTGATTCAAATTGGGGAGCGGGTCATCTGGATTAACAGACTGGGCATGCTGCATGATAGTGCGGGCCCATTTTCTAAGTTTTTCCTTGTCGATAAGGTTCTCATACTCATCTTCCAAATTCAATTGATCGAATCCAGGCAGATTTGTGGTTAGCGAATCATCCATTCCCATCACATCGTCCACTATAAACGCCCCAATTTGTCCGCCGCGTTGTTTTGCTTGGGTTGCTAACCACTCTGTGGCATCCTCGGCGCCTTGTTCAAGCTTGTTTTGTATCTCGTCTGGAATGAAATCTAAAATATCCTCCACTCCCTTTATAGCAGTCAACACCCCCTTGGCTTTACCGGTCGCTATCTTGACTCCAAATCTTACCAACGCCTTGCCAAGTCGAGGCCACTTGGTTGCAGCCTGTGAAAGTATGATGTTTTGAGATAACTCTCCCCATGTTTGTGGTTTGCTGACATCTTCTTTGAGAAAGCCGCCCCACCTTTCCATTATCAATTTCATCTCAGACACAAGAAGCGCTCCTATATGGTATACAGATAGTTCAACGCATAAGGATCTCTGATGAAGCCCTTGCGAATAGAACCTTGTTTGACTGATTGAGGTACCTCTCCTAGCTTCGTAGAGTCTTCGTTGTCTGGGTCAACGAATTCGTCGTCAGTCATAGAGATAATAGCTTCAGTAGATTCAAAGTAGGGGCGTTCTTCGTCAATAAAATTGGCAATATTAATAAGAGCCATTTTGGCGCCGCTCACATCTTCATTCTTGGGGGTTTCTATTGTTCCTTCGAAGGAGCCATAAAAAGAACCTGCTTGGATGGATTCGGGTATCAGTATTCCTCTTTTTCTAAGAAAAGTGAAAAGGCGATTTTGGGCGCCATAAACATAATCCGACATAATCTCTTTAGGAAAAATAACTACTTTATTCTTAGCACTCGATAGAACAATGTCAATGTCGCCATGATCAAAAATCATTAGATCTCCATTGAGACTTTTGCGAACATCCATCTCGAGAGTGACAAGTTTTTTATTGGCTTCATCGCCAATTCTAATCGTGATTGCCATTATAGATTTCCTCGACTAGTGTTTGAGTCTTTAAGACTGTTAAAAGTACGTTTTCTGTGAGACCTTCTTTGGAGAAAGATTGTAATTTGGCTATAACTTCTTCTGTCTTTCTAAGCATCTCTTTGTCTGCTTTAATTTCTTCGGCTTTCTTGGCTGCCACAAGTTTTGTTTTGAGGCGGCCAATCTCTTCGTTTAAAAAACTTTTTAGTGCCAAAGCGTTATCTGAAAAAGAAGCAATATAATATGTTAAAAGGTTTTTCTGTTCATCTAGTAATTCGTTATCATATTTATTGTTAAATTTTGTAACAAAAGTTTTATATGTAATATTATCAATCGGAACTTTTAAATTACTCTCCTGTTTTTCGCTCGTCATGCGAGTGATAATTTCACTTTCTAAAATCACTTGATTCTTTGGAGAGATTTTAGTGGAGAATATCTGATCAATTGTCGCTAGCGTTTTATAGCTTGGAACAAAATTATCAAAAACACTCGATGAAATTTCCTTATTGATGTCATGAATTAATGCTGTCTGCTGTTTAAACAAGGCGGACTCGTCAATGAGTCTTTTCTGTAAACGAGACTCTTTTATAATTTTTTCAGAAGTAGCTTGATCTACATTCTGATTCTCGTATAAAGAACGATAACATTCTAAATCTGTTTTAAGCACACTTCCATTTTGAAAATGTTTTCTGATAATGGAAATCACCTTATCTTTCTTTTCGTGTTCACTTCTAAGGACTGCCACAGTTGCTTCTCTTATAAGTGCCTCATAAACAAAAGCAGTGTTTCTCTTTTTATTATGCTTTATTTTCATTCTTGTGCTCCAATATATTTTCTTTGCTCTCTAAGCCTTCAAGCAGCATACGAACAGATTCACTAGTTTCAAACAGTTTGTCTTCTTCTGTTTCTTCTCTCAATTTATAAATAGATTGGTCTTCCTCATAAATACCTACTGAAATTCCAGCTGGCTTCGCCAAACTATTAATCTCTGAGCCTGGAAACACATTTCTCATTGTGGCGCTACTCTTTTCGGCGCTTCTTTTTGCTGCATATGAGCGCGTTCGAGGACCAGTTCCAGCGCGCTTATCTCTTTTTACCGGATGATAAACTTTTCCTTTAGCTCCTGGCGTAAGTCTTGGCGCATTACGCGAACCGGGAGGAACTGCCAATAATGCAGACTCGTCGCCACCGCCAAGAGCTTCTTCAGCTTCTCCCCCTGCTTCAGCGGCCGGCATTTCTTCAGGACCCCCTAAGTCACCGCCTAAGTCACCGCCAAGGTCGCCACCAAGGTCACCGCCCATGCCGCCGCCGGCCCCTTCGGCCGCTGCTGCTTCTGCCACAGCTTGAAGGGCGGCATCGTGCTTCCGATCATAATACATTTCTCTCTGGTTGCGCACGAATTCCTCGTGAGACATGCCAAAAACATGTTCTGTAACCCAACGGCGAGAGAAATAGCCTTCTGTGGCAGAAGCAGCAATATCAAACTTCTGCTTCCAATGTTCTAGCTCTTGTAGTTCAGCAATCTTGGAGGGATTATTAAGTGTCAAGCCAAAACTAAGCAAGTCATCGCCTCTGAAGCCTAATGTATAAAGATGGATAATTCCTATCTTCGTAAGCTCAGCGATAATGACGCGCTGTAATCTTTGAACTGTTCTTGCAAAACGAATGTCTTTTTGTGCAAGGGTGGTTTTATCTTCTGCTGCGTCTTCGCCCATTGAAAGATATGCCGCAGGAATCTTCAGCGCCGAGAACAGCTTGTCACGAAGATATTTGATATCATCGATTTGAGTGATATTTTGGGCGCCGGCAAGTGATTGAATCTCCGTCGCAGAGCCGGCGCGAACGGGAATATAATAGTCTTCTTCGATACTCATCGGGTTATAACGCAAATCGACACGACCGGTGGTGGGGTCAATAACGGAATGTCGCTTAAGTTGCGTTACAACCTTCTCCATATATTGCTCCACGTCTTGTGGAGGAATGGCGCCAACGTCGATCTTGAATACGCGGCGCTCAGATGAGCGAACGATGCGATATGCCATCATGGCATCTTCCATGAGTGTTAGCTGGCGCCAGATGCGTCGTGCTGGCTCCAAAATTGATGTGCCGTAAGGAGCATACTTATCATTTCCTAGAATGCGGAAATGGCAAATCTGCCAGTTTTCAAAAGTCATTCCTGCAGAGTTCCATTGATATTGAACGTAGTTGGGATTAGTAGAGTCTTTACCCTCGAGGCGTTCAATTTCGGCTGCAGGCAAAGCAATAACCGATTTAACACCGTACTTGTCATCAATGTCTAAATACAGGAAGAAATCCCCATACTTACACATGGTGCGGCTCCAACCAAACAAATTGTATTGAATGTTCAAGACTTGATCAAACAAGATAGTAAGGACCGCTTTGATTTCCTCGTTGGGACATTTAATGTTCAACATCGGACGAAGCTCTGAGTGTGTGGTCATTTCATCAGAGTAGATATCCATGGAGGATGCAATCTCTGGCATGTATTCCATTTGATCAAAGTCTACATAGCGCTCAGTTCTGCGCTGATTTGCGATTGCATCGGTGGCAATAACATCTAAAGGACTATAAAGAGCTTTTTTGAACTGTTGTCCTGACGCAGATTTAAATCTTGAACCAAATTTGTCTAAATGTTGCCTTCTAATTCTGCGGCCCGACTGTGAACGATAATTAATAATCGGTCCAGAAAATAATCTAGTCAACGCTTTAAAAAGAGTTGAATCTGAATTTGCTGGGTTTTTTGCGTTTCTTCTAGGAGGCATTTATGTTCTCACTTTATAATCCATTTATATTGTTCATACAGTTTTTCGGCTTCGGTCATTTTATCTAAAATGTTGTCACCTTTATATCCGTGTTGTCCTTTAATCTGTGTATTCATTGTAGTTTTGGTTGTGATAATCGCATTCACAAAAGCTTTTTGATAATTCAATTCTCGAGCATTTGCCTGCAATGCTGTATCTCGTACCCAGCATGCAATTGCTAATGCCATAATAAGATCATCATTATAACTCTTCATTGCTTGTGGTTTTCCGTTTTTCCAAATGAAAGTCTTCATCTCGTTAATGGTGCGAGATGAATATAGTTTAATTAGTTTGTTTCTGATAAACTCTTCTAATTTCGCAATGATGAGCGGTCGAGTTTTCATAGTAGTAGAAAAGCCTGGTACCGCAGATGTGGTGGTTTCTGCTTGATACTGCTCAATATATTCATGAGTAGATTTAATTGAATAATACAAATTAGGATACTCATATTCTATCAGCTTATCCAAAACTGTGTAGCCAATGTTGTTGTTCTCAACCACCATCATTGCATTCCCAAATTCTCGGCCGACTTGGTTGAGCATATTAGCAAATAAATCGGGAGTTACCTTTCCTTGGTATTCTCCAATTACCTCTAGAGTTTCAAGCTTGAGAATGTGAAAAGTAGAAAAGTCGGCGCCGTCTCCTCTTGCAACGTCAACAACTTGTAGATAGTTACAACTCGGATCATATTCTTCCCAAATCCAAAAATTACGATCAAACCCTGTCCGATACTTAGGCTCCTTAACCATGGTTAAAAGCCATTCCATGCAATCTGGATCGATAACGGTTTCGCCAGAAGTGTTGAAATTGCATTGAAGCTCTTGGGCAATCTGTCGCTTAGACATGTTGCGCGTTTCTTTCTTATACCATTCTTCGTTTCTATCCGGATGTACATCCCATGGAAGAGTGGTTAGCTGAAAATTGTTTGCGCCCGATTCAGCCTCAACACAAGCCTTGTGAAACCAGTTTCCCACACCATTAGGAGTTGAGAGCGCAATACAACGCCCACCAGTAGACAGCGTAGGATATAAGCCGGTCCAAAGATCTTCTAGGTTTTCGATATGGGCCGCCTCATCAAGCACAAGAAGCGATAGAGCTTCTGAACGACCAGCGTCTCCGGAGGTTGAAGCTGCTTTGATTGAGGAGCCGTTGGAAAGCTCAAAGGAAGTTCTGTTATCGATATCAATGGTTGCAATCCTGAGCCAGTCTGGAAGGTTCTTCATAATACTCTTGACTTTTTTGACAAGGTTACCGGCAGTCGCAAACTTAGTTGCCATAACAAGAATAGCCTTATCGCGATGAAATAACATCATCCAAACGATGTAACCGGCGGTAACAGTTGATATGCCTAGCTGTCGAGCTTTAAGAATTACATTAAATCGATAATCATTAAAGTTCGTCAACAACTCATCTTGAAAATCATACGTATCAAATAAAATTAGCCCGTGCATCGGGTGTGATATACGGGCATACGTCTTTAAAAAGTACGAGGGATCTTTACCGCACTTTAGTATTTCTTTTACTTTCTGCTTTTTGTCTAATTGAAAAGTCATTCATTTTTGTGTGGCTTCAAACTTGGCAATCCATCGAAGGGCATATTGCAACTTCTCGGAAGGCTTGTTGCCTGGAAGATCTGAATTCATAAGAAAATCAAACAACTCATAATAAGCATCAGTAGCGCCTACTTGTTCTTCGTCCGACAAAGGCTCGATATCTATAGAACCTCCCGTAAACCGCTCATTCTCGGTGAGGGTTTTTGCCTTTTCTGTCTTCTCCTCCATAAAATATCGTGGATCAATAAACTTCTTGTTTTTTCTTCTCACTTCTTTTCTACCTCTCTCTCTGTTGGCTTAGATATTCTCTTTCTTTGTATTGTCCGCTTCGATTATGCAAAAGGTCTTTTAACTCTTGAGTGCTTGCAGTTTCTACGTGCTCTCCTCTCTCGCCGTATCGGGCAAGTTGGCGAATCAATTCAGCTCTTTCGGCGTCGGCTTGCGCACGGGCTTGGCGGTCAGCGCCACGTTGAGCTTTATCTTTCTCGTACTGTTGGGCGGTGTGTTCTCTGGAACTCTGTTCTTGGTCTTTTTCTTTTTTTGCTGCTGTTAGCTTTTCCCATTGGTCCAGAGTAGTGATGCCGTTCAGACCGTCTGAGTTTATTCTCTTGTTCAGACTATCATATAATGTCGCCGCAGCCGCATCGCCTGTTTTTTTAGCGTATTTGTGTCCTTTTTTAGAGTCTAACCCAAAAAGGCTATATATCGCCAAAGCGGTTGCCCACGAATCACCGGTGTCGCCCTTGACTCTGGGGGGAACAATTGTTATTGTACCAGGCATTCCTAGGGGGTCTCCATCTATCTTGACGCTGTTGACGCGACCCATTTTCTCAGTCCAATCGTTTTCCAGTTTCATTATCTTTTCTTCAGCTGACCACCCGAAGATTTCATTTATTTCATCGCGATGTGCGGTTTCATCTAAAAAGTATCGCGGATCGATTCTCTTAACATTTTTTCTAGGTCTACTCATTTCTTTTCTACCTCTGACCCTTTCTTTCGAGTATCGTTATCTGGGCGCTTCTTTTGCCAGCCGCCTTGATCGAGAAACGTTTTCCAACTAGCTTCTACCCTGTCTTTAGAGGGAGTCTCAATAGCCATATCCTCATTGAGTCCGCCAACTTTATAATGCATCTTGGCAGTTACCCATGAACGAATACGAGATGTGCCCTCAACACGAATATCAGCTTCGCCTTCTTTTGTCAGCGTTACAGAGTCGCCTGTAATCTTCTTATATTCTTTTTTAAGGAACTTGGAAATATCGGCTAAGCGCTGTTCTATCTCGGTCTCAAATCCGTTAGTATATACTTCATGAATTTGTACTTCTGATTGATAAGAAAGGCACATCATATTGCCATAAAACTTAACATTAAAGCCGTCCAATACTCTCTTATCTAAAATCGCATCTCCCTCTTCTCGCTGGAGTCCTGCGATAAGTTGCTCTCCATCTTCGTTTAAGGCGCCGTCAAATGCGTTTGCTGCGGCCTGCGATAAACCTTGAACGATTTCATAAACTGTTGCCATTATAAATTCCTCTTTTATTAATTATTCGGTCTCCAACCTTTTAGCCATCTTTCTTCTCTGCCGTCCACATATCTATCAAAACATGCTTCACAACACTCAAACTTAATCAAGTAAACATCGTCTTTTGCCTTTCTCGAAAAAGAATTGCATACGGGACATGTCCTCAGTGATTCTCTATTAAGTAGTTTTTTTGAAACCTTTATACCATTAACATTAATTTTATC
Organism: Candidatus Pacearchaeota archaeon; assembly: GCA_002686195.1. The sequence continues at coordinate 21 of NZAS01000202.1, read as the reverse complement.
TTGGGTTTGATTGTTCTTCTG
>NZAS01000201.1 GCA_002686195.1 Candidatus Pacearchaeota archaeon | reverse complement strand
AGGATGAAACATCACAATACAACGTGTTATATGCGAACAACAAGAAGGGAGAGACGGTTTTTCGACAGTCAAAATACCCATCGTATGGATTATCTATCGATTTAGGCGATCTCTTCAAGGATTGATGTGACATTTACCCTTTGCACGAAATAGTTATTTGTGATGAAAGTAGATCCAGGAGACCTGACTCATGGCAGAACAGACATTTAGATCCCCAGGCTTTTTCGAACGCGAAATAGATGCGTCAACGAGAAAGACCGAAATAACGGGTGTTCCAGCAGGAATCATAGGTACTGCTGTGAAGGGGCCGGCATTTGTACCCGTAACAGTCGGTAGTTTTCAAGATTTTTTGAACCGCTTTGGAGATATCGATCCAGACCGCTTTGGACCGTATGCCGTACAGGCATTTCTTCAGAACAGAACAGCTGCAACATACATGCGTGTTCTAGGAGCGGGTGCAAATGAATCTACAACAAACATAACAACAACTCAAACTTTTGGTACAGTTGTAAACGCGGGCTTTGTTCTCTCTGGGAACGTGTCTGCTTCCCCGTCAACAAATAACGCTCAAAATGGTGTAGTACAGTTTTTAGTGGCTAAGCATGATGCCGACGCGAACGAAGCTGCCGCGATACCAGAATTTACAGACAACCCAAGCTTTAGTAATTCAAACGCGCTCCATATGGTAAGAGGAGTACTCTTTAGCGCTGTGGCGTCAAGAATTCAAGTGATGGATGTTGGTGATACGTGGGCTAACCACATGGTAGATGACTGCGCACCGACCGCCACTGCAAATAATATTGGTGGAAATTTCTTACTTGCAATTTCTTCTTCTCTTGGTTCATCTTTCTGCAATCAACTTCCAAGTTATCCAGGGGTTAAAATTATAACTGCATCGCTCGATCCCTCGAGTCCTGCGTACATTGCGAATGTTTTGAACACTGATCCCACAAAGTTCTATGCGAATCAGCACCTCCTTCACATGGATTTTGCTGTAGAGCATGAAATTGCCCCTGTCCTGACAGATGCAGGGTCTGTTGCGATCTTGTCTGGTTCTGGAAACTGGGGTAAGCAACTAGCGTCTGGTGATGCCAATCGATTCACGATGTTGTTCGGCCGTTTCGACACACGATATACGACTCCTCGGTCTCCCTCTATATTGTCGCAACCGTATGGCAGCACTGAGCACTCACTGTTCTATTTTGAGAGCCTCTCTGATGGTGCATATGGAAATGATAAAGTCAAGGTCTCTATTGCAAATCTTAGAGCTAGCTCAAACAAGAATTACCCTTATGGTACGTTTGAGGTTCAAGTTCGTCGTTTTGGCGACACAGATCTAGATCCCGAAATCTTGGAAAGCTATCCAGAGTGTACGCTTGATCCGAATTCAGATAGCTTTGTTGCTCGGAAGGTTGGAGACTATAAAGCATGGTACAATTTCGATGCTGAAAATGATGACGAAAGAAGAATAATCGTTGGTGGAAAGTACCCGAACCAATCTGTCCATGTTAGAGTCGTTATAAGCGATGCTGTTTATAGGAATGAAATACCTTCTGATGCCCTGCCGTTTGGTTTTGCTGGTATACCTGTTATTAAGACTTCAGATAGCTTGACAGATGATAGGAAGACTCCACTGGTGGTTGATGGAGTCCAGTACGGCCATATAGATAATGTACGTCTTGCTGGACGAATCTCTGGTGCATACCAACTTACAGGCTCCATTGTTCCTCCATTACCAATGAGGTTTAAGGTGACCCGCGGGGGTGTCAATTCTTCGCCGTGGCTCTCGGGACTTCCAGGTGACGATGAGCGGGTTGATGGTCGCTTCTATTGGGGCGCCAAGTTTGAGCGGTGCCCGAGTACAGGCAGCTTAACCAACGCAGTATTAGACCAGAATGTGTCTTCGCTGCCAAACGCTACCGTATCTGCATACACAAAAATGCAGGGTATTTTGAAGCTTGATTCGTTGGTGACAGGCTCCGCGATCGATACATTCAATGCTAACAAGTTCTCCCTCGCGAAGGTGGCCATTGCAATGGCCGGCTCAACGACAGCGACGCTGCTTGCAAGTGTGACAGGGTCTGCTAAGGAACACATGCTTGAAGCATCATACATCAGAAATGGTGTACCTGACTCACAGACATACGCGGTCAGTGACCCCGATGGTGCTGGGGATCGAGTTACTTTCGCTTCGTTAGTTAATTCATCGTCAGTGCACTTCAACCGATTCACGAGTTATCTCAAGTTCACCACACCCCTGTATGGTGGGTTTGATGGGCTTAATATTCTCGACAAGGATATGTCGTTGATGAATGACAGAGCAGCTTCAACAGACGCTTCTGGAGAAACTGGAAAAGCTTCATCAGAATTCACATCGGCAAAAATCGGCCTCAGCACAAATCCTGCTGGATCCGGACGATTGAATAACAATATTTTCGCCTACAGAGAGGCTGCTCGTATCATGACCGACCCGATGACGGTACGGAACAATATACTGGCAATCCCTGGAATCCGTGACGCATATGTCACTGATTGGGCCGCCAATAGAGTACGGGATTATTCTATGGCGATATACTTGATGGACATTCCATCGTGGTCAGAGAGTTCCACACGCCTATTTGGTGATGAGGTTAGGTCGCTGTTGGTTAGCGCTTCGAATTCAACTCCTGATGTGAGAGAAACTGCGGAGCAATTCGAGTCAAGAGCTATTGATAACAATTATTGCGCGACATACTTCCCTGATGTGTATATTACCGACTCCAACACTGGGGAGGCCGTACGGGTTCCACCCTCTATTGCCGCTATTGCTGCGCTTGGGTATAACGACGCTGTCGCATATCCGTGGTTCGCTCCCGCTGGTTTCAACCGCGGTGGATTAGGGATCGTTACGAACACTGACGTAAGATTGACTGCTAGTGATAGAGACGATTTATACGATAACCGAGTCAACCCCATCGCAAACTTCCCGAATGGTGGCTTTGTGATCTTTGGTCAGAAGACAATGCAGCTTTCACAGTCTGCGTTGGATCGAGTGAACGTCCGTCGGATGTTGCTTGAGTTGAAGCGACAGGTTGTTGGCGTTGCTAACAAGATTCTTTTTGAGCCAAATAACGCCGCTACAAGAGCACGATTCATAAATCTAGTTACTCCGTTGCTCGCCGCGATTCAAGCGCAGCAAGGTATAGAGTCTTTTAAGGTTGTTATGGATGACACCAATAATACCGCGGAAGATGTTGAAAGCAACAAGCTGAATGGTCGAATCGTTATTGTACCGACAAGGGCAATTGAATTTATTGCGATAGATTTTATCATCACAAACAGCGGTGTAGATTTTGCGTGATATAGTTAAGAGAGAACAGGAGATTTTTAGAAATGGCTGAACTGACATTTAAGAGTCCTGGGGTTTCTACAAGAGAAATCGATTTATCAGGTCCAACTAAGGCTGCACCGACCGGCACTCCTGCGGGTGTTATAGGTACAGCAGATCAGGGCCGAGCATTCGTTCCCATTACGGTCGCGACTTTTGCTGATTTCGTTGCAGAATTTGGAAACACGGACGGTGTAAAGTTTGGGCCAATGGCGATGCGCCAGTGGCTTAATTATGCGAAGGCAGGTACCTATTTAAGACTGCTCGGTGTCGGAGACGGCAAGAAAAGAAATAGCGGTGGCGATGTCACAAATGCTGGCTTCACTGTGGGCGCTCAAGAAGCGAAAGTAAATGGTTTGATTGGCCCAAATGCGTATGCGGGTTCCACTTCTACGAATGCTGGTGTGCTTGGACGTACCCATCTTCTTGGTGTCATTATGGTGGAGTCGGGTAGCTCAGCTGCATTCAGCGACGCCGGCCTGCAAGCCACCCAGCCGATTTTACGCGGTGTTGTTATGGTTCCTTCCGGCGTGGTTCCAGCATTGAGCGCATCAAGATCGTCTGTCACAAACAATACGCCTCTCGGATCCCCCTCTGCGTTAAATTACGCTGCTGGTAGCGCTTTTGGAACAGGTGCCGCTGAAAATGCTGGCTCTTCCGTTGGAGCCGTAAACCTTGCGGGCGGAAGACAAGAATTCGTAATGCTTCTAAATGGGCATGCCCACACCGACGCGTATCCAACGATTGTAACAGCATCTTTTGATCCGAATGTACCAAATTACTTTGCAAATATTCTAAACACCGATCCCACAAAGCTCCAGAACGCTGGTCATTATCTGTATGCTCATTGGGATGTTTACCCCGCAATTGCATACCCAAGCGGGTCGGCACTTGTGTCAGCGACGTATGCCGCCGCGACAGAGGGCTCAACAGTATCAAATGAAGATATTGCCCTTCTTATGACATCTTCGATAACAAGAGCGAATTCTAGCGATTCTAATGTTCCTGATTTTGATAGTTTCAAAGATCGATTCCGCACCGCTGTTTCGCCTTATGTTATATCACAGAAGTACGGCGGCAAAAACAACAACCTCTTTAGGGTTCATGCATTAGACGACGGCGCAATTGGAAACACTCGCGTGAAAATTTCTATTGAAAATATTGCAAAGTCCACAAATGTGAACCAACCGTATGGCGCGTTTGATTTGCTGGTTAGGGACTATAATGATACCGATGCCGAACCTATTGTTATAGAGAAGTTCTCAAAGCTTTCTTTGGACCCTGGATCAGATCGCTATGTCGCCCGTCAAATCGGCAACTATCGTTTGTATTACGATTTTGATAAGCGAGTTGGTTCTCAGAAATTGGTTCTCGAAGGCGCATATCCTAACAAGTCAAATTATATTCGTGTTGAAACGAATACACAACTTGATAAAGGGAAGCTCCCCACTGACTGTCTACCGGTCGGATTCCGAGGTATACAGCACCTCGTTACTTCTGGCTCATCGATATTCGGTGTTCCTGGTGATTCTGCAAGCCCATTCCTTGACACTTCTGTACCTGCCCGATTGGTCCAATATCCGATTCCATATCGAGCCACAGTGTCTAAGAACACCACACCGAAGAAGGCCCTTGCTGCCGAGCTTTACTGGGGCGTTCAATTCGAGGTGAAGGATCTTGTTGCTGAGCCGAATAAAAATGTAAAACTTGATCCGTCAATTAAGCATTATGCGACATATTTCGCGAATTATTCTCAGTCAGGGCGAAAAGCAATGCTAGGGAATAACGAAGGAACCGCTGACAGTAGCGGGACGATATTGGATGCCGACCGGTTTAATAATAACCTCTTCAGCCTAGAAAATATTCAGGTATGTGTCACCACTGACGACACACCCGTTGCAGACGCTAAGCAATGGGCCGCGGCACAGTACCGTAGGACCGGTACTGCTGCTGCTAGTATTCCAGACATCGATGGTACCGCACGGACATTAGACGCATCGGGTGGATCACGGTTGCTATCTGTGGCGAACGACTTCGGTCTTTCATCGGTGAAGCGTTTTCTCAAGTTCTCCTTTATAGTACAGGGTGGGTTTGATGGTGTCAACATCTTCAATGACGAAAAGAGCAAGTTTTCAAATATTGCGGTCACAAAGGAAATGGCTGATGTAACGCTTCAGGGCGGTGTAACAGGACCAACAGTTGCTGCGTATAGAAAAGCGATGGACGTTCTTGCCGAAAGATCAGATGTGGATATTCAACTACTCGCTGTTCCTGGCATCCGACACAAGACCGTATCTGACTATGTAATACAAGCTGTCGAAGAAAGATTTGACGCAATGTATATCATGGATATTGAAAATAAGGACACATATAACGAGATAGTTACAGGCTCTGCTCAGCTGACTAGTGTGACAAACACAGTGAACTCGTTCGCTGGAAGAAATCTCGATAGTTCTTTCGCTGCAGCCTACTTTCCCGATGTTATCATGAAAGATGTAGGCACCGCCACGAACGTGAAGGTGCCACCGAGTGTGGCTGTTCTTGGTGCGTTTGCATTGAACGACTCTGTTGCATATCCGTGGTTTGCCCCCGCCGGTTTCACCCGTGGCGCATTAAAGAATGTTTTAGAGTCTCAAGTGAAATTAAGCAGAGCAAATCTCGATGCGTTATATGACGTTGACATTAACCCAATTACTGCATTCCCTCAGACTAAGGGAGAAGTAGTTGTGTTTGGTCAGAAGACGCTTCTGGCTGCTCAATCCGCATTGGATCGAGTGAATGT
>NZAS01000200.1 GCA_002686195.1 Candidatus Pacearchaeota archaeon | reverse complement strand
GAGAAAAAGCTAGAAAAATTAAATAAACTCCTAGAAAAAACAAATGAGGAATATGAAAAGCAAAAAAAGAATTTAGAAAGAAATCTAGAGTTAACCATCCAGCATGGAACTAAAGCTGAAATAAATCTCACGCAGACAAGAAAGCAAATTGAAGAAAACGACGCTCTACTTGAAAAAATGGAAGCCGAAGTAGCAATAGCGAAAGAAAAGCATAAATTAGGAAAGATTAGTCAAGAGCAATTAGACGAACTAAAGAGTACTCTTGAGGACACAACCCGCGAATTCGAAGCTCAAAACGAGCAGCTTGAATTAATAGATGAAGTCCAAGAAGATATCCGAAAAAAGATGGATGCCGGCAACGTGCAGCTTGATAAGATGAGCGCCCACATATACGCCCTACAAAAAGACACTAAAGGCTGGATGATGACATTTGCGTTGCCTGCTGCTATGAAAGGCCTCGATAAAATGGATAGTTTAATAAGCGGCCCTTTTAATACAATTAAAAATACAATGATAGGCTTGGTTGTTAGCACACAGGCCGCTGAAAAAGGCTTTATGAGGGCAACAGGCGCCTCTGAAGAAATGGCTCGTAGCATTAGAGTTACTCATGAAGAATTGAGAGGCTATGGAGTAACGGCGGAATCAGCCGCCGCAACCAAGACCGCACTTTATAATACATTTACTGATTTCACTATGTCGTCTAATTCAATGCAAAAATCATTGGAGCACACGGGGGCCGTCTTAGGACAATTAGGCGTAGCAGAACAAGACTTCGCACAGGGGATCCAGAATTCAGTAAAAATGTTTGGACAGAGCGGGGAGGAAGCTGAAGCAACGTCAAGAGAGCTTGTTGCTCACGCAAAAGATCTTGGGGTTAGCGTAGGTGAACTCGCAACCAAATATGCGTCGATGGGCCCACAATTGGCTAAGTTTGGAGATCAAGGAACAAAAGCTTTTAAAGATCTCGCTCACATTTCTAAGATCACAGGCATGGAAATGGAAAAGGTTCTTGGCGTTGCTAATAAGTTTGATACGTTTGAAGACGCTGCTGGAATGGCTGGCAAGTTGAATGCAGCATTAGGCGGCAACTTTGTCAACGCTATGGACATGATGATGGAAACCGATCCTGCAGCCCGTTTTGGTATGGTTCGAGATTCTATTTTAGATGCTGGCCTATCCTTTGATGATATGAGCTACTATCAGAAGCAATTTTATACGGAATCGTTAGGATTGTCTGATGTGGGCGATCTAGCACAAATGCTTTCTGGAGATATGGAAGGCTTAAGTGGAGACATGGGCAAGAATAGCGAAGAGCTAATTGCAATGAAAGATGCGGCAAAAGCAAACCAGACTATGATGGAAAAATGGCAGGCCATGTTGGCAGAAGCATCGCCCATGCTTATGGGAATTATAGATGCCTTAACCGGATTTATAGGAAAATTGCAAGAAAACATTGGGGTTGTTAAGGCTGTTATACTTGGTATACTTGGGCTTAAAGCTGCCATAATTGTATTAAAAGGTGCAATGTTTGTTGCACAACTCGCCACGATAGCACTAAACCTGGCAAAAGCCCTTGGCCTCGGCTTGACCACTGCCCAAACAGCGGCGACGGGTTTGGGCACTGTGGCTTCAGGCGCTGACGCCGCAGCCAAAGGTTCACAAGCTGTAGCCACAGAAGGATTGGCTGCAGCGCAATTATCTCAAGCCACCTCTACTAAAGCAGTTGGTCGCGCCGGCAGTCTCACATGGCCAGTTGTTTTGGCAATGGGTGCTGCAATGTTGTTTCTTGGCGTTGGAATTGGTATAGCCGCTTTAGGCGTTGCTATTCTGATTAGATCATTTAGGGACATGGGAGTTGAAGCTATTGCAGCAGCGATTGCTCTTGGCATTTTAATGGTTCCATTTGTGGCGTTTATGATCTTAATGGGGGTTTTGGTTTATAGTGGAGTTGGTGAGATTGCAGCGCTTATTCTTCTAGCCATGGGTGTTTCTGTTTTGATGTTGGGAGGAGGTCTTTTCCTAGCAGCTGCCGGCCTTTCATTGCTGGTTTTGGCATTCACTGAGTTATTTGGTGTTTTGTCAATGGCAGAATTTTTTGCATTTGTTGTTATCTTGGTGGGCCTTTATTTAGCTTTCAGTATGCTCGGCGCCTTAGCTCCACTTGCGGCAGCAGGAATGCTGCTTTTTGCCGTTGGCATGTTGGCCATAGGAGTGGCATTAATGACCCTTATACCCACTATGTTGATTTTTACAATGTTTACAGATAGTATTGCGGCATTGGTAGAGCAGAAATCAGAACTAGCTGAAATTGCCACAGCATTTATGGCAATTGGAAAAGCTATTGAAGAAATACCTGCAGTAAAAACAGCTATTTTAACTACGCTTATGACTGCAACTGCGCCGGTTGCTATTGCGGCTGCAACCGCCGGCACAATCACTGGGACTGTAATGGGAGCCGTTGGCGCCACACCTGGCGCTCGTGGCGCTGCCGGTGCACCGGGCGCTACTCAGCCACATCACCACGCGCCGATGCTCAAGGATGTGAAGGTAGATATAACCCTTAATGCGCCAGATTTGGAAGCATTCTTAAGCGGCAAAACCAAAAGCACTCTCGGTAAAGCGTCATTTGCTGCAATTGCCGGCAAAGCAGTACCAGGATAAAGGAGAACAAATAAATGGCAGAAGATAAAGATCTTTATGATTTCTTTGGAAGTGATTTTAATTCTACGAAATATTTTGAAGGCGATAAAGTAGTAGTTGGCCCAGCCCAAAAAGTTACTTATTTTGTTGACGGCTCTGATGCTTATGCTAATTTAAATAAGCTATTTATTTCCTTTCAGCATGTGCCTACTGAAAAATCTGTGTTTTTTAAAGCGTTTATCACGGCTTTTAATGAGGCGTATAATTGTGATTGGTCGTCTGAAACGGTGTATGGTAGGGCTGATCCTATTTATATGTTCAAGCAGACACAAAGAAAAATTACACTAGCTTTTAAAATTCCTGCTGCTTCGACAAGTGAAGCATATGAAAATTTAGGAAAGGTGCAACAATTGGTTCAATTTTTGTATCCAAGTTATTCAGAGGTTGATAACGCCACAACTATTTCACAATCACCTCTTGTTAGAATGAAAGTTATGAACTTGCTTCGAAATACAAACGATAGATTTAATGAGATGGATAAAAATTATGGATATTCTGCCTTAGAAAGTGCAGATGTTACAGCCACCGGTGACGAACTTGTAGATTATTCTGGTTTACAAACTTGGCAATCACATGATGGTCTTTTAGGGGTTATAGACAATCTTGCAGTAAATCATAATTTAGAAGGCGATGATGGTGCGTTTGTTGTGGGTTCCAATGCTCTTCTGCCAAAATTTATAGATCTTAATTTAACTTTTTCGCCAATTCACGAACATCCATTGGGATGGGACGAAAATGGTATTTTTGCTGGTGACGAGGATAGAACAACAGGCACAGGCGCCTCAAAAACATTACAACAAAGATTGTGGCCATATGGTGTAAAACTTAAAGATCCATTAGAACTATATTCTGAGAACTCTACTGCAATAGATGAGGCACTTCTATTAGGTTCTAGTAACACTGATGTAAGAGAAGCATCTGAGGCAGCAATTGCCAATGCGGCCGCAGCTGAGGCTGGATTGTTATCTGGTTTAAGGGCAAAGATAACTGAAAGAAAACTGGAAAAAGCAGCAGAAAAAGCAGCAGAAGCAGCAACAGAGGTATTTGAATCTGAGGAATATGCTGCAGCCATGGCCGCGTTAGAGGATCTCTGATAGTTAATAAGGAACCAAATAAATGCCAAGATATAACAAATATAGAATATTAAACAATGCTAGCGATTATTATGCCCCTCTTAGAGAGAGTAGGGATGTTAAGAATATAAGGCACTATGAAACACCGCAGATTCATAATCCAACTTTGAGTCAGCGAGTCGCGCTTCTGACGACTACCCATATTTGGAAATATGGCGACAGATTTTATAAACTTGCAGATAAGCACTATAATGATGCCAGATTTTGGTGGGTAATAGCTTGGTATAATTCTGCTCCAACGGAAGCAAGTTTAATTACTGGTGATCCACTTGAAATTCCAGTAAACCTTGAAAAAGCTTTAAAAGTTTTAGGAATAGCATAAATGGCCACTGCTTCTTCTGAATTTATAGTTGCTATTCAGGCATGTGAAGGTGCTGAAGAAGCTGCAGCTGCGTTTGGTAACCAAGCGCCCGATTTGGTTACGAAAATACAAACTGCTATAGGTGAATATGATACTATTGCAAAAAAATGGAATAGTGCTTATAATGGTTCATCCACCAGTGACCAAGAGGCCGTTCGTGAAATGTGGCCTAATGGTACGGTGGTGGTATTGGGCGAGCAAATGTATGGAGCGTTCATCGGCTACTGTTCAACATTGAAAGAGGCAGATTGGGCCTCATCGGATCCCGCCACAGCTTCTAAAGTGGTCGCGCTTGTTGAATCATCTAACGGTAAAGCGAAAACTACTGCCTATGGTTCATATGATGGCTTTTTGAGTGGGGTAATGGGTCTCACTTCTACATCTGGCGGCAGCCAATACGGCACGCTTGATACTTATTTGGGCGTAGATGAAGGCCTTATTTACACTGTTGGAGACAAATTTTTTGAATCCGCCGGCGGATCCACCATTTCATGGCTGGTTGGTGGGGGCGTTTGGGGCTCAGCCCTTAACTGGGCCACCGGTGTGGACTCACAAGAAATAGTAGAAGATCTGGCACTAAGTGCAGCCGAGACAGCGGGCCTTGGCCAAGATACGGCTCTTGGAATTCTGTCTAAATCGATGGAGAATTTTAGTCAGGAGGATGCCGCCTCTCTTGTAGAAAAACATCAAGCGCTACAAGCGCTACAAGAAGAGCTATTAGGCCTTATGAATGCTTACAGTGAGATTATTGCTGAATGTAAAGAAGAAGCCATGGAAGAAGGTAGTAACTGGTTTGGCCAAGTGTGCGCAGACAGTGCCGACTTCATAACAGTCGCTTGCAAAGATTTGCCTTTGGTCGATATGCAGACCGACGCCGAAGCAGAAGCCGGCCGATTAAAGGCCAACGCTCTGGGATCCGGCCTTGGTATGGCCATGGCCGCAATGAATTTTGCTGGCGCTAGAAACCTTAAGGAACAGTGTTTTTTATTGGCAAAAATATTTGATTTGGCCGCATATAAAAAAGAAACAATTGAACCCAAGGCGCCCAAGAAGCTCCCTTATTATGAAAAGGTACCATTATCTGCTTCAGTTTCTAATGCTTGTATAATGGCAGAAGGAGAGTCATATGGATTTATAAATAGACTTACTCAATCTCCCAGTCAGGCTTATTTTTATGACATGCCAACTGATGTTATTTCAACCTTGCAGCCTGCAATACGGCTTTTTAAAGTTAACTTAGAAGAAGATGAGGAGTCGGGAGAAATTACAGAAACAGAACAAGAATATAAATTTGATTCGAATACGACTAGAGAGGATATAGAAAATCTTTTTTCTGAAAATGGCAAAAGGGGGTTTGGTGTTGGTATAAAAGATTTTTCTTTTACTTATGATGGAAATAACCCTTTTGCTGCTAAAAAAAGCATTAAAGCAAAGCTAACGATTTTTGCAAATAGTTTTGATGAACTATTGAGAGATCGTGGTGGGTATTCATACATTGAGCTAGCACTAAAAACAGGTAGCGGAAAAGGGGCCCTAGAAACATCATCTTTAACCGCCGAACAGTTGAAAACACGGAAGGCCAATTTAGAAAAACTAAATTTTAGACTTAAAGCAGTTTCAGGTTGGGCTTATCCCGGAGGTAAATTAACTTATAACGCTTATTCGGCAATTGATGCCATAAATGATTCATTCATAACAATAAATTTGACACCGACAACTCATGATTTTAATATAGATCAACAGGGCCGCGTTAATTTCGTAATACATTATCTAGCATATGTCGATGATGCCTTTGATCAACCAAAATATAATGTATTTTCAAAGATAGATGTTTCTATAGATACATATAAAAGAACATTGAGATATAAAACTCTTAAAAAAGAATGCAAGGCTTCAGAGCTTTCAGATATAAAAAAACAAGATTTAAAAGATGACGTTATAGATGCAGAAAAGAAAAGGAGTTTGTTATCAGTAATGGGCGCCCTTCTTTCTACCGATAAAATGAGATATATCAACATATCATATGATGATATATTGAAGTTTCAAACCGAAGGTCCATATGCGGAACTGAAAGGTGGCGCCAATGTTTCTAGTTTGATTTCAACCAGTGATGGAAGTGTCGGCAGTGTTGTTCAACAATTGTCAACTGTATATTCACAAGCTCTAGCGACCGCAAGAGCAGAAGGGGAAGAAGCCGCCCTTCAACTCTCTATGGCAGCTAATAATCCTACCATGAATAATATTCCGTTCTTTTATGTAAGTGATTTGATAGATGTTATTTTAGAGGGTATAGATGTCAATTTAGAGGAACTGCCGCAGAAGCTTAATGATGATCCCGATATAAAAAAGATGCTCAAAGACAAAGAAATCGCTCAGGAAGATTTAGACGAAGAAATTAAAGATCTCAAAAAATATTCTCTTAACTACAAAAAACTCAGAGTTCTTTTAGGTCCGCTAGAGATTGTTAATCCAAAGGAGAAATCAACGAGTAAGTTTGTAAATTTTGGAGACATTCCGATTTCTGCTAAATATTTTACTGAGTGGATAACGGAAAAGATGATTAAAAAGGAACAAAGCGTATATCCTTTAAGTCGGTTTTTAAATGATTTCTTTAATAATCTTATAAGAAACTTTCTCAATGATGGCGATTGTTTTGGCGAGACCGCTAAGCAAAAAACAGTACTAAACCAGGCAGTTTTGACTTCATACAAAAATCAAGATGGGTCGGGAAATGCTAGTAAATATGATGAAATTACGCAATACATGATCGGATCGTCAACGTATTCATCAAAAAATAAAAACGTTTGGTTATCACGGGCCCTTCTTGACCCGGCAAAAGGAGGCATGCCGCAACCAATATTAAATATTGCGGGTTCGAGAGGAACTCCATCGGCTAATGCTGGCCAAGAACGAGAAATAAATTATTTAGCTTTTTTTGCTGGTAGGTCACAACCAGCAGAATTGATGAATGGAATTCGAGAAGATGATGAAGCACGCGGGATATTTCATTATATTCTTGGAAAACCCACAGGTATTGTAAAATCAATTGATCTTTCTAAAACAGACGCTAAATATTTAAAAGAAGTTCGATTTGAACAAGAAGGATATGATGGGCTAGAACAGCTACGACAGCAATATGATATTAAAATAAAAACATATGCCAACGTCGGAGCGTTTCCAGGAGCATACATATATGTAGATCCACAAGGATTTGCTCCAAATTCAATAGTTGATGGTGTACCGTTTGATTTGACACAATTTGGAATAGGAGGTTATTGCATGATTATTCGGAATGAGACTACATTCGGCGCCGGCTCAGCAGAAACTACGTTAACAGCTAAATGGGTAGCATCCATTGGTGCTAAAACTACTCAAGATCCACCCGAAAAAGAGGAAAATGAAGATACGGAAGGCGCGATTAGTAGTAATCCTCTTTGCAGTGCTGGAAATAGAGAAGAAGCAGCTGCTGATGTGGGCTGGTTAGAATCAATAGTAGATTGGATTGGATTTGATGAGGATTCTGTAGCAGAAAAAGTAGAAGGAGCGCTCCCACTCTAATGTCACTTTTTTATGTCGAGTCAAATGATGAATCTGCTATGGAACTTTATCAGAAGAGAACAGTATACCGTGGTAGAGCGTCGGTCAGAGGATTGCCAAACTTTGTTGATTTTAATCTCGGAGAAAAGTATTTTTATGGCAGAGTTGATCGTCGTTTTATTCCCATTACTTATGGCGGCGGCGTACCATTAAAAGGACTTGACTCAGCGTTCTCAAAAACGTCCGGACTTAAAGCTGCTATTTTTGTTGCTAAGGCTTTTGAAGATTTAGCTCGTCAATTTAATAAATGTGCTTTAACAGGAAAAATCGATCCAAATGATCCATTTTTAAGTAATTTAGTAGCATATAAGGCGCATACGGATCCAGGTAAATTATATTACCAACACATGCAATCACATTTTACAGCAGTTGCTGCAGCGATTGTTGAAAAAAATATAGTAATTAGGAATTTTGATGATTTCATAAAAGAGTTAATGATTCTATTAGAAAAAAGCGCTCATTTAATTCCTTTCACTCAGACCGCTTACATGAAAAGTAAATTTTGCACAATGTTAGCTAACGCTTTAACAATTGAGATAGCAGATTTAGATGCTGCCAATGATCATGAAAAAATGTCTCAATTTATTGAAAGTCGTAACTGGGATTTTTATATAAATGCTTGTAATAGTTATGGATTTATGGTAGATCGAGCAATACCATGGAGATTAGTAGCCGATATTGCATCTGCGCCTATGCTTAAATATGCTACTGAATATGGTGTTGGTAGCACTAATTTGATTCTCGCAAAAATGTATATTGACACACATAAACTATATTATCCGAAATTTAAATTTTGGCTCCTGCAGTTATATAATAAGGTTAAATTACCAAGATACATGGTTACGGAAGAATGCAATAATAAAACAATATCTAAAATTGTCCAACCAGAGACGTATACTGCTGATTCGTTGCGCGCCCAATATCCAGAATCGTATTTTTTAGAGTTATATTGTAAAATAAGATTTTTGGAGGAAGAATCAAAATTTGAAGAGCATAAAAAAAACATTTTAATAGATGACACAATTGAATTATATCAATCTAGAAATTTAAATCGAGCTTTGCAAAAAATTGAAACAATTATCAACAAACCATTTGACTATAGAGGCTCATTGGGTTATAATATATTACAAAGGAAAGCTAGACGTGAAGCGGAGGAGCCTTGATATTTCAAACATTGGATGATAAATCCGAATGCGTGGGTGTATACGTCGATGGAAAATTATACTTTGACGAAGTCCCAACAAATTTAACAAAAACATGGAAACACACAGGGTCGATCACAGATCCTAATGTAGAATATGCTTGGCTGCGCTGCGGTGGGCAGTCGCTGAAACAAGCTTGTCCTGAAGAACTGATTGATGAATGGCGTCGGTTGCAGCGGCGTTTTGAGGCTTATCTAAAATCTTTTAGAATAGGTAAAATTAGCATGCGCGAGCATTGTTTCTACGATCTTGTGCCAAAGGACTTTTTACAGCAGTTTTGTGAAGTTAAAAATCAAATCACAGAGTATGTATTTGAAAACTACGAAAAACCTGAGAATTACGAACATTTGGACAAGGTTCAAAAGTTGCTTTATAAAATCAAATACAGAGATTTGAATATTAG
>NZAS01000199.1 GCA_002686195.1 Candidatus Pacearchaeota archaeon | reverse complement strand
TGGTTATGTAAGCAACCGGATCGTCAGTGGCCAAGGTTTTAACTCGAATTTGGCTAGCGCTCAAATACGTTGGATTGGCGCTATAGTTAAAGAGATTTGTCGGAAGCCTACAGAAGTAAATTGTAGAGTTTATCTCTACTGAATTATTAAAAGAAAGATTCATAATCCTGTGCCTCACAGCATCACAGTTACCACTAATAGAAGAGGACTGGAATGCGGCGTCAATAGTTAAATTGGAAAGTTCTGGGGTTTTGTAATAATCGCTTACACAAGTACCTGACATACTACTCAGGAAAGCACCTGTATGAAGACAAACAATTCCAGCCTCGTAAAATACCACTCCCATACCTACAGAAGAACTGTCTACTAGTACTCCGTAATCTCCTCCCAGCGTATTAGAGGTTCCGCCTGCCTGTGAGGCGTTCGCATCAGTCAAGGTTCGGTATGTGCCACCTTCGCCAGGACCACCAGAGCCCACATCTTTCCAAGATCCGGTTCCTAAAGACAAACTAAATGTGCCTTTCTTAATCTGATCTTTTGTTAGCAATCGCGAGAAATCAAGGAATACGCACTCCTTCATAGGATTAGAATTATCTAAAGATAAGTCAGTTTCAAACTTTCTTATATCAGAAGAAGAACCGGTTATGCCCAACAATACGTGGGACATCTGGTTGTACATATTAATCTTTCGACTAACTTGAAGTCCCGTATTGGAACCAGAAGAGGCTGCTCCACTTAAAGGAGAATCAGCAGAATATCCAATTGTAATATCAAAAATCTGATTAGCAGAAGAACTTAAATAAGGATAATCATACACACTTTGAAACATTCCATGAGAAAAATTCTTAATGTTAGCTTCATTTGGAAACACTCCGTAAGTTCCGCTGATTATTGTTCCTGTTAGAGGAATTGCCTCATGTAATATCGTCCTACTTGACACCACATCCGTCGATGTATTGAGTGTCTTATAATTAATAACTGCCATTTATTTTCTCCAAATAATAGTTTAAACTGTTCGTCTAATAATTCGTACCGGGATCTGCGCGGTTGTTCCGGTGGTAGAACCTACAACGTATATCGTAGTATCAATATAATCAACATTAAAGGCTGCTACTATTCCTGTTTGATTTGTAAACCCGTATAGCGCATACTGTGGGCTAAGTCCGGACTTAACGACGGGGGAAACTACCATGGCCGCGCTTCTCGGGCCTCCAATTACAGAATAACTCTCTTCTGTGTCGTTGCCATCTCCGTAATAGTAAATTTGATTACGGATTGCTTTGACCCGGGCGCCTTTATAGTTATCCAAACCCATTGTAATGGTCGTTCTCTGTGTGTTAACCAAGCGGATAGAAGCTTTTAATGAATGATTTTTGCCGTTATTAGCAAAAACAGAGGCGCCGCCGCCGCCCTGCATGCCTCCAAAAAACCTACTATCGGAAAAGCAATAAAATGTGTTGTCCACCAATTGATTGGCTATTAAGTAACTTTGTTGGTTTGGTTGAGTACCTAGGGGTACTTGCCCAAAAGCTACATCTAGTCCTGTTTCCAAAAATACATAATTAGCATTGGGCGTGGCTGTTCCTTTCATGTACTCAATAGCAGCAGTAGATAGTCCCTGTTCAATAGTCGTATCACCAGGGCCGGAGAGATCTCCGCTAGTATCAACAACATAGAACATGCCTCCGCTGCTTCGGACGCTGTTAAGTCCCAATTTAAGTTCATTGATCCTTGTAACAGGCATGTAAAGAATATCTGGCGCTAAACTAGTTAGCAGTCCATAATTAAGCTGCAAACCTGCTTCTCCAATTGGAGTTTGCAAAATTTCTAAATCGTAATATGCAGGGCCTCCGCCATTGTTTTTGTCATATAAAGCATAATCAATCTCGTCGTCTCCCACCGCAAATTTTGTAATTTTAAAGGTGCCCTGCGCCATTCGGCGGCGGCCCGTCTCGGTCAATATAGCATCTAAAATGATGTCGCCCGAGTTATCTAAAAAAGCCATTTATATACCTCTCTTCTCGTAAATAGTTATGGTTTTGTTTAATCGCTATTCAATCTATAAGTAATGTTTAAATCGATTTTTCTACTTGTCTTTTTAGAAGTTAATCGCACTTTAAACGTTTTATCCCAGATTGAATCTTCTGAATCTCCTATAATCAAATTGTCTATTTGGGAAGCCGCACTTTGATTATAATCTATATCATCAATGTTAAATTGCAATTGTTCCAAATTGGGCTGCAATTGGATTAACTTTTTGAAAGTCTGAGACGGCTCGTTGAATACTTCTTGTTCTAATTCGTATTCATACAATATATTAAAAATAGCGTATTTGTAGCCTCCATCATTAATTAGTTCAGCTTCTATTATTTCAGTTAAGTGTGATAGATTCCGTTGCTGGTTCAATATTCTAAAAAGATAATAATATTTTTGATTTGTTTTTATTGTATCATCATAGAACGAACCTTTGTAGCTATACTGTGAAAGATTTTCTACGGCTAAGTCTACCTCCGCAATCTTCGCACCATCGAAGTCTGTTATTGCTGTTGGCCGCGATGAAAGTCTATAAACCTCAACATAGCGTTGCAAAGAGATGCTCTCATAATCCAAATAAGAATCTTCAAACAAATCATTTGCATGTATGTATGCGTCTCTATATTCTTGATCATCAGCCGATATTATTGTAGGGAAAGTCTTTTCTACAAAAGAAGTATACAGACAATTAAAACCAATCTTTTGTGAATTTCCTTCCACTTGATATGGAACAATGTTCAATTTGTTGGTGGGATTGTCGAGCACTTTAAGGGTCTTTTCATAAAGCGGAATTTCAATAATTTTGGCGCCAGGTTCGTAATTGAAATAAAAGTCTGCAGCGTAGGGGTAAGTGGAAAAGATTTGTGCGTCGGTGCCGTAGACGGAGCCGGCAAAAATTGCCGGTGAATAAAAATAAACCGTCATCAACGTCGCAGTCATCTGCTCTGTTTCGTAGTAGTTGCCGGCAGATTCGGCTTCCCACGCTGCACCATCCTCAAGCCAGGGTTCATCCTCATCGTCGGCAAAGGTGTAGGATTCTGTGGACACCAGCGTTGCATCTGCAGCTTCCTGCGCGCTCACCAATATATTATCTCCCCGTGAACCTTCATACAATCGAGAAGTTGTTTCCTCATCATCCGAATAAGGATCATAAAATTCTAATCCATACTCTCCATCGGCGCCCTCACATCCTATATTCCTAGTAAGCGCCAAATCCGAATATTTGTATCTATATCCGACTGTTAATGCGTATGCGTAAACTTTGTAAGTGTATTCAGTATCGTATTTAACTTGACTGTCATAAAATGTGAAGGTATGATCAGTTTCCTCTGGTTTAAAAAACCAAAAGTTCTGGATTGTGTTTTGTGTAAATGAGTCTCCGGAAGGAGGTCCGCCGATCTTTTCTACTCGATATGCCAGAGGTTCGACATAACTTTGCGCAAAATCGGTGGATGCTTCAGAAGATGGCTCGGATGAGTCGCCGAAGGAAGGTGTGGTCGATGGCAGCGTTGCGAAGGCGAGGGTGGAAGGGAAAACGTGGCTGGCTGCAGTAAATCCTATATTTGTTTCACCGGCCAAATATTCTACCGTATCTGTTAGAACACCCAGTGCGGCTTGCGTATTAATGTGTCTATATGTTCCTTTTTCATCTGTAGCACTCAACCTTTCTATAGTGTTTGGTCCCACAAACAAGCACCCCTCATCGGAAGAGATATAATTGTTATAACAATATGCTAAAAAGCTTACATAATCAATTTCTCGATAAGTTGTGTTATTAGCCGTAGAAACGTTATATTCTGCCTCGTCTTCAATAGAAGCAGATGAATAATTTAACCAAGTTATATATTCTACATCATTAGGAGCTAAATCATCTAATTTATTATCAAATGCTTTATAAAGTGTTTTTATAAATCTCGAGGAAAAATCATTATCTCTAATCGAGTCAGCAAAAGTGGCAGTAGAATCAGTAAGTGAGTCGCCCGACGCATCAACCGCTGGGGATCCCTCAAATTCATTAAAATTTATTTTAATTTTATAGGGTAACATCTCCGCATCTGTACTAAAACTCGTCCCTGTACTTGTAATAGCTTCAACCGCATCTTCATCAAATAATAAATTCTGTAGATGATCTTCGACCCATTCTCGCGTTGAGGAAGAAAGCGGATTTTGAATATAAGAAGCAGTTAAAAATTCTGTAGACAAGTAGCTATTGCGAGTTACAAAATTTCCCCCGAGGGCGCCTAGGAACGCATCCACTTGGAGGGTTCCGTAGTCATCTTCATAGTCAGCAGGATCTATTCCACCGGGGACTTTAGCCCAATTAAAATCAAAAAACGTCATGACATCTTGATAATTTGTTTCAGCCGTAATATAGCTTATAAGCTCGGGACTGTATAGAGATGCGTCTATTAGTTTCTCGTCTGAATCCTCGTCTTCCGCAATATCGCTAGTTACCATATCGAACATAATATAATAATTGGGTATCAACAATTCCGAATCTAGTTCTGAGATGTACTCTTCGTATTGAGGCAAATAAGCGCTATAATCATAAGAAATTTCAATTGTACTCTCGATGGTATCTGATGAAAATGCGTTTGCCTCAATTTGAGGATAGGGTAATTCGTAGTCGCTATTATAAAAGCTATGTACAATTTCATTGTAAATAGGAGAATACGTTACATCTCCAAATTCGCCGCCAATCCACAAAGTTTTCCAAAAAACATCATTGCTTATTAATTCTGAATTTGAAAAAACTCTCATTGGAATTTTTCTATTTGCTACTAAAATGTCTTCATCGATTGTTTCTATGTTCTCGTCATCAAAATAGCCAAAAAGATTATAAGCAAAGCCTACAGCGCTATCCTCTCTGCGTATTTGCTCTATTTCTGTGCTAGTTTCTCCGCTTATGGCATCAGTCTCTCCCTCCACCTCTTCATAAAATCCTCCATAAGCAGTGCGAAAAGTATCTGCTGATCCTGAAAATAAATCGGTGTCAATTATTTGCGCATCTATGTAAGGATATTCTGCCATATTAATATTCTTCTGTTGACGTTGCGGTATAACTAGTTGCAACAGAAACGGAAGTTTCGGTTACATCTTCGCTAGTAAATAAAGACAACTGATTAGTCCTAAGGGGTCTTGATTTTGTTTTCTGGAAATTGAATACAGGCTTGGCCAGGTTGCCAATTTTTGCCACAGTAAGAGCTTTCAAGTCTTCATATTCAGATTCTATCCAACCTTCAAATGCCTTGGCATCTTCCAAATCAAGACCTTCAGATTCAAATACAAATTTTGTTTCAAGCAGAGCATCTTCTTCAGCAGGCATCCATACGAGTCCGTTACTAGTGAAGACGACAGGGTGGTCACGGCTGTCCGAGTCGGGCGGGAATCTTTCCCACTCCAGAGTGCTATATCCTACGTACCACAACCCACTGTCTTCGGTTAATTCATAATATGTTAGAGTATGACTATATCCCGGCGTTATGCCGTAAATCGTATTGTCATTGACATCACTCATCACATAAGACGATAGGAGTCCGCCGGTGTCAGAGTAATTGTATTCAGCTTCGTATTCGTCGCCGGTGTAGCTGTGTGTAAGCCATCGATCACTAGTATAACTAAGTTCGCCATCTATAATCCCATAACTGTCGGTAGGATTGTCATCCGATGAAATACACCAATAATACCAACTTATCTTTTGATCATAACCCTCTGGGTTGTTTACTTCTTCCGAAGCGGTGTCTAGAGCGGAGTCGGTACCCTTTTCAACATCATCACTGGTGCCCATAATTTATCTCCTTACAATAATTATTCTTTCGTTAAATATTTTCATGATTTGTATCAATAACGCTTTACTACGTCCTCAACGCTGTCGTTGGGGGGTCTGTTGTTGTTGTTGTGCATACATTGCCTCTTCAGCCCCCGACCCCTCTATTATCATGGTGCCCCCTTCAGACTCACTTGATTCTTGTTCAAGTTCGTCAGCCAAATCACCAGCAAAAGCAATTGTCTTTTCAGCTTCCTCTTCTTGTTGGGCCGCTCTCTCTTCCTCTAATGCGAAGTCCAGCGGCTGAGCTTCGTCTTCCTCATAAAAAGGATCATCTTTTGAAGGAAATTTGTCTTCGCCTGTGGGGTAATCTTTCTTTTGATTGCGCGCGCTTTCTTCATCAAATATGTTAGGATTGTCAATTATTACCTCATGACACGGCTCTTTCTCTGATTGATCATCTAATAGAGAATAAGTAGCATCTCTAGAATCAGTGCAAACCCCAATCAATCGTAAAAAATAAGAAGCATTTTGTGCGGTTGTGTCGCTGTTGCTGGGGTAGTTGTTGGTCGGTTGAGATGTCATAAACTTTTGAATTCCTCCCAAAATTTGTGCTTTTTGCGGATCTTTTTTTGTGTCGACTTGTTGTCCACCAACGCGTACTTTATTTGAATTAACGTATGGTACCTTTGTTTTCGTCTTTTTTGTATTTCTTTGAGATCTTCGAGATTGCGATGATGTTTTATCAATTTTTGAACTGGTTTCTACTGATTCAGTTGCCATTTTATTTCCCTCCTAAAGCGTTGGGACTATCCACTATTATCTCTTTTCCTAAACGCGCCATGCGATCCCAAATAGGACGAACCAGAGGTTTTGCCCAAGTATGCCTCTTAAGCCAGTTTGCCCATTCTACGCCATACTTCTGATAGGCTCGGAGAAACCAGGAGTCGTGAGTGTTCGCGTACAAGCGTGCAAGATGAGTACGATAATCATCTTTTCCATACAGTTCTTCCGCTACCCAGCAAACCATCAGCGATTCGTTGGAATACCCGTAGCGCTCAACGCAACCCAAGTACTCATCGGCACAGAGAGTTACCTCATTGGCGCCCGTGTAGTCGGACGTGCCGTATTCGTCTGAGATAATGGTTCCATCCACCTCGGTTACGACATACCACTTCCAGCGCTGCGCATGAAATTCACACTTATAGTCTGAATCAGATGCCGTATCGAACCAAAAATGAAAAGCTTCATCCACTTCGCTGCCATCACTATTCAATTTCCTTCTGAAGAACATTGCGCCGGCGCCCGTTCGTGCAGTCAGATCCCAGCCCTCAAGCTCGGGTGTGATCGACGAACCTTCCCATGGCCAATCGCTCGTCGTAGACGTCGGACGCTCATACATACCTTCTATTTCCGCCAAGATTCCGAGAAAAGACAGGTAATCTTGGTTCTGGCGATCTGTGGTATCCACGGATATATATTCAGGAATCCACCAACCGCACTCTACATTAAACCACTCTGTCAGCAGCGTTGTAGATGCGTCGTCCCACTTCTTTGATCCTTTGTTGATTTGTAATGAATCCCAACTGTCCCACTTCTCGGTGACTTCTGCTTCTTCTTCTTCCTCCTCTGCCACACACTTGCCGCCTATGCAGGAGGCGAGGGGATAGCCATCACAGTCGGTGGCATCGTCGCACTCGTCTGCGCAAGAACTATCAAACGAAGTGAGATAATTTGGATGAGGTATAGTTAAATTAACTTCATATGTTTTTTCGCTATAGTCATCGTCTAAAGCAGTTGTGAGTGTACTAATATCGAGATATGTTTCCGAAAAGCCATTAAAAAACTCCAGAAAGCTTTCTATCGCCTCAAGAGTGCCATTAACTGGATTAATTTGCTGAATGATTTCTGCTGCTGCAGTGGCCATGGCATCACTATCGCCGGCGTAAAGATCGGTCGCCACATCCATAAAATATACGTATGCCACAGGGGTTGCTACCCATGGGGCATTTTCCATATCATCTTCGTATGCTGCTAAAATGCCTTCCGAAAAAAAGGTATTAAACGTTTCACTAGTTTCATTTATTGCGCACTCCTGCACACAAAGATCATAATACTCTTGTAGTGCGGACACATAGTCATTTACCTCGGTTATTATAACTTCTATTAAAGTGGCTGTTGAATCTTTAATCGTTACTCTTGTGAGGTACTCATTGTACATGTCTCCATCAAAGTCGCCAGCTATAATTTGTTCTCCATATTCTGTTACATAATCTATAACCTCGAAACCCACTAAACGATAAGGCGTGTCGCCAGTGGTGTTAAGGCTTGTGCCACTCCATGGGCCAGATGCAACTGGATTCACGATATTGCGAACTATAAGTCGAGAAGTTGGAGTGGACGCGTATTCTGTACAATATAATGCACTCGCCCAAGGTTCGCCTTCAGCTGGGGCGTTTATGACCATCATTTGGTAGTCCTCGTATCCCATCTCGATACCCCAATCATGCCACTCTACTGTGCCAGTAGTTGGATAATCTTTATCTTCGTCTTCCAGAGAAGTTATTGAGCAATCAACGACGTCGACCAGGCTGGAGTCGCCGGCGCGCGTCACGCTAGCTTCTGTTACTCGAAAACTATCATAAGGAATGTGTATTCCGTTTTCCTCTAATTTGTCTATATTTAATATTTTTGATATATTAGAGTTTCTACGTAAAGCTTTTTCATAATCAAAAAGAAAGGTGCCGGCTATTATTCCACCATACCAATCATCATCTCCGTCATATGCCCAATCTTCCATACGTGTGTGCACTGCGGCCCAGTCTGTATATAGAACTTCTTCGTCTTCAAGATCTTGATAACCTAAGTCTTGGGTACCCACCGCCGGGGTTCTAAGATCTACAATCTTTCCATTAAAAAGCACTATTCTTCTTAATTTTTCACCCTCTTTTATTGCTTTATTTGTTGTGGCGATGCGCTTCCTAAATCTCTTATAAAGCTTTCCAATAGGGGCTGTTGG
>NZAS01000198.1 GCA_002686195.1 Candidatus Pacearchaeota archaeon | reverse complement strand
CGCGTCCCGATTTACGACTGCCCAACCACCAGGGGGAAGTACTACTACAATAGATAATCCCACAGCTGACAATACTACTAATGTTGATGCCGACGATCAGAATGATTCTGCACAAGGGGAACAGGATGCCGGCACCACCGACGACAATTCTGCAGATATGCCACCAGGCACTGGCGTTATTGCTTAATGAGTATAAATAGTAAAAATGCCTATAACATATAACACAGGGTATGATGATGCCCAAGCAGTAAACGAGAGTCCTAGAAGTACTTTCATCTATAAGGACCTAAACTTATTTTTTACAAAGCATCCCACATCCTCTGATGTGAGTAAGGTTACAGATATACAGGCTGTCAAAAGATCAGTCCGAAATCTGGTGTTACTCAATTCTGGAGAGAAACCATTTCATCCAGAGATTGGTGGTGGGGTTCATGGTTCTCTATTTGAAAACTTTACTCCGTTGAAGGAAGTAGAACTACAGGCTGCAATAGAAGATGTGATATCCATTTATGAACCGAGAGTTGTTTTAGAAGAAGTAAAGGTGAATGATGGTCGAGGATATAATGAGTTAGACCAAAACAAGTTAGGCATTACTGTAAGTTTTTCTATGGCGAATGTACCCAACGAGATACACGACATTGAAGTATTTTTAGACAAGGTAAGATAAATGGCACTAAACACAGCAGGCAAACTAGAAGTTACAGATTTAGATTTTGATACAATCAAAACAAATCTTAAAACTTATCTCAAGGGTCAGGATGAATTTACTGACTATGATTTTGAAGGAGGGGGTCTGAATATCCTTTTAGACGTTCTTGCTTACAATACACACTACAATGCCTTTATGGCAAACATGGCTGCAAACGAAATGTTCCTTGATACTGCGGTCAAAAGAAATTCTGTAGTGTCTCATGCAAAGGCGTTAGGGTATACACCAGTATCCGTAACTGCTCCTACAGCATATATCAATGTCACAGTCAATGATGCAACTGGTGGGTCCCTAACTATGTCGGCCGGCCATGTGTTTACAACCAATGTTAGTGGAAAGTCTTATCAGTTTGTAAACATCACCGCAAGAACTATTCAACGATCTGATGGTGTGTATCTCTTTTCTAATATTCCTGTTTACGAAGGAACTTATCTTACGACAGAATTTACTCATAACGCTTCGGACTCAGATGAGAAGTTTATTCTTCCTAATGATAATGTAGACATTTCTACCTTGACGGTTCAAGTACAGACTAGTGCCACAGATTCTACACTGACAACCTACACCAAAGCAAACAATCTTGTTGATGTAAAATCTACAACGGCAGCATTCTTCACACAAGAAACTACTGCTGGTGAATGGGAGATATATTTTGGTGATGGTGTTGTTGGTAAGAAATTGACAGACGGTAATATTGTCAAGGCATCTTATGTGATAACAAATGGAACAGATGCAAATGGTGCTTCGGTATTTCAATCGTCAGGTGCTATAGGTACAGGAACAGATATTACAGTTGCTACAGAGACAGCAGCCTCTGGTGGTTCCATTGCAGAGAATATTGATTCGATAAAATACAATGCACCATTCAGTTATGCCACACAGAATAGAGCAGTGACTGCTGCTGACTATAAAGCACTACTCCATCAGTTATATCCAAACATCGAGTCGGTTGCTGTGTGGGGTGGGGAGTATGCAGATCCTGTTGTGTATGGTAAGGTGTATATGAGTATTCGTCCAAAGACTGGGTACAACCTAACGACAACTACAAAGGCAAACTTGGTGCAGTCACTAAAAGACTATACGGTTGCAAGTATCACACCAGAGTTTGTTGATCCTATTA
The DNA here is from genome assembly GCA_002686195.1 of Candidatus Pacearchaeota archaeon. The sequence continues at coordinate 13,367 of NZAS01000198.1, read as the reverse complement.
CTATACAAATTATACCTACAGTAAACTTTAAATTTAATGATTCATCAACAACCAAAACAGGTGCAGACCTTGAAACAGAAGTCACTACAATGATAACCAATTTCAGTGATACTGACCTAGAGAAGTTTGAACAGATATTCCGTTTCTCTCAGTTTACAAGAAAGATAGATGATGTGGATACTGCCATTGTTTCTAACATAACAAGTATCCGGGCATCTTATGACCAGACACCTACATTGGCTACTGCAACAAAATATACTATAGACTTTGCAAATGCTATTGAGCATAGTGGTGGAGATATTTCTGGACAACGGCCAGTAGTAACATCTACAGGCTTTATTATAGACGGAAATACTAACACACTATATTTGGATGATGATGGTGCTGGTAATATGAAAACTTACTATCTTACGGGTTCGACTAAAACGACAGTAGACTCCGAAGCAGGAACTATCAATTATTCTACTGGGAAGATTATTATAAACTCCATAAACATAACTTCAGTTTCTAATGCTAATGGAACTATTACCTTCACAATGAAGCCAGCGTCTAACGACTTGGTGCCTGTGAGAAATCAGGTGTTTCAGATAGACTCTACCAATATGAGTGTAACAGGTGCTGTAGATACTATTGCGGCAGGAACATCTAACGCCGGAACTGCATATAGCACTACATCCTCTTACTAATGAAAAAACTAGATAATAAAGTTTCTGTAAGAATAACGGAACAGTTTCCAGAGTTTGTCCGAGCAGACAACGCTGGGGTTATTCCTTTTGTAGAAAAATATTATGAGTTTCTAGAAAGTGCTGAACTTACACTAACCAATATTGGTGCTGTTGACCAACTCTTGATGGAAGATGATGTCAACTTTATTCAACTACAAAATGAGGATCAGGGTCCCACCGGCCGGAAAGATAATAAATTTGTTCTTGAGGACTCTGGTATATCTGTATTTGAAAATGGTGAAACCATAACTGGAGAAACATCTAAAGCAACTGCTACTATTAGGGTAGAAGATATCAATGACAATAGTAGACTTTTTATATCAACGCAAAATGCTTTTCTTATTGGAGAAAAGATTACTGGTGCTACTTCAAATGCCACTGGAACTATAAGTAAGTATCGTGCCAACCCAGTTGAGAATGTTTCCAATCTAATGTCTTATGCAGATGTTGACGATACGGTAGACACCTTCTTTGACCGATTCAAAGAATCGTTTATGAAAACTATTCCTCGAAGTTTGGCGGCAGGAGTAGATCAAAGAAATATTCTAAAAAATATCAAGGACCTCTATAGAGCAAAAGGTACTCGTAAGGGTCATGAGATTTTCTTTAGATTATTGTTGGATGAGAATATCGAACTATTCTACCCCAACCAGAATATGCTCCGTGTCTCAGATGGTAACTGGGCAAACGATTTTGTTATTCGTGCGGTACAAGTAAATGACTGTATCGTTATGGAAGATGATACTAACCAAGATATCTTTTTGACTATGGAAGATGGTTCTCACATTGAACAAGAGGACTCTACACTTACCACAGGCAATCTGAAAAACCTTATTGGGCAAACTATCACACAAGACCTTGTTAGAGATACTACTATTTTAGAAGGGGCTTTACATCATCCTGATACTGCTGGCTATCAGGGTCCGACTGGTGGATACTCTGATATAGGGAAGGCCACTGCTACTGTTGAAACAATCCAGGAACTTCAACTGGGCAGTATTGTAGTACAAGATATTGTACTCAACAAAGATTCTATTGTTGGAACTTTTGTTGAGGGACAAACTGTATATGGTACAGATAACACAGATGAGAATGTTACTCTGTATGCTAAACTTGCAGGTCAGTTATCCTCTATAACAGAAACTACACCTGGACAATATTATAAGACTGCAGACCTTATACCTATAACAACTAGAATGACAGGTGGTGGCCAGGGTGCATCCGCAAGCATTAGTGAACTTTCTTATGGTAGTATTTCTAATGTAGAAGTTTCTAGTGTGGGTAGTGGTTATGAAATGGGTGATACTATTACTGTAGATAATACAGGTACTTCTGGTACAGGGTTGTCTGCTGAGATTGCTGTGGTCAATGGTGGGTTTGCTCCAGAGACCGGATGCTTATCTACTGAGTTTAGATTCACTTTGGAAAATGAAGTCGGAGAACTTACAACAGAAGATACTACACCATTATATTTTACTCAAGAAGAAAACTATGAAATGTCTGCGACCGATCATATTGTACTGGAAGATCAAACAGTATATTTTGAAAATAAGTTAGGTAATAAGATTGCTCAAGAATCTGGTACCGGCACTAAAGACATTACAGATATTAGGGTATTGTCTATAGGTACAAACTATTCGAGTCTACCAACATTGACTCTACCCACAACTGGCAGTAGAACCGGCGGTAAGGTTGTTGCTAAAGGTGATGGCGGTGTGGGCAATATTCGTAAGATAGATGTCTCAGAGTCTGGTGTTGGATATGCTGAAGGTCCTACAGTAACGCCGCCAGTTAGACTTCTTCTACTAGGGGTGACTGGTAGTGCTACTGCTGATACAACGGTTACCGGTGGGACGAGTTCAGCAACAGGTACTATAGGAGACTGGGATGCTACTTTGGGTTTGTTGACCATGACAGGTGTATCAGGAACATTCCAATTTGCTGAAACTGTGTCGGTCTCTGGTGGATTCAGTGCGACGGTATGTGCTGTTGAAAATTCAGTATTGACTGCATCGGCTATTACTACTGGACAGTTTGGCAAGTATGCAAATGAGGACGGTTGGTTATCTGAGGACTCTAAAAAGATTCAGGATAGTTTTTACTACCAAGACTTTTCTTATGTTGTAAAAACTTCAACTGCTATCGGTGAGTGGAGAAATGAATTATTGGGTACAGCACACCCAGCTGGGTTTGCTTTGTTTGGAGAGATAAACCCAGTTGCGCAATTGAATATGAGAATCAAAACGGCGTCAACTGATTCACTTCTGGTTGATGGTCGAGCAACACAAACACCAGAGTTGTTTAGTCTATTCAAAACAATATTCACTACGAAACTTGGAAGACGTTTGGGTACGGCCGCAGATACAATATCCACAGCACCAGAGACAGGTGTAGAACGTAATACAGCACTGAGTAATGATAAAGATGTTTCGCTTACCTTGCGAGTGTCTTTGACTTTTCCTCGAACTTCTACATTAACCAATCTCGATGCTATGGGTTGGACAACTGCCAATCTAAACGACCATATGTTTGATCCTAGTTTCCAGAATTCAGCAACGAGCACATCTACATTCAGTGGGCATGCTGGATACTATGAAAAGAGAGAACTTACCACACTCAATGAAGGTGGAACATTATCTAATTCAGACACGACGATAACATTGACTTCGGCCGCACAATTCCCAACGTCCGGAACGATATTTATTGAGAATGAACAGATAACATACACAGGAAAATCTGGTAATAACCTAACTGGTTGTACCAGAGGAGCAAATAGTACCACTGCTGCTACTCATGCAGATGGTACTAATGTTTATAATTACAAATTTATCTTTACACAAAACCATGGGTACAGATTACAAGATTGGACTGGATTTACTATTGCCGAGTTTGCTACACCGGTAAGACATAATATTCCTGCCCCATCAGAAATAACTATTGGGAAATCAACCTAGTAAACTTGTATAAATATATACAAAACGGAGAGAGTTTTAATGGCTGCAATTATTTCAAACAAATTTAGGATTCATAATGCGGAACAGTTTTATGAGTCATTTGGTGAGGCCGCTGCGACCAATTACTATATGTTTATTGGACGACCCCAGCAGTGGAGCTCAACAACTGGAGGAGGGTCAGATGTAGCTCCTCCTACACCTATTGATAATGTACAAGACGAAGAACGTCAGTGGCGTGATATGATTGCGGCTAAACGTGTAGTGCAAAGTGATGTTTCCTTTGTTATTCCAAGACGTAATTGGACAACAGGCACGACATATGATTACTATAGACATGACTATAGTTCTAGCAATACTGCTAACAGTGGAGCAACAAGTTTGTTTGGTTCTACGTTTATTGTTATGACAGACGAGTATAAAGTTTATAAGTGTATGTGGAATGATAGTAACACAGCCTCTACCACCAAACCAACAGGCACAGGCAATACTGAGTTTGATCCTGGTGATGGTTATCTTTGGAAATATATGTATACTCTAACTTCTACACAGATACAAAACTTTTTGACTACTGACTTCATGCCGGTTGTTGATACTCTTGGAACAGTAACAGGTGCATCAGCTTCTACTGTATCTGCGGCCGCCGTTGATGGGGAAATTCGTAGAATCACTATCACGACAGCAGGCGCAGGATACACTAACGGTACATATACATCAGTACCTATTCGGGGCGATGGTACTGGTGGAACGTGCACAGTAACTATTGCTGGTGGTGTTGTCACAACAGTAGCAGTTACAGCACAGGGTACAGGATACACATATGGTGCAGTGCACGTTGATGGTATTACTTCAGTAGGTTCTCCAAGTACGTCAGCTGTGTTGTCACCTATTGTTGGACCCAAGGGTGGTCATGGTAAAGATGCTCTCAAGGAACTTGGTGCTTTTTATTGTATGACTAATACTGCATTGGTTGGTGCAGAAGGCTCAGGTGACTTTGTGGTTGACCAGGACTTCCGTAGAATCGGCCTGGTGAGAAATCCATATAACCATGGAACGACTACCATTTCAACAGCAACAACATTGTCTGCACTCAAGTCAGTTACATTCAACTCCTCACCTACACCAGGTACATTCACAGTAGATGAAATTATTACTGGTGGAACAACTGGTGCGAAGGGTGTTGTAGTTTCTTGGGATGCAACGAATAGAAAACTTTATTATTATCAAAGTGATTACACTGGAATTGATACTAATAAAAACATTACTGCGTTTGCCGGTACGGAGGTTGTTACTGGTGCGTCCAGTTCAGCAACAGGAACAATGTCTGCTGTAAACAATCCTGAGATAGCACACCACTCAGGTGATGTCCTTTATACTGAGCATCGTGCTCCTATCGTCCGTGCGACTGACCAGACGGAAAATGTGAAACTGGTAATTGAATTTTGAGAAAATACGAAGCATTGGAAAAGGCCTTGGGAATCAAGTATGATTCTTGCAAGGATTATGAACTTGTAGAAGGAAAAGATTATACTGTAGGTGGTGTATCTGGATCGGGATGGGGATTTCAAGAGGGTGATAAGAACCCTAGGTGGAAAGGTGGATTACGAGCGTATTATGATAGACGAAATGCTGCAAGACGGACACCAGAAAGTAGAGTAAGAGGTAAAAAGGCACAAGCGGCCAGGCGAGATAAAAACCGAGAAGGTTATAACGAGTATATGAGAGAGTATCGTAAGAAAAATAATGAGAAATCTCGAGCGTACGCTCAAGCATATAGGGATAAAGATAGAGATGCATACAATAAGCACATGCGTGAATACAGAGCAAGTAAGAGGGCTGCATAATGCCAAATAAAACGGATCTCAACGTAACCCCTTACCATGATGACTATGCAGAGTCAGATAACTTTCACCGAGTATTATTCAAACCGAGTAAGGCGGTTCAAGCAAGGGAACTGACACAACTACAAAGCATCATGGCAAACCAAATCGAAAGGTTTGGTCGGCACGTTTTCAAGGATGGGAGTCAAGTTATCCCAGGAGCTCTCAATGTTGATACAGAGTACTATGCAGTAAAATTACAGTCCGAATATAACTCTGCTGCTATTAGCTCATACTTGAGTTCGTATGTAGGTAAAGAAATAACAGGTGCTACATCTGGTGTCAAAGCACGAGTTATAGCTTATGATGCGGCAACAACAACTGATCCAGAAACATTATATGTAAAGTATATTGCTTCTGGAACTGATTTTGCTACACAAGTTTTTGCTAACGGTGAAGATATCACAGCGGATGCTGTTGTTGGTTCATATGCTGCTGATACTGTTTCTGCTACAACATTGGCAACGGATGCAGCTGCCACCGGGTCTGCAGCAGCAGTAACCGAAGGTGTTTATTTTGTTCGTGGTATGTTTGTTAGAGTTGCCGCTCAAACATTGGTACTAGACAAATACACAAACTCACCAAGTTATCGTATTGGGTTTGATATTTCAGAAACTTTGGTGAGTGACTTGGATGATGCCTCGTTACTTGATAACGCACAAGGCACATCTAACTTTGCGGCACAGGGTGCGGATCGTTTGAAGGTCATCCTTACATTAGCAAAGCATACAATTACGGGAACGACAGATACTAACTTCATTGAGTTGATGAGGTTTGAGAGTGGTATTCTAAAATCACATACTCGCCAACCAGAATACAATGAAGTTATGAATATGATTGCCAGACGAACCGATGAGGAGTCTGGTGACTATATTGTAAAACCGTTTGCCATAGAAGTAAAAGAACATTTGGATGATGGGTTCAATAACGGACTTTATACATCCAGTGCTGCTACACCAGGAGACTCTACAAAGTTTGCTACAGTTATAGGTCCAGGTAAAGCCTATGTTTCAGGTTTCGAACAAGAAAGAATTTCATCTAGTGTTCTAGAGTTTGATAAAGCAAGAACGACTGGATCCGTAGACAATGAAACCATCAATGCTGATTACGGCCAGTTTGTTAGAGTTACAAATGTTTATGGTTCTCCCGATATTACACTAAACGCTTCAGACACAGATCCTTTCAAGTCGATTCAGTTATATAATAGGCAGACTACTTCAAGAGGTTCGACTTCTGGTAGTTATGTTGGTAATGCAAGAGTAAGGGCGTTTGAATACTATAGTGGTACGGCAGGGGTATCTTCAACTAACACGACATCGAAATATAATCTACATCTTTTCGATATCAATATGTTTACTGATATCACAATGTCGGCAAACTGTTCACTCACAGCAAACTCTTTGATTACTGGTGGGACTTCTGGTGCCACAGGATTCGTTGTAGCAACAACATCGTCTAATACATCTTTTCAACTACAGGATGTGGTTGGACGTTTTACTACAGGTGAAGCAATAACCAGTAGCACATCAAGCGATACAGTTTCGGGTACGTCCTCAACAGTTACTTTGAGAAATTTCAACCAAGATGTAAAACAAGTTTTTATGCCCTATACGGTAAACGCCGGTGAGGACTTTAGTGCTGATGTTGACCTCGATGTAAACTTTACACTGACGGGTAGTTATTCGTTTGCCAATACAGACTCAATAACTTTAGAAGATAGTTCTGGTCAACTTATGCAAGAAGATGGTTCTACCGATACAGAAGTTTTGGGAGATGCGATACTTGCAGAGAATGTAAGTACTCTGATACAAACTCTCAACGGTGAGTTGGATGAAGAAGTTGTGGTCAATGATGTTATCGCATTACCCACGGGAAACAATGGTGCTTTGGAAGAACGTAGAGTCACTGCTGTATCTGGAAACTTGTTGACCATGAGTGCTGGTTATAGTAGTTTGGTCGATGATGTTGCGGCTACTCGTAAACGAGGTGAGATAAAGGAACCTTATGCGGGGATATTGTTATTTGAAACGTCCCGAAAAAATACTTCAACCCTGTTACCCACAGATACTACACATACTATTCGTAGACAGTATTCTGGGTCTGGTGTTGTTACTGCATCCGGTGGAGTTCTTACGTTCAACGCAGGGTCAGGTGAAACTTTTGTTGCTCATGCGGAGAAGGACTACACTCTCCAGATAGATGCGTTAGGTACTGGTACCTCAGGTATTGCTCAGGGTGATATCGTATCGGCCGCGACAGGTTTTGTTCTGTCTAACAGTAACCAAACTTTGACTATTACAAATGCTGCGCTTGGTGCTAACACTGCCGTAAAGTTTATTGCGACATTGAGTACTACAGCAGCTACACACAAAACAAAAACTCGTCAGAAAATGGCGACTGTTACTGTTACTAATAATGCGGCTGCAAGTGGTGTGTATGGACATAGAGTAGAGGACCTTGAAATATCACTTGGTGTTGCTGATGGGTTTAGGGCGTGGGCTGTTTATGAGTCTGCCGCTATTGGAACGACTCCAGTTTCACCACAGATGACTATTGCTAGTCAGACAGGTGTGTTTGTTGATGGCGAACAGATAGTTGGTTCGGTTAGTAAAGCAAAGGCTCTTGTTATTGACCATACAGGAACAACACTAAAGTTTGCATATCAGACAGATGCCACATTTACAGCATCGGACCAGATAACCGGACAAACAAACTCTTACACAGCACAGGTCAGTGCTGTGACTGTAGGCGATCCCGAAGTAGGATACAAGTATTCTTTTGATGATGGCCAACGAGATGGATTTTATGATATTTGTAGACTACGAAGGAGACCAAATCAGTCTGCACCGTCAGGACAACTGTTGATAGTATTTGATTACTTTACACATGGTGCAGGTAACTTCTTTAGTGTAGATTCTTATACCAACCAAACAAGTTATGACGACATTCCGGACTATCAAGGTTTCAGACTTTCTGATTTTATGGATTTTCGTCCAAGAGTAGCAGACGTATCTACTTCAGGTTCTGCTAATCCATTCTCATTCAATACGAGATTGTTTGAAGGAACGAATTCCTCACAAACAAATATGCCTCGACCACAGGATGCTATGTTAGTAGACTTCTCATATTATCAAGGTCGTTGTGATTATTTACTGCTAACTAAAAACGGTAAGTTTTCAATACTTGGTGGAACTCCTTCTGATGAACCAGTGTTTCCTACTAATGATGTGCCTGATTCTATGGTGTTGGCTGCTTTAGAGATAGATCCCTATACATTTAATGAGGAGAGTGTAAGAATAAAAATTCCGTCGCATAGACGATGGACTATGAAAGACATTACCGGATTATCTAAACGACTCAAGAATTTGGAGAGAAGTATAAGTCTATCATTGTTAGAAAAGAAAACAGAAAACTTTAAAGTGCTTGATGCGGAAGGCTTTGATAGATTCAAAACAGGTTTTCTTGTTGACTCGTTTAGGGATCACAGTGTTGCTCACACACAGCATCAGGACTATGCTGGTTCTGTAGATAGAGAACGAGGTGAGTTTCGTCCTGGACTAGATGTTCAGACAGTAGAACTTCAAGAAGAAAATACGACAGATGATGAACGAACGGCAGATGGTTATGTGAAAATGGGTGATATGGCTATGTTGCCTTATACCGATGAGGCTATGTTACAACATTCTAATAAGTTTGCTACAAGACAAGAAAACCTCAATCCATTCTCTGTTACGTTTTGGAATGGTGATATTACTTTAGATCCCGAATCTGATTTGTGGATAGATACAGACAGACAGGCCGCATTCTCTGTAGATGTGGATGGTGATTGGGAAGCATGGCAATCTTGGTTGGGTAAAGATGAAAACGGTCAACCTAGATGGACTAGAGATGTTTGGAAGTCCTGGCAGACGGATTCGGTAGATGTCGCAGCAAGTTTGAAACTACATTCTGCAAAAGATTATGACAATCCTCATGTTTCGCAAGGGAGGAAGAGGCTTGATCATAGTACTGTAAATCCCAATGGGTCAGCGGGTCAGGGAAACTTGTATGCCGTTAGGCATGATGTTAAGACCACATACAAAACTACGACGACAGGTACAGTAAGAGTTGCGGTAGACCTCAATCAGTCAAGAGAGGGTACACGTTTTGACTTGGATTCCTTTAGACAGGACAGAAGTACTGGCGATGAAACAACTATGGAAGTTATTCCATGGATGCGTGAGAGAGATATTACAGTAACGGCAACAGGACTGAAACCGAATACTCGTATGTACGCTTTCTTCAATGAACGTGATGTCAATAGTCAAACGAGGCCGACTGGTGTTTCACAAACAACAACGGCACTAACAGCCAACTTATCTAAAACAGCAACTACTGTAAGTGTAACAAGTACTGCAGGATTCCCGGATAGTGGACAAATTACAATAAGTAATATTGTTCTTGGAGTTGCTACGGATAGAACTTTTGATGAAGGTGATCTTTCAAATAGTTGGAGGGGGCCTGATGTTCCTGCTTCGGAAGAAGCTTATCGTTGGTTGGATACTCAGGGAACAACATATATAAACTCGGAAACAATGACGTATTCAGCCAAGACAGCTACTACGTTTACAATAAGTGAACGAGGATCAAATGATACGACAATAAGTGAACATAAGAGTTATACTGATCCAGATCCAAATAGTTCTACATATAACACTTCTGTATTTCCAGTCGTAACTGATAGTATTAGTGGACAACTACTTATCACAGATTCCCTGGGGCAGTTGGAGTGTGTATTCAAGATTCCTAATAGTGACGAAATGCGTTTCGCTACCGGTAAAGGAGTTTTCCGTTTGACAGACAGTTCTACTAATAACAGAATTGCTGGTACGGTGTTTACTGCTGGTGAAGCTACATATAATGCCTTTGGTCAGAAACAAGTAAAACAAGAAAGAATAAACTCTTTGAGAAATGCTCGTATTATTAGAACAGACCTGGAAACACAATATAGAACGATTGGTGATAAAGCCAAGGCCAGTGATACAACAGTAACGAGAGATACGACTATTGAATACGGCAAGTTCCATGGCTGGGGTGATCCACTGGCACAGACCCTTCGTATAGAAGATCCTGAGTTTATGGATGATGGTGTTTTTCTAACAAAGGTAGATGTTTTCTTTGCAACAAAAGACGAATCTACTAATCCAAAACCAGTAACACTACAGGTACGACCTGTGGTCAATGGTTATCCCGCATGGGAAACTATTCCCGGTTCAACAGTAGTATTACCGGCATCTTCAATAAATGCAGATTCAACGGCAGCAACTGCAACGACATTTACATTTGACTACCCGATTCATTTGAGGTCGTTTACAGAATATGCTATCGTTCTTATATCTACATCTTTGGACTATAACATTTGGATATCAAGATTGACCGAAACAGATGTTGGCGGAACTCAAACCGTATCCGAGCAACCATATCTGGGTTCTCTGTTCAAATCACAAAACGCATCTGCATGGACAGCATCGCAGTTTGAAGATTTGAAGTTTTCATTACATAGAGCAAAATTTGATACAACTAAAACAGGTCATGTGTATACAGTCAATCAGGAGTTGGATAGACGAGCTGGATTTGTTGCCAAGTCTGATGGGCGAACAAGATATCTGCCAAAGAATCCTTTAGAGACTTATTCGGGTTCAACTAAAGTAAAGGTTAAGTTTTACAGTCATGGTATGCACTCTACTCTGAATAATGTTATTATTCGTGATGTTGCTTCTGAAATATCTGATACAACATTGAATGAGAGTGCTGAGTTGGCTGCGGCCGATACAACGATTACTTTGACCTCTGCTGCTAACTTTGCATCGGCGGGTTACATCAAGATAGATGATGAGGTTATTCAGTATACTGGTAAGTCAGGTAATGACTTGACTGGTTGTACACGAGGCTCTGACGGAACGACAGCGGCTACACACGAAGATGGTAGTGTGGTCAAGTATTATGTCTTTGCAGGTATTCCTCTTACAGAAATAAACAAGACGCATACATCTATCACGGGTGTAGAGTTTGATAGTTTTGAAATTACTACAACTACAGCCGCAGATAAAACATTTACTGGTGGTGGTAGTGCAATGAAAATAACCAAGAACGTGGCTTATGATACATTCTATCCCAAGATTAAGGTTATGGAATTCAATCGGGCAAAAGCAACTACAAATGCTCAGGTAACTTCTGGTATGAGTTTGGGTTCTACACAAACGCCTTTTGTTAGAACAGCAAACGCTTCATCGTTTGAAGTTCCTCTATATCAGAATTATCTTTTCTCGGCACCACAGGTTGTTTGTTCACAGATAAACGAGACAAACGAACTGTCTGGTAATAAGTCCTTACGATTTGATACGATATTGACTTCCAGTAAAGATTCTATTTCCCCTGTTGTTGATTTGGGTAAAGGGCAGATGGGTGTTATCTGTATCGCCAATAGAATAAACAAGATTGATTCTTCAAGCGATGTTGGAACTATTACTACAAGTACAAGCACCTTCAAGGATTCTAAACAGCCTAAGGGTGATAACAATGTTTCCATCTATATGACTAAAGAGATTTCTTTGAAACAGGAAGCGACTGCTATCAAAACTATTTTTGATGCTTCTGTTCAGTCAGAAGCTGCTCTGGAGGTTTATTATAAGATAGCACAGTCTAACTCAGAAACTCCTTTTGAGGAAATTGAGTGGGTACCTTTCAATACAACGGGTATACCTGATGTTACAACACCAGTATCTCAAAACATAAATGATTTTCGTGAGTATGAATATACTGCTGGTAAGAATGATGACATTGCTACAACTACATTACCGCTAGAAGGATTCTCATCGTTTGCTATCAAGATTGTAATGAAAAGTTTGAATACATCTAAACCGCCTATCCTTAGGGACTTTAGAACTATGGCCTTGGCAGAATGATGGAACTAAAGATAGAAGATAATACAGATTTGGTAAAGGATACCGTAAGCAAGGCCGTGTTGAATACTAACACTTCTGCTTACACTGCTTCCAAACGTAGAAGGTTATATAATCAACAACGAGAAAATGATATAAATAGTATCAGAGAGGAACTGGCAGAAGTAAAGGAAATGCTTAGGAGTTTATTAGAAAATGGCCGATAGAGAAGTAGTAACAACAAACACTATAGAACAATGGAGAGTAGAGTTCAATGAACTTGCTACCGATGTTGGTGATATTACAAATATCAATGCAGACTTTACTGGAACTCCTACGGATGTAGTTGAGGCTATCGGTTCAAAATCAACAAAAGGCTTTTCAATTGCTATGGCAGTTGCTTTGGGTTAGGAGAAATAAATGGCTTTAACAAGAGTTACTTCAGCGGCTATTGACACGGATACGATTGCGGCAGGAGATATCGCAGCAAGTGCTGTAGGGACTTCAGAACTAGCTGACAATGCTGTAACAGGCGCAAAGATTGCTTTGGGTTCAGACGCTCAAGGCGATATTATGTATTATAATGGTACCGACTATGTGAGACTGGCCAAAGGTACAGCAGAACAAACTCTACAGATGAATAGTGGTGCTACTGCTCCTAGTTGGATAACCGCAGTTTCTGGAGCGGCCTGGGCTATAAAGACTTCTGCTTATACTGCTGCAAACGGCGACGGTGTTATGGTAGATACCTCGTCGGCAGTAACAGTTACACTTCCGGCATCAGCTTCTCTTGGAGACTTTGTAAGGGTTGTTGATATAACAGGTTCAGCTGCAACAAATAATATTACGGTTGCAAGAAACGGACATAAGATTCAAGGTGCGGAATCAGAT
>NZAS01000197.1 GCA_002686195.1 Candidatus Pacearchaeota archaeon | reverse complement strand
TTTTATTTCAGTGTTGAGTTGCATTGAGGGTAGGGAGGCTGGTACAGGGGTTGGTGTTTCAGGGGATGGGTTGGGTTTGGTTTCTTCTTCTATTTTGTTGTTATCACGAGTTTGAGTGAATCCATATTTTCCTGCGTCTAAAGTAGATTTTTCTATTTGCGTGGCAGCCATGCCTCTTAGATAATAGGTAGTTTTTAGTCCTTTTGTCCAGGCATAGGTGTAGGCTTCGTCTAGTTTCTTACCAGAAATTCCTTTGATGAAAATATTTAGCGATTGACTTTGATCTATCCATTTTCCTCTTGCGGCCGCAATGTCTATTAGAGTATGTGGGTCGATGTCAAAAGCTTCGGTGTATTTTTGTTTTAAATCATGAGGGATTGCTGCGATTTTCGTTAGATTCCCATCGTTGTATTTTAGTTGTTCTAGCATTTCTTCGTTCCAAAGGTTAAGTTTTTTTAGATCGTTGACTAGGTAATGGTTTACGATGGTGAATTCTCCTGTTACATTTGCTTTTACGTAGATATTTTTGTAGATGGGTTCTATGCACGGATAGGCTCCCGAGATGTTTCCGATTGTTGCAGTTGGGGCGATTGCCATAATGTTTGAGTTTCTTAATCCGTGTTCTTTGACGTGTTGTCGGACCTTAGCCCAATCTAATCTTTCTTCTCTTGAAACGTCAATTTTCATTTCTCTTTCTTGTTCTAACAAATCTAATGTGTCAATTGGGAATATTCCTCGATCCCATTTTGATCCTTTGTATGATGAGTAGGGGCCTCGTTCTTTTGCTAATTCTGAAGAGGTTAGTATAGCGTAATATGAAATTGATTCCATGCTTTTGTCGGCGAATTCTATCGCTTCTTTTGATTCGAAGTTTATTCCTAATTGAAATAGTGCGTCTTGGAATCCCATCAAGCCAAGTCCTACTGGCCTGTGTTTTAAGTTGGAGTTTTTTGCTTCTTTTGTTGGGTAGAAGTTTATGTCGATTACGTTATCGAGCATTCTCACGGCGAGTCTGATTGTTTTTTCGACTTCTATAGCATCTAAGGAGCCATTTGTTATATGTTTTCCGAGGTTTATTGATCCGAGATTGCAGACGGCTATTTCATCTTCGGATGTGTTTAAGGTTATTTCTGTGCATAGGTTTGATGAGTGGACAACTCCGACGTGATCTTGAGGAGATCTTATATTGCATGGATCTTTGAATGTTATCCAAGGGTGTCCAGTTTCGAATAACATTGAGAGCATTTTTCTCCAGAGTTTTTTTGCGCTGACAATTTTGGATTTTTCTAATTCTCCTCTCTTGGCCATTTCTTCGTATTCTATATATCTTTTCTCGAACTTCTTTCCATAAAGATCATGAAGTTCAGGAACTTCGTGTGGTGAGAATAATGTCCAGTCTTCATTTTTTGCTAGACGTTTCATAAATAAATCTGGTATCCAGTTTGCAGTATTCATGTCGTGAGTTCTTCTTCTTTCATCGCCGGTGTTTTTTCTTAGATCTAGGAAGTCTTCTATTTCTAAATGCCAAGTTTCTAAATATGCTACTACTGCTCCGCGTTTTCTTCCGCTTCGGTTTATGGCTAAAGCTCCGTCGTTTGCGATTTTTAAGAAGGGGATGACTCCTTGGCTTTCTATTTTGTTGCTTTTTATTTCTGAACCGACTCCTCGGATATTCGTCCAATCGTTTGCAACGCCTCCGGACCATTTTGAGAGTTGTGCATTGTCCCCATAACTTTTGAATATATGAGTTAGGTCGTCCATGACTGTGGTTAAATAACAAGAGCTTAGTTGAGGATGGCAGGTTCCTGAGTTGAAAAGAGTTGGAGAAGAAGAGACGAATTTTAAAGAGGATAATAAATTGTAGAATTCAATGGCTTTTTCATTTTTGTCTTTTTCGTTTAAGGCCAAACCCATTGCGACTCTCATCCATAAGCTCTGGGGCATTTCGATTCTTCTTTTTCCGATTCTCGATAAATAACGATCGTAGAGAATTTCTATTCCCATGTATTGTAATAAGTTGTCGCGTTCTATTTTTAGTTCTTTGCTTAGTCTTTCTAGATCGAATTCTTGTAGTCTTTTGTCTAATATGCCTTCTTCGATTCCTTTTTGGATACTGTATGTGAAGGAACTTCTGTATAGGTTTTCCATGTTTGGGTTTTGGTAGGATTCTCCGACGACTTCGCTGTAAAGTTTGAATAAGAATAATCTCGCAGATACGTAACTGTATGCTGGGTCTTTTTCTATGAATGATATTGATGACAGGATTAGGGCTTTTTCGATTTCTTCTACGGTGACTCCATCGTATATATTTCTGACGACTTCGCTTGAGATTTCTTCGGGGGAGATTTCGTTTTCGAATCCTCTGGCGGCGTGTTTTATTATTTGGTTTATTTTACTTAAGTCAAATAATAATGTACGTCCGTCGCGTTTTTTAACTCTTAAACGACCTAGCCTTGCTTTTTCAAAAGTTATCTCTTCTTGTTTTTTTCTTTCTTCACTTCTTTTCGCTCTGTAAAGTATGTATTCTTTGGCAAGTTCGTAAAGGTCGTTGTCGATGAGATGTTTTTCTACGATGTCTTGAATGTTCTCAACGTTTGGATAGAAATCTATGAATCTAGTTTGAACTTCGTTTACTATGTTTGAAACTATTTCATCTAATATTTTCTCATCTATTTCAGATTTTGTTGATCTGACTGATTTCATTATGGCTTTTTTTATTTTTTCTGAATTGAATTCTACGACCTCGCCATTTCTTTTTGTTATGAACATTTGTGATTCTGCTAGTTGCATTTTATAACTCCTTGATTTCATCTTTGAAATCTTTTATATCTTGAAAGTCTCTGTAAACTGAAGCAAATCTTATGTATGCTATTTTGTCAAGTTTTTTTAGTTTATTCATTATCAGTTTTCCTAAAGTCTCGCTTTTTATTTCTTTTCCACTTGCCAAAAGTTTTTCCTCTATTTCGTTTACTATATTGTCGATTTTTTCTATGGAGATGGGGCGCTTCTCGCAAGCTTTCATTAATCCGTTTTTAATTTTTTCTCGTGAAAATCTTTCTCTTCTTCCATCTTTTTTGACAATTATTATCTCCTTTTTTTCTGGTTTCTCGTATGTTGTAAAACGTCTTTTGCATTTCAAACATTCTCTTCTCCTTCTCGTACCATCTGGAGATTCGCGTTTATCTGTTACTCGCGTGTCTGAATTACAAAATATGCATTTCATTTTTTATGCAAAAATAAGCTTTTACTACTTTAGAGAAATATACAATATCTTGTATCTATCCTCTTTTTTTAATCAACTTATTGTATGACTGGAATGTATAAATCATTATAGTATATAAATATTTCCATACAAAATGTGGTATGTTGGGTTAGTATTATGAGTGAATTGATTTTGAGGTACAAGATCTGGGTTTCGGATTCTGGGAGAATGTTTATAAAGTAAAATATGTTGTTAGTTACAAGAGAGGGAAAATGGCGTATCAAAATCTTGATGTATATTCAATTGTTGCGGATTCTTTGGGAATTTCAGTTACTTCGGCTATAGGGTTGTTGGCGGTTATTTGGGTGTGGTCGTTGATTTGGAAAGGTATTGCTTTGTGGAAATCGGCAGGGAAGAAGCAACTTGTTTGGTTTGTGGTTTTGTTGATTGTGAATACGATTGGGATACTGGAGATATTGTATATATTTGTGTTCTCGAAGATGAAGTGGGGGAAGAGTGGGAAAGAGAAAGGTAAGAAGGTTGAGAAGAGGGGTTCTGGGGTTGGGAAGAAGAAAGGTAGAATGTAGTTAACTAATTTTTATGATGTCGTAAACCTCTCCAGGTTTTATGGTCTTAAACGTATATTCGGAAGCAGTACTTAATTCGTCATGTGCTTTCATCAATCTATTCAAAAAGAATTGATTACCACTATGCTCTCCTACTTTAACATCCTTATTAGATGAAGCAACTCTTTTAGTTGTTTCAGAATCTCCTTCATATCTCACTTCAAATGGAACTTGAAAACCAGGAAAATTATCAACTGAATCTCCACTATGCTTCCGAGCAAGCGAAATAAGATTATATTTCTCAGAAGATGCAGTTTTAGAAACTATCACAAATTCATCATTTCTTTTTACAGGAGGTTGATACCAATCAGCCTTTGGTAATGATTTGTATTCAACTTGTTTAAAGTATTTTCTATCTTTTTTCTGAGAATTTCCACTAAAATCAACATCTTGTTTCACAATATCAACTTTAAATGCCACCCCATCTACTTCTAAATCTAAGCTCTTTGGAAGATTTTTCTGAGAAGTACTTACTCTAAATGCAGTATATTCTCCAACTTTGCTTTCTTTTGGTCTATATCCAACTAGCTCTGATTTTACTGCACTAATCAGAGTCTCTTCTAAACCTACTTGATTTTTAGTATGAACAGGCAATACTAATAATTGATCATCTCCTTGAGAGGTTAACACAGCTTCAAGACCGTATGGTTTATTTAAAACTTCATCCAAACTAACAAGGCTACCCCTATGACTTTCTAGCCCTTTTCTAACAGCTTCTGAAGCTGCTTTTTCTTGTGCTTGTTTAATATTATCTTTAATTGACATTTTTATTAACACACCAGAACTCTTCCCCCTAAGGTTAAAAATATCATCAATCGTTCCCTTAAAAAACTATCTATTAAGCAATCCTTTGCACTAGTTCACTACCATTAAGAGCATTTACTAAAGATTCAGCCCTAGACCTATTTAATTGAAATCCAGCTTTATGAATAAAATAATTAGTCAATCTTTGTGCCATAATGGCCTCAGCTTCTTTAGCATCCATTACTCCTAGTGTTGACATGTATTCTACAAAGAACGGAGCCGCATCGATAACAAAATCATCATCAAGTGCATTATTCTGACCAGGTGTTGGAAGTTTAATTGCTCCTAAACTTAGTCTAGGCACAGAAGCCCAACCTTTCCTCATATTCAACTTTGCCTGTTTTAATTTTTCTTCTATTTGAGATCTTTCAGAACCAGTAAAAAGTAAATCAACTGTTGAATTTACAACTTGTTCTAATTCTCTCGTGCTCCCATTTGGAGAATATATTGCGGGATCATGCCTATTTGGTAAGGGGGTTCCCGCCCAAACTTCCACTATTCTATGTAAGTATGGTCTCCAATCTCCATTAGCACTTTTCATATCCTCAATTCCAAATAATTTACGATTTTTATTCATGATTCTTTTCTGATCATCATCGTTTGCAAATCCAGTCCATCTCATCTCCTTCAGGCTATGCCCTTTTTTATCTCCAGTTCCTAAACAGACAGTTATGTCATTATCAGTATCATATCCTCTTTCTGCCCTAAAATATTGGATATGAATATCAAACTTAGCTTTTAACTCTCCAAAAAAACTTGTATCGTGTTTAAATGGCTTAAATTCACTAAAAGAACTGAATAGTTCATTGCAAGGTGTATCCATCCTATCTAATCCATCTTTTTCAAAAAAAGCAGTACCTCTGACAAAATTGGTAAAATCTTCTTCTTTGTCTCTTTCAGGCCTACCAACGAGATACACTTCCAAAAGGTGATCATCAAATCCCGTTGATCTTTTCATAGTGGCCTTATGAAAATCTCCAGAGGCCAAATATGCATCAACTCTTTCTTCAATTTTTGTATCCTCAGTAGAAACAGATGAAGATTCTACGCCAGTTTCTTTTATTCTTTCTTGCAGAAATTTAAATGGGTCCCCGTAATCAACTTTTTCATCTAATCCTTTTCTCTTTCTTGAGTTTACTTTAGTTGGTCGATTAATCTCATAATCATTTAGATCATATTTTTTTTCTTTCGGTACTCCCGTAAACAATTCAAATGCTCTATGAAACCATGGTCTAAAATCAGATCCCTTCACCTCAGAATTTACCGTTCCTAAAAATTGAGGAGATACATCAGTATTTCCATTATCTTCATTTTGCTGATAGGAGACACTAGAAACTTTAAAATTCCTTCCTTGTTTAGTTATATAACAAACAGCATCAGGCATGGCCGGAATACCTACTTCTCCAGTCTTACTTATTGAGTAATCTAATCCAATAGTAATATTCTTAGCGAAACCCTCAAAATCTTTAATCGATCCATCGTGAAAATTTAGCAAATTAAAATTTTTCCCATTCAGGTCAATATTTCTATGTAGGTAGCTTCCGAATCTTCTTGGAACATCAAACATTTCCATATCAATACTAGGGTCATATGTTTCTAGACAAAGACTTAATACATGATAATCTTCCAGTTCATTTTCTAAAGTTAGTCTTAATAAATTTGGATTATGAGAACCTTCAGTCCTCCATTTACTTCCTTTACTTAGATCAACAGAGTGATACTCTGCAAGATCTTTTATTAAAAGCATAGGATCTGCCAAGTATTTTTTATCTGAAAAAACCATCCTAAGCAACCCCCTCCAAAACTTGTTTATCCTTTTCCCTCAACTGTCCAACAATTTGTCTTGCCCTATCCTGATTCAACTGAAATCCTCCATGATGAACAAAATAATTAGTTAATTTTCTAGCCATAACTTCTTCTGCTTCTGCTTCATCCATTATTCCTAAGGCCGACATATATTCAATAAAAAATGGAGCGGCTTCTGTTACGAAAGAATCATCCCTTACATTTTTCTGCCCAGGTGTTGGAAGTTTTACTGCCCCAATACTTAACTTAGGTATACTTGCCCATCCTTTTCTCATTCTTAATCTAGCTGTTTCCAATTTATTTTCTAAGGCTATTCTTTCTTCTCCTGTAAATAATGTTTCTACTGTTTGATTTACTACAGAATCTAAAGCTTGTATATCAAAAGACTCGGAATAAATTAGGGGGTTATGCCATTCATTCCTAGGAATTTCAGCATATGCTTCAAGAGCTCTATGCAGAAATGGTCTGAAATCTCCGGAGTTTACTATTGATCCAATTCCCTCAATATCAAACTGCTTTTTATTCCAATCAAGTTCTTCTAAACTTTGATCATCGTGATAAGCGGTCGTCAATTTTAATCTATCCAAACAAAATCCTTCACTATTTTTTTTAACATAAACTGCCATAGTTGGATCATTATAATGTTCTTCAGGACCTCTTCTCGATAAACACTCACTATCTCCGTCAAATTCTAAATCAAAAACTATGTCTTCAAGATGCTCACCAAAATCTTCCATTTTACCCCTATCAAGATTGAATTTTCCAATCGCCTTCCCTTTTCTTCTTACTTTTTTTACAAAATCAACAAATTTCTCATTATTTCTATTCCCATGTAAATAAAAACTCAATAATCTGCCCCCACTTTCTACAAATGCTTCATAAATCCAGCCCCAACCCTTAAGTAGTTCAGAAGGACTATGTCTTCCTGGGTTTTTCCATGTAAGATTTATACCTAGCTCCTTGGCTTTTTCTCTGGTAAACTCCATTGGATCAATAGCTAAGAATCCTTTTTGCGAAGAAACATCAGTATCTTTTGCTTGGGCTGGAATTCTTGGTCTATAATATATTCCAGGATCATGCCATTTCATTTTAGGCATTCTAGAAAAGATTTCAAACATTCTATGCAAATGAGGTCTAAAATCCTCTCTTTCTCCTTCTGTATAAAACTTAGCAATATCTTTGAAATCATCTTCAAAAGGAACCACTCCATTTTCAATTTTAAGTTCGCTAAACGTAACATTATCTATCTTATACTTACCATCTTTATCTCTCTCAATAGATATAGCAGCAATAGACTCTTGACCTCCATATTCTTCTTTAGAACAATCACTATGTCTACAAATATCTACTAAAGATCTAATCTTTTTTCTATATCTTTTAAAATCACTAATAGAAGTAGATTCGAATGTTACATCATTTAAACTCATAGAACCTATGCTTCCTCTCCTTTCTACAAAATCCGCAAAACCTTTAGGATAACGATTTATAACGGTATTTTGTGTACCAGGAACATCTTTCCACCCATCGTATTCAATATTAACAAAAAGGGACAGAGACTCGTTATCTTTTATCTTTTTAGCTATCGCTGTCCTAAAATATTGATTATATTCATCAGGATCACTTTCGTACTGGAATTCTAATCCGAAACCCTGGGAACTATTTAAATCTCTAATGAATAATAAATAGTCATCAAGATATTTTGGATCTGTTAGATCAATATCATTTTCTATCCTAGATTTATCCCCTAAACTTCTGTTGGAGGGTATTCTTGGAGGGTATTCAAAATTGCCATAATGATCACGCATCTGTTGAATTAATGGATCCTCTTCTGGAACTCCTAGTTCATGCAATATAGCACCTACTTGTCCAGTCACTCTTTTATTTTTTCTAGGAAGTACCAGAGTTTTTTCATTATCTCTAAATTTATATTGCCAAGGAAATAATCCTTCTGGATCTCTGTATCTAGTATTATCTATCTTTTCATATATTGTTGATTCAGAAATTCCTGTTCTTTTATGTACCTTATATGCTAATTCTTTTGGATCTGCCCCATTCCAACTAATTTCATTTCTAACTCTTTTTGAAAATGAGCTTTTTAAAGATGAAAAAGACTGATTTAATTCTTCCAATGTATCTTTTTCCATCCTATCCAACAAAAACCTCCCTATTCAGGTAAAAAGAAAGATCATGCCCAAGTGGCTCACTAACATCATCCACCTTCTGATAACTCAAAATATGCACACCATTTTTCATTCCATTGTTTTTTGTTTGTTTAGGACTTAAATAAGTTGCTTCTTTAAACCCATATTCTTCTAAGTTACTTCCAAATCTGCCTATAATTTTATCATCAAGACTGCATGGTAAGGCAAGCATTAATCTCCCGCCATCCTTTAAAATTCTATTAGACTCAACAACTGCTGATTCAACTTCATTTCTCTCTTCATCTTGTCCTAAATAAAATATAGAATATGCGTTAACTAACACATCGGCAAAATTTT
Source organism: Candidatus Pacearchaeota archaeon (assembly GCA_002686195.1). The sequence continues at coordinate 4,464 of NZAS01000197.1, read as the reverse complement.
CCGGAAGAGTTGTGTCTGTTGCGGAAGCATGAATAAATTCATATGGAATTTTCTTTTTTTCACAATCACGTTTTCCTTGCTCAAGCCACTTTTTATCAATATCTATTCCAACTGATCCTCTGCCTGATGCTCGTGAGAAATAAGCACGTCCATCACCAACACTAACTATTACTGGCTCATATTCTAATGAATCTGCTACCTTATCAACTAATGATCCTAGCAAAACGTTAGTGGCCTGGCTTGCACTACCATTCCAGCCATCTTCATAAAGATTTCTCCATTTCTTCCATCCCTTACTTGAAACTAGAGATTCAAACTGTTCTTCTCCTAAATTTCTCCATCTTGTTTGAATTAATGAAGAAAGTTCAAATGGTTGCATATTTTTGAATGTACTTGGTTTCACCAATCCTTCTAAATGTGTAACAGCCCTATCGACTTCCCCAACATCATAAACACTTTCTTCCTTTTTAGTAATCTTATCTCCTCCATAAATTTTGTTTACAATACTATCTTTTGCTCTCCTCATTCCCAACATATCTACATCTATAGTTCTTGGTTTGAATTTCTTAGGAACTTTAATTCCATGCTCTTCAGCTAAATTTTGCAAATAACCTATCATCATTTGATTAAGGGTTTCACTTTGTGTTACAAAAGTTGCATGAGTAACAGGCGCTCTTTGATGCCTTCTATATCCCCTTCCTGAAAATTGATTAAACTCTCGTGGATTAATTTCAGGTTCATAAGGCACTAATGTTAGAGGAGTATCTCCAGTTGTTAAGTCAACACTCTCTTCTCCTACTGATGAAACAATAAGAACAGGTTTCTTTGGATTGTTTTTAAATTGCCAATATAATGAATTTCGATCTTCCCTAGCAGTATCTCCTACCACGACAAGTGGATCATGTCCCACGGCTTCTACAATATCATCAAGCACATTAGTAACATAATTTGTTTTTATGATTACTTTTTCTCCTGCTGCAACTTGCTGATCAACATACTCTGCTATTGCTTCAAGCTTTGAACTCCTTCCTTTAAATCTAGCCCCATATTTTGATAATGCAGGATTATAAAGTGTTTTTCTCAATTCTGTCAATCCTTGCCCTAATGTTACACAATCGGCCCATCCCTTAAAATAAATTTCAGCTTCTTCATCTGAAAGGTTTACAGGAATTTCTTTTTCATAAAAATCAGGCAATCCTATTTCCTCTTTCAAATCGTGCCTTGTTAATCTAAACCATGATTGTCTATCTAATAGTTCTTTCATAACTTCAGGAGGAGTATGAGTAAACATAGTTGGATTAGGATATTTAACCGGATCAAGCATATGGAAAATCATACCTAAGTCCCTATATTTATTTGGAATCGGTGTTGCAGATAAAAGCAATAACCTATCTCCATTTATTCTCTGAGTAATTCTCTGCATAGTTTTACCTCTCAAAGAATTAACTCCTTTGGCACTATGGCACTCATCAAGAACTGTAATTGCAGGATTTAGGGTATCTATTGCATTTTCCAATTTTCCCCATCTTGCATCATCTTCTCTAACTGAAAGTTTCTCCCAATTCAAAACAGCAAAATCAGTTTCGGGAGTAATTTTACTTAAATCTCTATATTGTTCAATAGTCGCAGTTTTTTGATCTGGCATATTCATTATTGAAGCATATCTATTAATCTCATTAGGAGACCAAGCATTCAATAACCCAGAATTTGGTGAAATTACGAGTGTTGGATGTCTGACTCCTTCATATTTGTCCAAAGCCAGTTTACTACCAACCGCCGTAAAAGTTTTACCATTTACTCCAGTATCATCAGCAACTAGCAATCTTCTATTATCCATCAGAGCCTTCATCCTCATTGACTGACTCCAAGTTGGCCAACCTGGTTCAGTATCTTGAGTAATTTTATCATAAAAATCCAAATATCCTTCAAGTGTTTGTGCTACCTTACCAAGAAGTCTATCTTTCATCCCATTAGAATCTTCTTTCTTAGACTTGGATTTAGCTATCATTTTTTAACCTCCTTAAGATATCGCTTAATCGCAAGTTCTACTAGGTGAGATTTATTTCGGAAGAAGTCGGTTTGCATAATTTCATTTATTCTTGCGATCGTTTCTTTGTCTACTGTTACACTTAATTTCTCTTTCATATACTCTGATTCCAAGGGACTTGGTGGGATGAAATACGAGAAATAGTATTTAAAGCTTTCTATTATGTTATTACTATAGAATTATAACATACTACCTGTGATTGAGAAATAGATTAATTTATTTTTATAATATCTTTATTTTTGAAGTTTATTGGTTTGATTCGGAAAAGATAAATTGAGCCATGTTTCTTCCGGTGTTTTCCATGAGCATTACTGAGATAAAAAAGCTAAGATATTTAAACGTGATTGTTTTCATTTAGTAATGGTAGATTGGAAGAGTGTGATAGAGAGTGTTGTGAATTTTGGTTCGGATTATCCTTATGTTAGGACTATTGTTGCTGTTGTGGTTTTGTTTTTATTTTTGAATTTTGTGGTTTCATTGATAAGGGGGATTTTGATGAAGAGGGTTAGGAGGAAAAAACAGAAGTCTAATGTGGAAATATTTTCTAAGGTTTTGAGGGTGTCTATTTTTATTATCTTGGTTATTTTTGCTATTTCTTCTTATGAGGATTCTTGGGCTGGGCTGGGGTTGGGGTTGGGATTATTTTCTGCGGCGCTGGGGTGGGCTTTGCAAAAACCGATTACAGGGATTGCAGCTTGGATTATGGTGGTGATAAGGAGGCCGTTTGAAATTGGAGATAGGGTAATAATTGGAGGGGTTAAGGGAGATGTTATCGATATTAGTTTGACACATATCTTTTTGAACGAGTTAGGAGGAGTTGTTGGAGGGGAAGAAAACTCGGGGAGAATTATTTTGGTTCCTAACTCTACTTTGTTTGAGAAAAATATTGTTAACTATACTTCGCAAGATGATTTTATTTTGGATCAGGTAATTTTACTTATAACTTTTGAGAGTGATTTGAATAAGGCGATAAAGATTGTTGGAGATGCAGCGAAAAAAGAATTGAAACCTTATTTGGAGAAAATGTCTAAACAACCATATGTGAGAACCTACTTTCAAGATAATGGAATTCAAGTTTCTGTTAGGTATTTATCTCCAGCGATAAAGTTGCCCGAGTATTCTAGTAGGATAACTCAGGAGATCTTTAGAAATGTTAAGAAAACTAGAGCAGTAAATATTGCTTATCCTCATCTAGATGTTATTTTGAAAGATAAAAAATCAGTCCCAAAAAAATATCGGAATAGAATTCAATCTTAATGGTCTTGATATTTTTTATAAGTTGTTGACTCGTCCATATTTTCTTCATAATTTTCATGACTTACAAAAATTGTGTTTGAGGTTTGATTTGTAAATTCAAAAACTATAAAAGCGGGTTTTAATTGTTAATTTTATGGAAGCTTATTGGGATGTGATTAGGAGAATTGTGAAGGAATCTGATCTTGTGCTTGAGATTTTGGATGCTAGATTAGTTGAGCTTTCGAGGAATGATAAGGTCGAGGAGATAATTAAGGAGATTGGGAGGCCGTTTATTTTTGTAGTTAATAAAAGTGATTTGGTTAGTAAGAAGGGTTTGAAGAATCAGGTTGAGAAACTTCGCAAGATGGGAGAGGTTGTTTTTGTTTCGGCTAAAGATAGAAGGAGTATGAGAATTTTGTATAGTGCTATTAAGAAAGTTTTTAAGGAGCATGGGAAGAGGGAGCAGACTGTTAGGAAAGTTGGAGATCCTAAGTTGAAGTATAGGGAGGCTAAGGGAGATATTGTGGTTGGAGTTTTGGGTTATCCTAATTCTGGAAAGTCTAGTTTGATTAATGCTCTTGCCCATAAGACTAAGGTTAAGGTCAGTAAGAAATCTGGGACGACTCATGGGATTCATTGGGTTAAGGCAACTAATGAAATTAAATTGATTGACAGTCCGGGAGTTATTCCATTGATTAAAGATACAGGAGACAAGTCTCCTGTCTCTCCAAATTCTAAAGAATTTGTAGATGATGAAGTTAGATATGGTTTAATAGGGGCTAAGGATACAGAAAGGCTTAGGAATCCTGAGTTGGTTAGTGATGCTGTGATAGGCTTGTTTATTAAAAATAATAGAAAGAGTTTTGAGGAGTTTTATGGGATTGAGATTGGAGATGGAGATGTTAATGTAAATGATATTAGTGAGATGATAGGGAGGAAGAAAGGTTTTGTTACTAAGGGTGATGTGGTTGATGAGCATAGGACGGCTGGAGTGATTGTTAGGGATTGGCAGCAGGGGAGATTGAAGTTGTAGATTGAAAGATTTAAATGGTTGTAAAAAAGAAGGCTAAGTTGAAGAAGAAAAAAGATTTGAGGAAGGGAAAGGATAAAATGGGTGGAGATGATCTGAAAATTGAAGCAGTGATATTTGATATTGGAGGGGTGTTGAGACTTCATCAAGG
>NZAS01000196.1 GCA_002686195.1 Candidatus Pacearchaeota archaeon | reverse complement strand
TATTATAAAATATATTGAAGGTGTTGTTAAGTCAATTGACAATCGTGGGTGGGATATTCGTCATGCACAAGATTGGAAAAAGTTTGAGGCTGGTATGATGTAGTGGGTGTTATCCAAGATGCATATATCCAAGAAAAATGAAGTTGGTATAGTATCAAAGGTTAAAAACTCAATTCCTATAAATAAAGATATAGGATAGGAGTTAATATGAGTAAAAGGTTCGATAATTATAGAAAGATTTATAAAGACTATTACGGATGTAGTGATGAGGAAATGTTTAATAAAGATATACATCATATAGACGGCGATAGAAAAAATAATAATCCAGAAAATTTGAGTTTAATAACTCCAGAAGAACATGTAGAATTACATAAAGATAGTTTTATTAAATGGGCCCGGATTGGTGGGAAATTGGGTAATAAGGCATATAGGAAAAGATTAATGAATGAAGGCCCCACAGATAAAGAACAGAAATATTGGGATTATCTTAGCGAGAAACTTAAAAAAGAACCTCTACATAAAGGATACACTCATTCAGAAAATACTAAACGAAGAATAAGTGAGAATAAAAAATTACACTTTAAGAATAAAGAAAATCATCCTATGTGGGGTAAAACTACATATCAAGTAACTGACCCAGCTGGAAATGTCTATATTGTTAGTGGTGGTTGGAAACAATGGTGTAAAGATAGAGGATTGGGTTCATCTGATCTTAGAGCAGTAGCAAAGGGCGTTAGAAAATCTCATAAAGGATATGTTGCCATTATATTATCAGAACGATGAAAATAACTAAAAAAAATGAGGTTTTTTTAATATTGGAAGATTTAGAACCACACGAATCATCAGAACTATCGTCATTTTTTGAATTTGAAGTTCCAAACGCTCGATTTATGCCCGCAGTTCGAAATCGTATATGGGATGGCAAGATACGTTTATTCAGTCCAGGCACTGGTGAAATATATGTTGGGTTGCTGCCATACATAAAGAATTTTTGTGATAGAAATAAGATTGACTACATAATAGAAGAAGATGTCGAAGATGAACGGGAAATCAATAAACAGGTGGTTGAAGGATTTGTTAAATCCCTTAAACCAAAGTCTAAAGGGAAGTCCCTTAAAGTTCGCAATTACCAGATTAATGCTGTCCACTACGCCCTTTCCCGAAATCGTGGCCTTTTTGTTTCTCCTACTGCTAGCGGGAAGTCTCTGATAATATATTCTTTAGTTCGTTACTATCATATGATGGGGATAAAAACTTTGATACTTGTTCCCACCACTTCTCTTGTGGAACAAATGTATACTGACTTTGAAGATTATGGTTGGAGTTCTGGTACATACTGTCAAAGAATATATCAAGGACATGATAGAAAGGTTACTAAAGATGTTGTTATATCAACATGGCAGTCCATTTATAAAATGCCGAAAAAATATTTTGAACAGTTTGGTTGTGTGATTGGAGATGAAGCTCACCTATTCAAAGCAAAGTCTCTTACAGGTATAATGACTAAGTTACATCAATGTAAGTACAGGTTTGGACTTACAGGGACGCTGGATGGTACTCAGACGCATCAACTTGTATTAGAGGGGTTGTTTGGTGCAGTTGAAAATATAACAACAACAAAAAAATTGATGAAAGAAGAAATTCTGGCCAACCTGAATATCAAATGTATAGTTTTAAAACATTCAAATATAAAAAAAAGAATGTTGTATGCAGAAGAACTACAGTATATTGCTGGAAATGAAAAGAGAAATAATTTTATAAGTAATTTGTTATTACATATAGATGGAAATACTCTTTGCTTATTTCAACTAGTAGAGAAACATGGTCAAATATTATATGGTCAAGTGAAAGATACAGTAAAGGACCGCAAAGTTTTTTTTGTTTATGGAAAAACAAATACAGATATAAGAGAAGATATTAGAGGCATTGTAGAAAATGAAAAGAACTCAATCATTATTGCGAGTTATGGCACCTTTTCTACTGGTATTAATATTAGGAATATCAATAACATCGTGTTCGCTTCGCCTTCAAAATCTAGAATTAGAGTATTGCAATCCATTGGAAGAGGATTGCGTATTAGCGACACTAAGAATTCCATTTTAGTTTTTGATATAGCTGATGACATACCTTACAAAAAAACACGCAATTTTACACTTACTCACTTTATGGAACGAATTAACATATACAATGAGCAACAGTTTAACTACGAAATTAGTAAGGTAAATCTTAAATAATTATAAAAAGAAGACTTTTACATCTCCCTTTATAGAATATCATAAATATAAGGATAAGGAGACAACCAATTAGTAAGGTAAACCTAAAATGAATACCCCGACGCCACATAAGATTATAAAACTTACTAATGGAGAGGAAATTGTTTGTCAATTAGGTAATGAAATCGTTAATGATGAATATCAGTTGAATTATCCTCTTAAAATGGAAGTTCGGACACAAATAACTAACAACGGGGCTATAGATTCTCTAAATCTTAGTCGTTGGATCGGTTCGTATACAAAACAATCTTTATTTCATATAAAAACTAATCATGTTTTATTAGTTGCTGAAGCTTCAGAAGGATTGTGTCGATATTATGACCATGTGATAAAAGAAATAAAGCGTTTAGAGAAAAGTAGGCCTATGGATATGGATGAAGATGATGATGGCGACATTGATGATATTGAATTGTTAAATGAAATATTATCCAGTGATGATACCATTCATTAAAGAAACTACACATTCTATTTATATACATTTTTTTGGTTTGTCAATTACTTTTTGTACTTGACATTATTATTATTATGGTATATAATGGGGGTTAATTGTATAAGGAGCGATGATGAAAAAGAAATCCAAAGGCGTACATTATGTTGATAATAAGAAATTTCTTGAAGCTATGATTGAGTTTAAAAAATCATGTAAATTCGCAGAAGAAACTGGCGAAGAACAACCTCCAGTGACTAATTATATTGGGGAGTGTTTTCTAAAGATTGCAACACATCTTTCTTTCCGGCCCAATTTTATTAATTATACTTATAGAGATGATATGATATCTGATGGTATTGAAAATTGTTTACAGTATGTCGCAAACTTTAATTCAGAAAAATCAAAAAATCCCTTTGCTTATTTCACTCAAATTATCTATTATGCTTTTCTTAGAAGGATTGCAAAAGAGAAAAAACAAACTCATGTTAAAAATAAGATAATAGAAAATTTACAGTTTGAATCTTGGACAACAATGGATGGTGATTCTGCCGCATCATACTCTGTTACAGGATTTGACCCAAATATAATGCTTCCAGAAGAAGATGTATATAAACCAAAAAAGAAATCGCCAACACCTGAAGCAAAAGGCCTTGAGACATTTATGGAAGAAGAAACATAAATGAAGATAGCGTTAATATCAGACAGTCATTTCGGAGCTAGAAATGACAACTTAAATTTTAACGAATATTTTTTCAAGTTTTACGAAAATATTTTCTTTCCTACATTAGTAGAAAGAGGGATTACAACATGTATTCATCTGGGTGATGTTGTTGATCGTCGTAAGTATATAAGTTATCGTATTGCAAGTGATTTTCGTAAGCGTTTTATTGCTGAGTTTCAGAGACTAGGAATAGATTTACACATTATTATTGGTAACCATGACACCTATTACAAGAACACCAGTGAAATTAATTCGATGGATGAACTTGTCGGTAGGGATAGAATGTGGATTTATACTGAGCCACAAGTCATAAAATTTAATGATACTCCTATTTCATTCATGCCATGGATTAATACGAATAACTATGGTAATGCTGTAGAATTTTTAAACACAGCAAATACTGATATTCTTATAGGCCATTTAGAAATAAATGGTTTCCAAATGTATAGTGGAAACTTTTCACAAGTAGGTTATGACAGGGAACTCTTTAGAAGATTTGATACTGTTCTAAGTGGGCATTTTCATCACAAGTCAGACGACGGCCAGATTTACTATCTTGGTTCTCCGTATGAAATGACTTGGGCAGATTATGGTTCACCAAAAGGATTTCACATTTTTGATACGGATACGAGAGAGCTTGAACGTATTGTAAATCCTTATACATTTTTTAAGAAGATATATTATGACGATACAAAGGAAGATTATAGTAGCCATGATGTCACACAATACAGAGAGCAATACGTTAAACTGATTGTTATCAACAAGAAAGATTTGTATGGTTTCGATAAGTTCGTTGATAGACTTCTTGATACTGATGCACATGATGTAAAGATTATTGAAGATTTTTCAGATTTGGATGCAATTAATGTATCGGACGATATTGTAGAAAATACAGAAGATACCATGACTTTGCTTGAGAGATATGTTGATGAACTGGATGTGGTGTTGGATAAAACCAGACTCAAAAATACCATGAAAGCACTTTATAGTGAAGCACAGGATTTGGAACTTTGATTGAGTTTAAGTATGTTCGCTGGAAGAACTTTCTTTCTACCGGCAATCAATTTATAGAGATACAACTAAACCGAAACCCCACTACACTAATTATTGGAGAAAATGGTGCGGGTAAGTCAACTGTTCTTGATGCTTTATGTTTTGGCTTATTTGGTAAGCCATTTCGTGGAATTAATAAACCACAGTTACTAAACTCTGTGAATAATGCTGGTTGTATTGTAGAGGTAGATTTTAAAATTGGCACAAAGAAAATCAAGGTGGTTCGTGGTATCAAACCAAACATCTTTGAGATATACATCAATGGAAAGATGTATAATCAGGACGCAAATGCAAGAGATTATCAGAGGTATCTTGAACAACAAATTCTTAAATTGAATTATCGAAGCTTCACTCAGGTTGTGATTTTAGGTTCATCTACCTTCATTCCATTCATGCAGTTGAAAGCTCGTCATCGAAGAGAGGTGGTTGAGGAGATTCTTGATATTCAAATCTTCTCATTGATGAATATGTTGTTGAAGATAAAAATTAAGAATATATCAGAAAACATGCGTGATATTGATTATCAAAAGGAACTTACTACCGAGAAGATTGTACTACAGGAAAAGTATATTAATGATGTAAAGAAGAATAAGGATAAACTGATTAAAGAGAAGACTAAACTTATTAGTGATAATGAAGAGGAGATTATTTCGAGAAAGTCCAGTATCTATAAAATTCAACAGGAGAATAATATCCTATTAAGCCAAATTTCTGATAACGAGAAAATTAAAGAGAACTATACTAAATTTAAAGATATAAAGTCTACTTTAGTAGAAAAACATAAAGCACATTCTCAAACAGTTGATTTCTTTGAGAATAATGATGATTGTCCTACTTGTCAGCAACATATAGATGAAATTTTTAAAAAGGAAATGATATCTGATAAGCAGGAAGATGTAATGAAACTTTCAGATGCTCTGCAAAGACTTGAAACGGAATTAAAGAAGGTAAAAAAGAGACAAAAAGAGATTTCAAATATTGCAGATGAAATTAGAGAGAATGAAGTACAGATTGCAAAATATAACAGTTCTGTTGTGCAACTTGAAAAATTTAATTCTACACTGCAAACCGAGATTGCTCAATTTAAAACTGGTGATGTAAGTAAATCTGACTATAAGAAATTGAAAGGTCTAAAAAAGGAGCTGTCTACTATAGAAAACCACAAATTAAAACTCCGTGAAGATTTAACTTATTTTGAAGCTGCAAGAAGTATGTTACAAGATACTGGCATCAAGACCAAGATTATCAAACAGTATCTTCCTATCATGAATAAGTTGATTAATACCTATCTAATTTCTATGGAGTTTTATGTGAACTTTACTCTGAACGAAAGTTTTGAGGAAACCATCAAGTCAAGATATCGTGATGAGTTTACTTATGATTCGTTCAGTGAAGGTGAGAAGATGCGTATTGATTTGGCACTTCTGTTTACATGGAGAGCTGTTGCAAAGATGAAGAACAGCACCAACACTAATCTACTAATGCTGGATGAGATTTTTGATAGTTCCCTAGATAGTACAGGTACAGATGAGTTTCTGAAAATTCTCAACACGCTCTCTGATGAGAACATTTTTGTTATCAGTCACAAACAGGATGTGCTGGTGGATAAGTTTAGAAGCACAATTAAATTTGAGAAGGTTAGGAATTTTAGCCATGTGGTGGAATAGTGGGCAAGAGAAGTAATTTTGAAAGAAAGCCCAGAGACTATTACCAAACGCCAATTGAGGCGGTAGAGCCTCTTTTACCACATTTACCAGAAAAGGGTTTGTTTGCAGAACCTTGTGCTGGGGATGGTAGACTGATTAGACATATTGAAGAACTTACAGGCCTGTCTGGTTACTGGATGACAGACATAGAACCACAGGCTGATTTTATTGGCGACGGCGATGCTCTCACAGATCAGATTGTGGGGTGTGATATTTGCATAACAAATCCGCCATGGGGCCGAAAAATACTACATCCTCTAATTGACAATCTATCGAATCAACTTCCTACTTGGCTATTATTTGATGTTGATTGGATGCATACTAAACAAAGTATTCCTTATATGAAAATGTGTAGTAAAATTGTGAGTGTTGGCCGTATCAAGTGGTTCGGTAATATGGTGGGTAAAGATAACTGTGGTTGGTATTTATTTGAGAAGGATGCAAAAGATACCATTTTTTATGGAAGGACATAATATGGCAATATACACACTAGTTGAAGTTAAAAATCCAATTCTCTCCATACCCTTGTCGGGTTGTAGTGAGGATTTGGACAGAAAGGAACTGAAAGATAATCTGTTAGAAACCATGAAGAATTTTCATGGTATCGGACTATCTGCAAGTCAGTGCGGCGTTATGGAACGAATGTTCGTAATGTATTCAGATGTCAGGGAAAATGAAACTATAGCTTGTTTCAATCCTAAAGTAGTAAGTATTGGTGAGGAAACAATACTTATGGATGAGGGATGCTTGCAGTGGCCGGGAGTGTGGTTGAAGGTGAGGCGTCCTGACCATATTGCTTGCTCGTATGAGGACGAATCCGGCGAATTGCATGAAGTGAATATGGACGGGCTCGAAGCTCGGATTTTCCAGCACGAGATGGACCATATGGAAGGGACAAATTTTACACAAAAAGTCAGTAAATTGAGGTTGGATATGGCCAAACGCCGGTCCCGAAAGATGAAAAAAAAGTCAATAAAATCAATGACTTAGCGACATAGTAAATTTCCCTTTAGAATCAAGGACTTAGGGAAGTGTTGCATAATTGTCACATCTCAGACAAAATGAGGGGGCCCCCCTTGAAATTCCGAAAAAAATCACCATATATATAGAGTAGGGAGAGATTTCTGGATCTCATTGAGATAGGGTTAAGAGCCACTGCTAATCACTCCGCTCCCCCGCTTTTTGTGATAAAAATGTCACACTTTTGGATAAATTCGAAGAAAACGATTTACCTTATCGTTTTTTTCTTGACAATTCCTGCCTGGTATGGTAGCTTAGAGACATAATGAAAAACAAATCGACACTTGCAAAACTCCTTGCTGAAGAGGATATTTTCGTTGTCCACAAGCAAATGGACACCGCCTATTTCAATACAAAAAGTCGTGAACTTGGTTTGCCCATCTGGAAAGATGAGCTCATGACCAAGGACACTTATGACTTGTTGATTGGCCATGAAGTTGGCCATGCCCTTTGGACTCCTTTAGATATGCTTGAGGAGGCTCAGGTTAGGGGCCTTAATCATGGTTTTGTAAATATTCTTGAAGACGCTCGGATTGAGAAAAAAAGTAAAGAAAAATATCCCGGGCTCATTAGTGTTTTCACTCGCGGTTATGCCAACCTAATGAAACGGGATTTCTTCGGTATTTCTAAGAAGCCTATTGGTTCTTTTGGACTTATCGATAGGATCAACATTTTCATGAAAACTGGTGATAAGTCAATTCCGTTTTCAGAAACCGAGTTGCCTTGGGTTGAAAAGACTGCTAAGACAAAAACGCCTGCTGATGTTTTGGATCTTGCCGAAGAGCTTTACAAGTTCATGGAAAAGAATCCAGAAACTAAGGGCGAAAATTTTGAAAATCTTGATGATTTAATTTCAATTCCGGTGCCTGGTATGGATGGTGAACTAGGTGAGAATCCTAATAATCTTTCTTTGCCTGAAACTGGTGATGAGACTTCTGAAACTGGTGAAACTGGTGATGAGACTTCTGAAACTGGTGATGAGACTTCTGAAACTGGTGAAACTGGTGATGAGACTTCTGAAACT
>NZAS01000195.1 GCA_002686195.1 Candidatus Pacearchaeota archaeon | reverse complement strand
CTAAATCTTTTGAACTCAGACAATAAGCCATGGCAATTAGGGTATGGCATTTTCCAAGGGAAGAAGCTCATAAAAAGTTTTGATCGATTAATTAAGTGGCCTGTTTTAAACATTAGCCCCGAAGCAGCCAAGATTTGCCGTTTTAATCGTCGCCATTATGAAAAAAACGCTACAGATGCAGCAGCCATCCTTCAGGAATTTGAAAAATATCTTTATGACCCTTCTTATTTGGTTCTTGGCCATAATTTATTAGGGTTTGATGTTTATATCCACAATATTTATCGTAAATTACTCAAACTCAAGTCAGACTTCTCCTACGTAGACAGAATTATCGATACAAACTGCATCGCGAAAGCCGCCAAAGAAAAAATTAAAAAAAGCAAAAGCGAACCATTGATTAATTGGCAATATAAGTTACATGAGTTTCGCAAAAGAGGGCTAAAAACTAACCAAAAACAATTGCTTAAAGACTATGATATTAAATTTGACGAAAGCAAGCTCCATGACGCTCGTTACGATATCGGAATGACATTTAAAATTTTTAACAAACTCATATGGGAGGTCGAAATATAATGTTTGCAGATAAGTTTACCAAATACGATAAGTGTGCCCCAGCTGGGGTTCTTCTCCCTAAGATTAAAATCGATAAAAAGTTTTACAAAAAACTTGGTCTCGACGAAGAAGTCGATAATCTAAGATTCCTAAAGAAGCTTTGTTGGGAGAGTATTAAAGAGATGGGCATCAATAAATACCCCAACAAAGATCGATATTACGACAGAGCAGGAGAAGAGCTGAAAATATTAGACGAGCTCGGATTTATTGATTATATTTTGCTTAATTGGGATATTTTAAACTATTGTCACGAACATGATATACCGACTGGTCCCGGCCGCGGATCAGCCGCAGGTTCCCTAATACTTTATTTGCTCAAGGTTACAAAAGTAGATCCGATTAAGTACAATCTTTTCTTCGAGAGATTTGTTTCTAAAAGCCGTGCTCGCAAAATAGAGAAAGACGGTATAACTTATCTTGACGGATCTTTATTGGCTGATGTTGACAATGATATCGCTTATGATCGACGAAGCGAGGTGATTGAATACATCAAACGTAAACACCCTTCTCGTACATGCCGAATTTTAAATTTGGTTAGCTTAAGCGGTAAGCTTTGCATCAAGGAGACCGGCAAAATTGTTGGTCTTTACACAGAGCAAGAGGTTAACGAGTTAAGCGATTTGATTCCTGTTAAATTTGGTAAGGTTTCCCCTTTGTCTGAGGCGCGCCAAGAAAGTGAGCTTTTCGACGAGTGGTGCGAGGAAAACATCAAAGTTTACGAGATAGCTCGCAAACTAGAAGGCCTTATTAAGAACACAGGTATTCATGCGTCAGGTATTGCAATTTCCCATGACCGTTTAACTGATATTTGCCCGCTCCAAAAAACTAAAGAAGGAGAGCTGACCTCTTGTTATGACATGAATTGGATTTCTGAGCTTACAGTTAAGTTTGACATATTAGGCTTGAAAACTTTAACCGTTCTAAAAGAGGCGTCACGCCTTGCTCAAATAAACCTAGAGAGCATCGACCTGAGCCAAAAAAAGCTCTACAAGCATCTACAAAACCTTGAATGCCCACAAGGGCTTTTTCAAATTGAGGCGGATACCAATTTTGGTGTTTGCAAAAAAATTAAACCTCGCAACCTAGAGGAAGTTTCGGCTGTGATCGCTATAGCGAGACCGGGCGCTCTCGAATTCAAAGATCAGTACGCCAACTATATTCGCACAGGTACCCCAGATCTAGTTCATCCTGAATTTGCTGATATTCTAGACTCTACCGGAGGTATTCCTCTTTATCAAGAGCAACTCATGCAAATGGCGGTGAAAGTAGGGTTTACGTTGGATGAAGCTGAGCAATTGCGCCGCATTGTTGGAAAAAAGAAAGTGGACCAGATGCCCGAATGGCAGTCCAAGATTCACCAGAAGGTAGAAGAAAACCGTTTAACGAACGCATGGACAGGCCTTCGCGGAACAGAGATCGCTGATGTGCTATGGCAGGTAGCAGAAGATAGCGCTAATTATTCTTTTAACAAATCTCATTCTATTAGTTATGCCATCCTTTCCGCATGGACAACTTATCTAAAGTTCAATTATCCTCAATATTTTTATATTGCTTTGCTTAAAATGGCGAAACACGAGGCTGATCCTTTTGACCAAGTCAACAGAATAGCTCGAGAGTTAAACTACTTTAACATGAAGCTCCTACCTCCCGATTTGGCAAAATCAGAAATGGACTTTACAGTAGAAGGCAAAGATATTCGTTATGGGCTTAATTGTATTAAAGGTGTTAGTGAAAAAAGCTTACAGTCCATTGTTGACTTTAGAGCTTCGGAGATTTCTAATAAGTTTGATGTTTTTCTAGCCGCTAAAGACGCCAAAATTAACATAGGGGTGTTGTCATCGCTAATACAGGCCGGAGCACTTAGCTCTTTCGGCAATAGCCGCAGCCGCATGGCGCTTGAAGCTCAAGCATTTAATATTTTAACTGATAGAGAAAAAAGAAATTTCATAGCTCTTGGGCCTAAATATAATTATGATGTTTTAAACATATTGGGCACAGAGGTCCTCAAAAACAAAGGCGTAGGGGACGACAACAAACCAATCATGAAAGAGAGCCGCACCCAAACCTTTCTTAAAAAATACAGACCCTACAAACACATATACGATAAGAATAAAAGTTTTGAAAAATTTGCTAATTGGTATTTTGAAAACCAACTATTAGGCTATTCTTACACTCACACGCTCCGAGATGTCTTCAAGAACGAAACCGGCAATTTAATGAATTGTTACGAAGTGTGTTCTACAGATACCAACGAAGGTGTAAAATTTGTAGGAGTAGTAAAAGATTGTAGTCGGCGTTTGGTTAGCAGAAACAACAACCGCTACATTCGTCTTACAATGGCAGATGAACTTGGGCGTATTGATTGTATGTTTTTTGACCCTAAGCTGGAAAAATATTTAGAAGGCAAAGGGGCACCCGAAAAAGACAATATTGTCACTATTGTAGGGAAGAAATCAGAAGATATTGTTTTTATAGACGATATGAATGTTTTAGATGGGCGTATTTACATGAAACTGTCAGATATAAAATGATTACAGAAGATATTAATTTTACCCCTCGATCACAAAAGTTGCTTCAGGCAACAAAGCGTATTGCGCTAGCTTTTCGGCATGATGAGATTTTGTTGCCCCATTTATTCGCTGCTTTTTTTGACCTTAAACAAGCTAAGTCTCTTAGTATTGCAATTGATCTTGGGCTTGACTTAGATCAATTACGACATGTTTTGTATAATGAAATATTATCTACGCTCCCCAATCATAAGGTTGAACCTGTTGAGATAAAGCTCTCTCCCCTTATAGTATCTATTTTAAAACAGTCTACCGAAATAGCATCTGAATTTGGCCATCCTTGGGTAAGCGTGGATCACATTTTTTTATCTATTTTAGATAATTTCGAGAAATGGCCCTCTAAGCTTTATGCTTTATTTTCTTTTAACACTACAGAGCTTTTTACGGAGATCGTTACTTATCTTTCAGACGCTCAGCTTCCTACAGCCCCCTCTTCTACAGGGGCGCCATCGCCCTTTACAGAAGGGAAATCAGACTTTAAAGTCTTAGAAAAATATGCTAATAATTTAACCGAAAAAACACTTCAAGGTAAAACTGATCCCGTTTTCGGCAGAGAGGAAGAAACCGCAAAGGTGGAAGATATTTTAAATCGCCGTAAAAAAAATAGCGTTATCTTGTTGGGAGAGGCAGGTGTTGGAAAAACTTCTATTGTTGAGGGTTTAGTTCAGCGCATTGTGAGCGGTGAAGCACCTTTGTTTTTGCAAAATAAAATTATTTTTAGTTTAGATTTAAATACTATTGTAGCTGGAACTAAATACCGAGGAGAGTTTGAGGATCGTTTGAATAAAATTATAGAAGAGGCCAAGCATTCAAATGTGATTTTATTTATCGACGAGATTCATACTCTTATTGGGGCCGGAGACGCTGAAGGGTCTTTAGATGCTGCCAATATCCTTAAACCTGCCCTGTCTAGTGGAGACATTACAGTAATCGGGGCCACTACTTACACCGAATATCGTAAAAAACTTTTCAAAGACAAAGCCCTGCACCGTCGCTTTGACCAAGTCATAGTCGAAGAACCAACCAAAGAGGAAACTTTAAAGATTTTAGACCAAAAAAAGAAAATTTACGAATCTTTTCACTATGTTTCAATCACTTCTGAGATATTGCAGGATATAGTTAACTATGCGGAGGAGTTTTTACCACAGAGCCAGTTCCCTGACAAGGCTATTGATTTACTTGATCTTATATGCAGTCATGTTAAGATAAAAAAAATTAAAAAACCACGATCCCTACGAGACCTTGAGGCGAAGTTTATTTCCAACCTGACAGAAAACAAAGATTCTGTAGAAGAACAGAATACGCTTTTTGAAAAGATTAAGTCTCATGCCGCCAAATGGAGCGACCAACTATCTCACAAAAGGTACAAGGTTTCAAAACGCGATCTTTTTGAAATACTTTCCCGCAAAACAGGTATTCCAGCTCACGATTTTGGACAATCTGTGTCCCAAAAATATATCGGCCTTGAAAATCAGCTTAAAAAACTGGTAGTTGGACAGCCAGAAGCTATTAGTTCTATTTCCCGTTGTCTTTTACGACATAAAAGCGGGCTTCGAGACACCGCGCGCCCTATTGGTAATCTAATGTTTCTTGGCCCTACTGGCGTTGGCAAAACCTATGTTGCAAAATGTCTGGCCAAATATTTTTTTAAAAATAAAAATAATTTTATTCACCTTGACATGTCTGAGTTTTCTGAAAGCGCTAGTGTGTCTAAACTGATAGGTTCTAGTCCCGGGTATGTGGGTTTTGACCAAGGGGGCGTTTTAGTAGAAAAAATTTCTCAGAACCCAAATTCAGTAGTTCTTTTTGATGAAATAGAAAAGGCTCACCCCAAAGTGCACCAAATTTTACTTCAAATCCTCGAGGAGGGGCGCCTTCATGATTCACAAGGAAGAGACGCCAACTTTCGAAATAGCATCATTATTATTACTGGTAATATTGGCTCTCAAAAACTTATGCAAAAAGAATCTCTTGGTTTTGCAGATTCTACCGCGCAAAGCCGCGTAAGTGACGCTCGCCAAGAGCTTAAAAAAGTTTTGCCTCTTGAACTTATCAATCGATTTGATGATATTATCTTTTTCAAAGACCTGTCTGATTCTAGCCTGAAGGCTATTGTTCGCCACGAACTTCAACATCTTGTGGAGAACGCCACCAAAAGTGGCATTAATTTAAACTTTGATTCGAATATTGAGGATTTTATTGTAAACGATATTGGGGATTCGTCTTTTGGTGCTCGCCTCATCAAGAGAGTAGTTCAAAATAAGATTACCGACAAACTTTCTTTAAAATTTATTAAAAACCCTCACATAAAAAACTATTCTGTCCGCTATAATAAAAAGCAGGACAAAATTGATGTAAAATTTTGATTTAGAGTGTATAATATTATTAATTATGGAAGCTCTAAAAGGCAAAAAGACTTATTTTACCGCTGGTGCAGCGGTTTTGACGGCTCTCGGCGGATATTTTGCTGGAGAGGTCGATTTAGTGGTTACAATACAGGCCGTTTTCGCAGCATTGATGGTAGTATTTTTACGTCAAGGGGTTACATCTGAGGCCAAAAAGGGTGCTGAAGCACCTAAGGAAGGTTAATTATGTCTGCAGGAACAAGCGGTAATTCACCTTCTGGACCTGAAGCTTCTGGACCCGAGGCCACAGGTCCGGTTGATAGCCCAGACGCAACAGGCCCAGATTCAGGTTCTTGTGTAGGAGATGGCAGTGGCTCTACTGGTCCGGCTCCTGACGCAACAGGCCCAGATTCAAGCGGTGCAGCCGGAGAAACTACTGGTCCTATCATAAGTGACGATAGAGATGCGGCAGCTGCGGCACCACGCCCCCTCCCTAGTCATAGACATTAATCATGGCAGCTAACACTACACCATGTCAAGTTAACAGTGCGACAACTATTGCTGACCCGGGCTCTAATACCGATGGTTTTGGAGTCGTCACAAAAAGAAATATTTATATTGTCGCTGCTACCGCTAATTTTACAGCTAACGGTGTGGCTTGTGTACCCGGAAACGTTAATTTTTCCAATAATCCCTTTTTGGTGACAGGGGCTGTTAGCGGGGCTACAGTTGGTACTATTTGGTATTACATTCAGTAATGCCACTGCCAACAAAGCGAACTGACGAACCTCG
>NZAS01000194.1 GCA_002686195.1 Candidatus Pacearchaeota archaeon | reverse complement strand
TAGACGCTTTGATTCCTATGCTTTTTGAGACTGGGACACCAGTTGGCGTTATTTATGTTTTGCCAAAGGCAACAGAGGATGCTCAATCTAAGAAGAATTCTATTGAGACATTATCTAGATTAGCCAGATTAACTGCTGATAATATAGTTTCAAATCTCATTGTTGTTGATAATGCCAGAATAGAGCAGATTTATGCAAACTTAAGTCAATCTAAGTTTTGGGAGACTGCAAACAATGCAATTGTAGAGCCATTTCATCTGTTTAATACACTTACGGCAAAACCATCTAGATTTACAGCTTTAGATCCAAGTGATTTTGGAAAGATTATATCATGTGGAGATTGCTCTATATACGGTGTTATGGAAGTTGCAGACTATACAGAGGAAACGGCCTTAGCCGAAGCTGTAATTGATAGTTTAAACTCAAACATGTTGGCATCGGGATTTGATTTGGCACAGGCAAGGGCTGGAGGCGTCATTGTAACGGGTTCCAGCGAAGTTCTTGAAAAGCTTCCTGCTATAAATATTAATTATTGCTTTCATATGATTTCGGAACAGACAAACGGCGCTCCCATTTATCAGGGTGTTTATGACGTTGATTCAGATTCAGACTCTGTAAAGATATATAGTTGGTTTGCTGGATTGGGTCTTCCTAGGGATAGGATTGAAAATCTTAAGAAAGAAAGTCTGCAGCAATCTGCCATTGCATCTCAAAAAGAGAAGAATAGAGATGTAGCAATGACTTTGGATCTTGGCGAAGATAAGGTCAATGCTGTTGCCGAAGAAATAAACAGAAAGATCAAGAAAAAGAAGTCTGGATTTAATAAGCTTCAAAGAGGTAAGGGTTCTATAATTGACCGCAGACGGAGGCGGTAGTGGCTGTTGACAAAAATTTTTATAATGAAGCTAGTTCTCTAAAGCTTGGTTGGGATCCGGCTTGGTTTGATGCTGATAATTTTGATGAAGATTTGGTAAATAAAGTCAAAAAGTGGCAAAGGGCCCACAAGATAACGGCGGACGGTCTCGTTGGTCCGATGACTTATAGAAGAATTTGGACAGAAAGGCAGGCCGAAATATCGGATTACAAACCGCCTCAAAAACCTTTCTTAGAAGGCAAAACAAATTTCGTTGTTCATAACGGAAACTTTATTCCAATTGATTGGCCAAAGGTTGTTCTTTGGGACGAACCCGGTGGATTGATGATAACTCCAGGCAAATATTATGATAACTCTGGAGATGAAGATAGAGAGCCTTCCATGTTTGTCAATCATTGGGATGTATGCCTTTCTGCAGAATCTTGCGCAAGCGTATTAAACAAAAGAGGAATATCCGTTCACTTCTGTTTAGATAATGATGGAACGATATATCAACTATTGGATACGCAACATGGGGCTTGGCATTGCAGCAAATATCATGGAAACAAGAAAAGCATTGGCATAGAAATTAGCAATGCTTATTATCTTAAGTATCAAGATTGGTATGTAAAGAATGGTTTTGGAGAAAGACCCATAGAGACTGAGGGTGTGGTTCATGGTAAGAAAAAGGATCCATTTTTAGGGTTTTATCCGGTTCAATTAGAAGCTCTCAAGGCCTTATGGAAGGCCTTCCATTTGAGCCTGGGCATTCCCCTTGAATATCCCGAAAACCCCGATGGAACGTCATGCACAACGGTTTATAAAGGTTGTGAAGACGGAACCTTTGAAGGGTTTTGTAATCATTATAATTTCACAAAGGGAAAGATTGATTGTGCGGGACTTGATATGCCAAAGCTTGTTGGAGAAGTTAGTTCTGGATTATTTTGTAGTGATAGTTTTTAAATCTTATACTAAATCATAAATTGGTTTTATAATTTTTTTCCATCCATTTTCCTTAAATTCTTGGAATGTTTCCAAACCGGTATGTTGACTCCAATATGCTCGACTGTCGTATATAAGGGTGCCTGCTTCATCTCTGGTATTGCGTACAAATATTGGCCTTATTAGTTTTATTAGCTGCTTCAGGCCTTGTGGAGCATGCGGTATTACCGTGAAATGCTCTGCTACTGTGTATCCTATTTCGTTAAAACCACTGATTGAATTACGCAGCATAATATAAAACAAATATATAGGAGCATCAGGATGATCTGCGCCATTCTTTTTTACAAACTCAACAAATGGTTGCCTAAAGTCCAAATTAGGTCCAGGATCTGTTGTAAGCTCTATCATCCTATTTATATAGTTTGGATCAGCCAAGATTGTTTTAACAGTTTTAAATCTAGCTCCAATCTCGGTCGGTTTGCGAAGGTATTCCATGTGATTTGAAATCTTTTGGCCAGCCTCATAGGAAGCTTCTACTCCTGAGTCAATGCTGCTTATAAGGTTGTGTATACTGCTTCCTAATCTACTTCCTCTGAGAGAAGAAACGTAGTATCCAAAATACAAGGAAGCTTCTCTGGTATTTGGCAATATGACATTGCCTGCTTCATCATAGTATTTGATTCCTTTTTTAAACATTTCAGGGTATGCTCTATAATAAGAAGTGCTTAAATGTCCATCCACTATGTGATAAAATTCATGGATTATTGTTTGTACAATAGAGTCTGCAAGCTCTGTTGCATGCAAGTTGAGATCGCCCCTAAAGACAAGCGGAGCTAAAGAGGGCATGTTAATATACATCTTTCCGGCTGATCCAACTCCAGTATGTATAGATACAAAAGATATCGCTTTTGCTAAGGACATCGACCAGTTTGAAGGGGTTAGGCCTTCTTCTTCGACGAGGTCCATCACATATCTGTCTACCTCCGGCAACGACGGCCTCCTCGCCATACCCCCTGCCAAGTCGAAGTCTGAGGCGCTTCTCGATTCAAGTAATCTGAGATCATCAGGGTTGTCAACCAATATTGTTTCTACCTTCTTAATTTTATTAAGAAAATCATTGGCAATTTTGTTTATAATATCCGGTGGAAGATTTGGGTCTAAATCTATAATTTTTTTTCTTATTATTGGGCCCAAATATTCTGATACTTTAGCTATTCCTGTTTTTGCAGCTGAATGTGCAAGCCTTGATAATGCAGCAATTCTTTCTGGACTTAATGTTTTGTAAAAAGCCTTTGCATCATCAATTTTGTCCAAGACAGCTTCTGATGGCTCACGATACCTCCTACGCCCTATGTCTAACAAATCATCTGTTCTTGTGGAGCTAAATTCTATTGAATTAATAATTCTATTAACTTGTTTCATAATTTCTTCTCTAATTTTTGCATCATCGGGCAAATTTCTCATAATTTCTTCTGGAAGATAATCTTCAAGTTTCTGCGCAACTCTTAACAACTCTTCCACCTTTTCATCTGTGGCTTTTATAATTTCTTCGGGAGAAGAGAAGAGCTTTTCCATTGCGGGCGGTAATTTTGCTTTTTCACCAGTTTCAATCGCAGTTTTTATGGCTCTCTTTATGCCAATAACGCCAATTCCTATAAATGGAATTGCTGCAAAAAGACTAAAAGTTGCACCAAACCAATCGGGCGGTTTCTCGGCTATATAAAGAAAGCCGTTTATAATATCGGCTGGTGCTGCCACCATTCCTGCAATATCTAATACATTATGGGTAAATTTAGTTTTATCAATTGTTACAGTTTGATCTAAAGTTCTCATATTTAAAAGCTCTTTTAGATCTGGGTTGTTATATTCGTTTATAATAAAAAATCTTAGATATGTTCTTTCGGCTTCCCGAGGGCTAAGGGCTTGTATTTCTTCTCTCAAAGCATTATTATCTGATGCCCATAATCTCCACCATCTTTTAAATGTTTCTTGAAGTTTCTTGGATTCTTCTTCTCCGAATGTTTCTATAGATTTGCGATTATAAGATAGTTTTATAAAAGGAGGCAGATAAGAAGGCTTTGGAATTAAGCTGTTTAATTCCCCCGCTTCTTTCGCAAAATTATTTGCTAATAACCACTCATTTAGTAAGCGTAGTTTCTTTATTTTAGAATTGCTTTCCATATATTATTAATTTATTATTAGTAAAATATTATATGCCATTTTGACCCCTAGCGACAATGGTCGTATAATAAAAAAGGAGCCCCTTTGGGCTTATAGACTATTATGATTAGAATTATTATAGACAATGTAAATTGCAAGATTGATGGACCACTGGATTCTTCAACCTTTTCAAAATTGGACAAGATGATGAGTTATGATCATCCTGGCTATATGTTTATGAAAGGAGGAAAGGGCGGCTACGGGCTTTCCGGCAAATATGGTGGCTGGGATGGAAAGGTTCGTCTTTTGTCTAAGACTATGCGATTTCCCATTGGCCTTTTAAGCATAGCAGAAGAAATGCTTAAGGATAATAACATAATATATGAAGTTATAGACACAAGGCCTAAACTAAAATATGGAAAGCCAATATTGCTCAAAAATGATGATTTCAAGTTGCGGCCTTATCAAAAGAAGGTTGTGAAGGCCGCAAAGAATGCTGGCAGCGGAATAATAAAGGTTGCAACCGGCGGCGGAAAGAGTCTTATTATTGCCTCTATTGCTGCTAAATACAATATTCCAACTGTAATCTATGTTATTGGAATAGAGTTGCTTCATCAGATGAAAAAAACAATAGAAGAGGCGTATGGAATTGAGTGCGGAATTGTAGGAGGCGGAGAATGCGATATATCTAAGCCTATTACGATAATGACAATATGGTCTGCAGCAGCAGCCTTTAACAAAAAGGCCAAAATTGCAGATAATGATACAACCCAAGATTCAGCTTCTCACGTGAAAGCTTTGAACAAGGCTATAGTCAGAGAGAAGGTGCAAAATGCTCAATTGTTTATTTTTGACGAATGTCAATATGCTGCATCTGAAACTCTTCAGTTTATTCATAGAGCAAGCGTATCTGCAAAACACAGGTTTCTTTTATCTGGAACCCCGTGGAGAGATACAGGTGATGACATTCTTATTGAAGCCGTTTCTGGACCAAGATTTTGCGATGTTAATGCAACAAAGTTGATATCGTTGGATTATTTGGTACCTCCCGATATACATTTTGTAAATGTTCCTGTAATGAGAGGGGTTGGCAAAACCTATCACGAGGTTTATAAAAATTATGTGGTCGAAAACGAAGATAGGAATAACTTAATTTTGAAGGCTACAAGGAAACTTGTTAAGGCCGGAAAAAAGGTTTTGATTTTGGTTGTTCGGGTTCAGCACGGGAAAGCTTTGCAGGAAATGATGGAAGAAGATTTTTCTGTAAAATTCTTAGATGGTGCAAAAAGTGCTAAAAACAGACTTGAAGGTATACAGGAGATGCGAGATGGAAAGTTGCAAGTATTGATTGCATCCAAGATATTTGATCAAGGAATTGATATACCTGAGCTTGATGCATTGATCCTGGCTGGATCTGGAAAGTCAAGCGGGCGAGCATTACAAAGAATAGGAAGAGTAATAAGAAAAGCTCCAAACAAAACTAAAGCGATAGTTGTTGAGTTTTTTGATAATTGCAAATACTTAAGAGATCACTCTGAAGCTCGAATCAAGGTTTATAAAAGCGAACCAGGGTTCAATATTAAGATGCCCAAGAATAAAGTTTTGCATTCATATCCGAAAAGAGAGCCAATTAAGTGGGTATAAAAGAAAATTTCTATTTAAATAGATGCGTTTATATAGGAGGAGTACCATATTGCATGGGGTAGGCTATTATGATTCAAGAAGAGTTTTATCAAAAAGTTCCTGAATGGATTTCGCAAGATAAAGATAGGTGGAATCACATCACTCTTATGGCATATTTTTGTCACAAGTATCAAGAAAAACATGGCGTAAGATTTAGGCTTGTAAGGTGGAATACAGATCCGGGGAAAGGGAAGGAAAGTCGTGACTTTGCAAGGCTTCTTAAAGTTCTTGCGCCAGAAGGGTATGAAGACTTGCCTTCAAATGATAAGAAAGAAATTAAAAAAGAAGTAATATTAAAAATATATAATTATATAAATTGGATGTTTGATTACAAGTTCAGAAGAGGAGACAAATCTGTCACTGGAACTCAAATCTTTTTATTACCATCAATGATAAATGAGTTTGAAAGAATGTATTCTGATTATGTGATTAAAAATGGACAAAATTTAAAAATAAATACTTTATTAAAATGGGCAAAAAATAATTTGCCTAAGATTTTTGATCTTCATCAAGTTGAAGCTTTAGAAGATATAAAGATGATAGAGAAATATTTTGAAGCTTATAGCTTAACAGATAGCTCTATAGAGTATTCTTTTTTAAAGAAAGCAAAGGAATTGAGGTTATTATGAGCAATAAAAATAGTTTAATAGGGAAGAGCGTTTCTTTATTTTTAGATGGCGGATGGGAGATCGCAGGAGAGGTGAAGTCATCAGATGATGATAAATTTGTGGTAGAAAGAGATGGCGATCTTTTTATGGTTTTTAAAAATAAAATATCTTGTTTATTAGTTACAGAAAAAGCTAGAGCCTTGAAGGCTGTAAAGGCTTATTCTCCAACAGATAGGTCTGTAGATAGGTCTGTAGAGAAGGCTTCACCAACAGTCTCTGATGGCTTGTTTCCAATGAATGGAATATCATATGAAGAATCGGCCATGTCAATACCAGGCGGCTTGCTGGATGATATTCCGGATAATTCTGATGATGATTTTTCTGTAATTTTCAAAGGCGAAAATAGTTCGCTTGAGGACGAAAAATTAAAAAATATAGAATTTATGACAGAAGATGATACCAAAAACTAAAATTGAAAGAATAAAGAATAAGATCAAAGAGTCCTGCAAAGACTGCAAGGGAGAGGGATGTAATATCTGCTCTTCGAGAATGGTCAGAATAGACAGATACGCATTATCCAATATTCCAGTAGAATATTGGAATTTATCTTTTAAGGATTTTTCCGGAGATGCTAATTTCAAAAAGCTTATAAAGCCAAAGATGGAAGACATAAATAAGATATATGATGATGGAAAGTCTTATATGTTTGTCGGCGGACTTGGCACAGGCAAGACATATACTGCTTGTTGCATTTTAAAAAGAGCTATAACATCTGGATATACTGGACTATATACAACTATGGCTGATGTAGTTGCCAACATGTTGTCAAATGATGTTAGTACAGCAAAATATTATAATGAATTATTAGGAAAAGATTTCTTGGTAATTGACGAATTTAGTTCTCATTGGATTTTTCCATCTGATAAAGCTGAGCAGCTTTTTGGAACGTCTCTTGAGTATGTTCTTAGGACAAGATTCCAAAATCAATTACCAACAATTCTTTGCACAAACAATGAAGATGTAGATCAAATATTTGGAGGATTTTTTGCTAAATCGTTTAAATCTTTGAGAACCCATCATATCCAGCTATATATGGTTGGCGGAAAGGACTTTAGGAGAAAAGATGCTTGATGCAAAAGTCGTAAATTGGATGATGCAAAGCTCTATAAATATAAACGAGGTTTATAGAGAGATGGAATTCGACCTTATAAGATCAATGGTCTTTCCGAAATATAAGCCTGTATTAGATATTCTGCATTCATATTACTCTAGGCATAAAATCCCGCCTTCTTATGACGTTATGAAGACTCTTCTGGACAGAGAGGGCGATGACCCAGATGTTGCAGAGTATATCAAAAATCAAGTGTGTGCAGGGAATGAGATTGGTTTTTATTTAGATGATATAAAAGAAAGATATAATAAATATTTAATTGAAAACTTAATGAAAAAAGCTTCCGATGTCGAAGAAGAGGAAGATAGTGTACAGGACTTCAATGATGAGTTAAAAAAAGTTATATCTAAAACAGAGAGATTGTATCGTAGAGATGTTTTTTCAGAAGGAGATATAGCAGATTCTGTGAAAGACAGGATTAGTCAATACAAATATACTGTTGAAAATCCTGAACAGATAATGGGTTTTCTATCAGGCTATCAAGAGCTTGATGACTACACTTGGGGCGTAAAGAATTCAGAAATGTTGGTTATCGGTGGAGCAAGCTCATCTGGAAAGTCTTTGCTTATGATGAATATGGCAGTCAATGCTTGGCTTGGAAGCAATATTCCGTCCGAAGGAATCACGGGGTATGACGATGGTAAAAATATTTTATTTATATCATTAGAAATGAGTAAGAAGCAATTAGAGCAACGCATTGATGCTAATGTGGCAAACATTAGACATAGAAGCCTAGCAAGAGGCCAGCTAACCGGACAAGAGGAGGATAGATGGACAAAATGTTTAAAGTCTCAAGAGGGGCATAATAAAAAGTTCTATATACTTGATATGCCGCGTGGAACCACTATGGGAGAAATAGAGGCTAAGTACGAAACTATATTAGGAGTATTTAGGCCAGATGCTATCTTTATTGATTATCTGCAGTTGATGAAACCAACTATCGGCGCTTCTGGGACAGACTGGCTAGATGTCGGAAAGGTATCAGAAGAGCTTCATGAGTTTTGTAGAAAGAAAGATTTACCGGTTGTTACTGCAGCACAAAGAAAAGCAGTTCAAAAAAAGAAAAGCGGAAAGAAGATAGATGATGTTAATTTAGAAGATTTGGGAAGAAGCAAAATGATAGGAGATAATGCTGCAATTGTTTTGATAATTGGAAACAGAGAAGATGAAGACCTTAGGGAAGATATGGAAATTCATGTTGTAAAAAATAGAGATGGCGCAAAAGGAAAGGTGTCTTTAAAGAAAGTCTTTGATAAATCTCGCATTGAAATATTTCCAGACGATTGGGCAGAAGACATGGGGGATGAGAATGCAATCTAATTATTTGATTTTGGATAATGATAAAAAAATATCTAAAATTAAATCCAAAGATATTGTTTCAATAGAGACCATTTGGGAGGCTCAAGTATCAAGATATCTTGTTATAAGAGTAAGCAAGTCTAATAGTTTTATAGACTTATTGCCTTTGGAACAATTTTTTAAAAATCAAGAAAAAATAGAAGCACCAGTCTTGTCTGTTCCCTTTTATATGATAAAAGATATAAAGAAGATAGATAAAACAAATTTATTATTTTTAGCAAATCATCTTAATCCACATATAATCAACGCATTAGAAGGCATGTAGATGTTAGATAAAAGTGTAGGAAAAATAAAAAATATAAAATATGACTCCGAAACTAATGACATGGAAATAGTTATTTTTATTACTGATAATAAATTTAAAAAGAAACTTCTAAGAGATTTATCTTTGTCCGGTAAAATTAAGTTTAAGGGAGATGAGATTTTATTTACTAGTAATATATCGGATAGTATAGATGGCTAAATATAACTTCAAATGCAGTGAGTGTGATTCGTGTGAAACGTTTGTAATGACTGTTGCGAGCTTTCTATCTGTTAAGTCAGAAGATAGCTTTGATAATAAAAAATGCAACAATTGTGGCAATACCGTCCAATTTGTTAGAATATTTAGTCCAACATCTAGTAAAATATCAAAAAGCAAAGAACAGATTTTAACAGAAGCAAAAGATGAGGCTAAAAAAATAGTTGAAAAGATTAAATCGGGTGACACAAAGACTATATTAGATGTATATGGAGAAGAGATATAATGCCAGTGAAAAGAACAACAACGAAGCTTTTTGAGTCTTTAAGCGAACATATCAATCAAACCAATACCATGGAATGGGAAGGTTCTCTTAAAGATTATATAAAAATCGTTATAAAAGATTCAGATATTCATATGAATGCTCATTCGAGAGTTTTGAGTATGATAGAAAATGCTGGAGTCGTAAGAGACGAAGAAGGCAACATAGAGGAATATACATTTTTTTCAAATGATTTATTTGGAATTGATGATTCTATAAATGAAATCATGTCTTACCTTAAGGCTGCGGCAACAGGCAGCGAAGTATCAAGAAGGATCTTGCTTCTATATGGACCCACGTCTTCTGGCAAGTCTCAATTAGCCGTATTATTAAAAAGAGGTTTAGAGTCATTTTCGAGAGATGAAGCCGGAAGGGTTTATGCCCTGGCGGAATCACCAATGTATGAAGATCCTCTTGTGGCAATTCCAAATGAGCTTAGATCCAAGTTTCTTGATGAATACGGAATAAAGATAGAGGGTCAGCTAAGTCCATATATGAACCTTATATTAAAAGAAGAATATGACGGTGATTTTTTAAAGCTACCAGTTAAGAGGATGTTCTTTTCAGAGCAATCTCGTGTTGGAATAGGAACGTTTGTTCCTTCGGACAAAAAGAGCCAAGATATTTCAGAGCTTGTCGGATCTATGGATTTGAGCAAGATTGGAAAATACGGATCCGAGTCAGACCCTAGGGCTTATAGATTTGACGGCGAGTTAAATATAGCCAACAGAGGCATGATGGAATTTGTAGAAATGTTAAAAGTAGATCAAAAGTTTCTATATGTTTTATTAACTCTTGCTCAAGAAAAAAATATAAAAACGGGAAGATATCCATTTATTTATGCGGATGAATTTTTGCTAGCTCATACAAATGAAACAGAATATAAAAGATTTTTAGCAAAAGACGAAATGGAAGCTTTACACGATAGAATTATTGTTGTAAAAGTTCCATATAATTTAAGTGTCAGCGAAGAAGTAAAAATATATGATAAGTTAATAAATCAAGCAACATTTAAAAATGTTCATATAGCTCCATATACTTTACATTGTGCGGCTATGTTTGCTGTTCTTTCAAGATTAAAGGATTCAAAGCATGAAGGCTTATCTATGATGAATAAGATGAGACTATATAACAAAGAGGATGTGGAAGGATTTTCTCAGTCTGATGTACCAATGCTTAAAAGAGAGTTTGAGGCAGAGGGCATGACAGGGATTTCTCCACGATATGTTATAAACAGAATTTCTTCTACATTATCTCAAGATGATGCTAATTGTATAACTCCGATTGATATCATAAGATCCGTTAGAGATGGCTTTAGCAGCAATCCAAAACTTGATTTGAAAGAAATAGAAAGATTAGAAAATATATTGACCTCTGTAATAGAGGAATATAGCAAAATCGCTAGAAACGAAGTTCAAAAAGCATTCTTCTTGAACTTTGAAGAAGAAGTTGAAAACTTATTAAATAATTATATGGACCATGTTGGAGCATTCCTCGATGGCACGACCATTGAAGATGAGTGGGGAGACTTTACAGAGCCAAATGAAAGGCTTATGAGGTCAATCGAAGAAAAGGTCGGAATAACAGAATCAGGCAAAAAGTCTTTTAGACAAGAGATTTATAGAAAGATGTTGCGATCTGCCAAAGATGATGGCGGAGGATATAACTATAAAAATCATGCGAAATTACGTGAAGCTCTTGAAAAGCAATTATTTGATGAGCGTCAAGATGTGATTCGATTAACGGTTAGTGCAAGAAACCCAGATGAAGAAGAACTTAAAAGAATAAACGTTGTAATAAAGACCTTGTGTGAAAAGTATAATTACACCGCTGCCAGCGCAAATAGATTGTTGAGATATGTAAGTTCATTAATGGCAAGGAATTGAAATGTCCAAAGCCTCAAAAGCAGGCAAGAATTTGTCTGATATCTGGAAGCTCAAGCAACGAGGAAAAAGAGATTCCGATAGACATAAAAAATTAGTTAAGGATGCTATTAAAAAAAATGGTAGAGACTTAATAACGGAATATAATATTATCACATCGGATGGTGATAAAAAAATAAAAATACCTATACGTTTTTTAGACAGATATAGATTTAAATATGGAAAATTAAAAGATAAATCTAAAATAGGTCAAGGGCTAGATGTAAAGCCTGGTGATAAATTTCGATTACGAAAAAAAGACGAGGATAAGCAGGGCAATAAGCCTGGAAACGAAGAGGGCGAGGTAGCCTTTGAGGCAGAGGTATCTATAGATGAACTTGTCGATATTTTATTAAAAGAATTAAACTTACCATGGATGGAAGACACTAAGAGTTCTGAAATAGAGGTTGAGACAGAAGACGTGTCGTCCATTGAGAGAAAGGGTATTCTTCCTAACTTAGATATAAAAAAGACTCTTTTCGAAAATCTAAAAAGAAATGCAGCCAAAGGCGATCCCAAGATTGCAGATATAAATGAAAATGATTTAAGATATAGAACTTGGGAGACAAACAAAGAGCGACATTCGAACGCAGCAGTTTACTTGATGATGGACAGAAGCGGCTCTATGAGCAAAGAAAAGACTTATATTGCAAAAAGTTTTTATTTTTGGATGGTTCAATTTTTAAAGAAAAGATATAAAAATATTTCTTTAATTTTTATAGCCCATGACGCAAGAGCCTGGGTTGTTGACGAAAAAGAGTTTTTTGGAGTAAACAGTTCGGGGGGTACATTGTGCAGTACAGCTTTTGAGTTGGCATATGATCATATTCAAGAAAATCATCCGCCCTCATCTTGGAATAATTATGTATTTGAATTTAGTGATGGCGACAACTGGGGTGATGACAACATCAGAGCCTTAGAGTTTGTTAAGAAGCTCATACCGCTGGTTAGGGCTATAGGATATGGCGAAATTACTCCAGATGAAACTTCTTTGTGGACCAATGAGGACGCTAGGCTTTCAGGCTTTCTTGAAAACAATGTTAAAAGAACCAGGTTTGTATCAATTAGAATAACTTCTAGAGAAGAAGTTTTTGACGCTCTTAAGATGTTTTTTAACATTGATAATAGCGCTAAGAAATTATAGGAGATATAATATGAACAAAGTATTGGAAGCAAGAATTAAAGTAATAGAAGAAATTGCAAAAGATATGGGTTTAGATTATTATCCCATTAATTATGAAATTGTGCCTCAAGAAACAATGCTTGAAGTTATAAGCTATGGGCTGCCAACTAGAGCTAGACACTGGAGTTATGGACAATCATATGAGTATCAAAAGATGCAAGGAGAAATGGGGTTTTCAAAGATTTATGAAGTTGTTTTAAACAATAATCCGTCATATGCGTTCTTATTAGATACAAATACAGATATAGCAAATACGATGGTATCTGCACATGTCATTGGACATGTTCATTTCTTTAAGAATAATTATTTATTTAAAAAGACAGACAACAAGATGGTTTATCATGCTGCAGAAAGAGCGCAAAGAATAGAAGAATATATACAAAGATATGGAATTGAAGCTGTTGAAGGGGTTATGGATATTGGATTTGCTTTAGATAAACATATAGATTGGCACAAAGGGTCCACACGATCTTTATATAAAAAGAAAGATAAATATTTTAGAAAAACAGGTTTTGATGAATTCGATGATCTTTTAAATGAAGATGAATTTTCATTAAAAGAGGTTAGGGATAAGGCTGGCTTTCCTCCATCTGCAGAGCTTGATATTTTATGGTTTTTGATTAATTACTCAAGAGCTTTAGAGACATGGGAAATGGATGTTTTGGAGATAATAAGACAAGAGTCATATTATTTTTATCCACAATATATGACTAAAATAATAAACGAAGGATTTGCAAGCTTTGTTCATGCAGAAATAATGTTAAAATTAAAATGCATTGAAGGTTCAGAGTATTTAGATTTTTGCAGAATTCATGAAAGAGTTGTTCAGCCCGGAGGGAATCATCTTAGCATAAATCCTTATTTCTTAGGATTTTCTATATTAACCAATATTAGAAAGATATGGGACGAAAAGTTTGAAGATGGAGAATCTGAAATAAACGGACTTCAAAAGGTATATGAAGTGGTAAGGGATGAGGATGATATTTCTTTTATAAGAAATTATTTGACAGAAGATTTGGCTAGAGATCTTAAGCTTTTTTCTTATGAAAATTTAAAGATTCCAAATGGTGGCGATGCTATTCATATTTTAGATACAGAGTTAGATATAGTAAAAGAAGCGGTGATCAAAGGCCTTTATAATTATCGGGCCCCTCTTGTTTGCATAACCTCAATTGAAGATGGTATTTTGCAAGTTGAGCACAAAAGCACAAACGTTGGAACACTAGATTTAAAATATGCTAAAGTTGTAATGGAATATATTTATGAAGCTTGGGGCAGCCCATTGAACCTTCAAACGATTGATTCAGATAAAAACATTATTCATTACACTTATGATGAATTAGGATTTAGCGGATAGTAATCTTCTTAATAAATTTTTTATTTTTTTATAAATATCTATTTTAACTCCTTGGTATAATTTGTGCATATGGAAACCTTGGAGAACAAAATGAGTAAAGAGGAAGTTCAGACTGCCAACGTAGAGGCGGCCAGAAGAACTACGTCTGCTGACTTTTCCTTTCAATTTAGTGCCGCCAGGGAGCATCAGAAGGTAGAAAAGAAAATATTTAATATTTTATGTGAAATATCTAAGGAAAATAAAGATAGACAAAAGAAGCTTGGAATACTTGTTGTGTTTGGTATCTTTGATGTAGCCAAAGACTACAGTGTATCTGGAATGAGACAAATTGGTATTAATCCAATTCAAAAATATATAGATATTTCAAGCACTTCTTTTAAAAAAGATATTCAAGCATTATTTAGAGAAGAGGCAGATGGAGCTATTGTTGTAAATAGAAATGGTCAAATAATAGGAAGCAAAGTTTATTTGATCGTTGACAACCCAGCTTTGGAGGTTCCAGATGGTTGTGGCACAAGACATATTAGTGCCGCATCCTTTTCCATAAGAGATGATGTTATTGCTGTGTTTACTTTGTCAGAAGAGACTTCTGTGGTAAGAACCTGGAAGGATGGCGCATTCGTTGATCAGTACAATCCTGAGGACGAATCAGCGTGAACTTTTACGATTTATCTAATCTTGATATAAAGATGATGTATATTGTAAACGAAAAGAAAGAGAAAAAAGAATGGATGTCTCAGATTTTTGTGCAAACAAAATTTTTTGCAGAGTCCAGAGCAAAAAAATATAAAATAATATCAGCTAAAGATGACTTATTTCAGGAGGCATATTTAGGATTATGGGAAGCCATCTTAACATATGATTATCAAAAAAACTTTGATTTTTACCGATGGGCCCAATGGAATATTTCAAAAAAATTAAGAGATTATAATTCAAAATCCAAACGATTTTTCGCCGCTAAATCTGGTATTAAACAAGAATTAAGCAACTGCAATAACAATTGCTTTTTAGAAGATAAAGAGGTTGAGTTGGAACGAAATATAATCTATAAGCAACTTTTTTCTGATGCCAATGATCTATTATCAAAAAGAGAAAAAAGGGTTGTCATAGATAATTTAATTTTAGGAAAAAGGCTAAAAGAAACGGCCAAAAACCTTAATCTCTCTACAGAGCGTATAAGACAAATTAGAAATTGTAGTTTGTATAAAATAAAACGCTCATTATCTTAGGCTAGCTCTATACCGGGGGCTAGCTTTTACTTTTGACGGTTTAAATTTTTGTTTAGTAATTTAAGAAAATATAAAGGGAGAAAATCAATGGAGCTATCATCAAAAATTTTATCAGATATAACTGTTCACATGAAATACGCAAGACATCTTGACGATAAATTTAGACGAGAAAATTGGAAGGAATTAGTAACTAGAAATAAGGATATGCATATTAAGAAATATCCAGAACTTACAGAAGAAATAAGTGAAGCTTATAGCTTTGTTTATGATAAAAAAGTTCTTCCTTCTATGAGGTCTATGCAGTTTGGCGGAAAGCCAATAGAGGTAGCTCCAAATAGGATTTTTAATTGTGCTTATATGCCTGTAGATGATACTCGCGTTTTCGGAGAGGCTATGTTTTTGTTATTGGGAGGCACGGGTGTTGGATATTCAGTTCAAAATCATCATGTAGAATGTCTTCCAGAAATAAGACGGCCAAATTCCAAAAGAACAAGAAGGTTTTTGGTTGCCGACTCAATTGAGGGTTGGGCGGATGCAGTAAAGTCATTGGTTGTATCTTATTTTAATGGAACTTCAAAGTTGCGCTTTGATTTTTCAGACATAAGGCCCAAAGGTGCAAAGCTAGTCACATCAGGTGGCAAAGCGCCCGGCCCACAGCCTCTCAGAGAGTGTCTGGTGAAGTTAGAGGGTATCCTTGAGGCTAAGGAGGATGGGGACAAGCTAAAGCCTATAGACGCCCATGATATGATTTGTCATATTGCAGATGCAGTATTGGCCGGAGGTATTCGGCGTGCAGCTTTGATTTCTTTATTTTCCGCAGATGATGATGAAATGATCGCCGCAAAAACAGGCGATTGGTGGGAGCAAAATTCTCAAAGAGGTCGTGCGAATAACTCTATTGTTCTCATGAGGCATAGAATAACAAAAGATTATTTTATGAATCTTTGGGATAGGATTAGAGCTAGTGGATCAGGAGAGCCTGGATTTTATTTTACAAATGATAAAGATTGGGGAACCAACCCATGTTGTGAAATTGGCTTAAGACCTTTTCAGTTTTGCAATTTAGTCGAGATAAATGCTAGCAACGTTCAGTCGCAAGAGGACTTAGAGGCGAGAGCGCAAGCTGCTGCTTTTATAGGAACTTTGCAGGCTAGCTATACAGATTTTCATTATTTAAGACCTATATGGCAAAGAAGCACAGAAAAAGACGCTCTAATAGGCGTTAGCATGACAGGAATAGCCAGCGGAAAGGTTATGGGTTTAAATGTAACAAAAGCGGTAACTATTGTCAAAGAAGAAAATAAGCGAGTAGCCGCTTTGTTGGGTATAAAATCAGCAGCAAGACTTACCTGCGTTAAGCCGGCGGGCACAACCTCGTTAGCCCTTGGTACGTCAAGCGGTATTCATGCATGGCATAATGATTTCTATATAAGAAGACTTAGAGTGGGAAAGAATGAGCCGATATATCAATATCTTGTTGAAAATCATTCAGAATTAATTGAAGATGAATATTTTAGACCACATGATACGGCTGTAATAAGCGTTCCTCAAAAAGCACCAGAAAATGCTATAACAAGAAATGAAAGCGCAATAGACCTTTTGGAAAGAATTCGATTTATTACAAACAAGTGGGTGCGCCCAGGCTATGTAAAGGGTCAGAACACTCACAATGTTTCTGCCACTATAAGCATAAAAGAAGGTGAATGGGAAGAGGTTGCTGAATGGATGTGGCAAAACAGAGGAGTTTATAATGGATTGTCTGTATTGCCATATACTGATCACACCTATATACAATCTCCATTTGAAGATTGTGATGAAGAGATTTATGAGAAAATGATGAGCAGCCTTAGAGATGTAGACTTGGATATGGTTATAGAATATTCAGATAATACAAACCTTGCTGGCGAGATTGCATGCTCAGGGGGATCGTGCTCAATCTCTTACTTATAGCATACGTAGTATGATTACGACGATTTTGACAGATCGTGTCAACTTTGCAAAAGACATAAAAGATGTCCGACAGCAATGGTTGGACGATCTGTTGTTTTATATAGGGATAGATACAGAAACCCTATCAGATCTTCCAAGAGATATGGCTGTAGAATATTTAATAGAGAATGATATTGAAATAATAGAGTATACTGGAATAGAGGCCATAGAAGTAAAATATGATGGAAATGTTATAGGCGAGTGGGCAGGGCCCACATTGACCTTAAAGGAGGATAAAGAAAAAACTTTATACTTTGAAGCAAATGTGGAACATTGGTCTATAATAGAAGAGGAGATGGAAGATAGTTTTAATGAATAAAATGGAGAATTATTTTGTCTGAAGAAACGAGAAAAACATTTATTTTAGATACGTCTGTTTTGGTTTATCATGAAGATTCAATTCATGCCTTCCCAAATAATGATGTCATAATCCCAATGGAGGTTTTAGAAGAGATAGATGGACTAAAGAAAAGGCATGATCTAGTTGGTAACGCTGCCAGGTATGTAAACAGATTTTTGGATGACCTGAGAAAACAAGGAAGCTTAAAAGACGGAGTAGACTTAGAGAATGGACAAAATATTTCCGTTTCTCTTGATTCAGATTTAAGCATCTTGCCCAAAGGAATGGAAAACACTAGAGACAATAGAATAATTTCTATTGCTCTTGATGCATCTAAAAGAAAAGATAATATTGTTTTAATTTCTAGAGATATAAATGTAAGAGTAAAATGTGATTCTCTAGGAATAGAAGCAGAAAATTATCATAAAGACAAAGCAATAGTCAACAGGAAAGAGGCTTATACAGGAGTGAGTGTTTTGCATTTTTCTCCAAAAGAAATTGAAAAATTTTATGACTCTGGAAAGCTTATGACTGATCTAGAAGATCTTTATCCAAACGAATATCTTGTATTAAAGGGCGGAAAGCAAAGCGCTTTAGCGACATACAAAGATGGTGTGATCAAGAAGCTGGGCATTACAAGCAGAAAAGGGTTTAATGCTCAAGGTGTTTCTCCGAGAAACAAAGAGCAAACCTTTGCTTTAGAGATGTTGATGAACAAAGATATACACATGGTCACCTTAACTGGCAAAGCAGGAAGCGGAAAGACTCTTCTATCTACAGCTGCTGCAATACAAATGTTGAGCGAAAACATGTATGAAAAGATTGTTATATCAAGACCAGTTCAAAGCCTTAGTGGGGATATCGGATATTTGCCCGGAAGCAAGTTTGACAAAATGGAGCCATGGATTCAGCCTATAATTGATAATTTAAAATATATTTTTAAAAATGGAGAGCATTATTTTGATGTAATGATGCAAAAGGGAACAATAGAGATTGAGGCTCTTTCGTATGTTAGAGGCAGAAGTTTGCCAAATACTATTTTTATCTTGGATGAAGCTCAAAATATTAACTATAAAGAAGCTAAGGCGGTCATAACAAGGATGGGGGAAAATTCTAAATTGATCTTATTGGGAGATTTAGACCAAATTGACGCGCCTCATTTAGACTCAACAACCTGTGGCCTCGGAGCCGTAGTTGAGAAGTTTAAAGATTTTGGCCTTTCTGCTCATATTACATTATTAAAAGGAGAGCGAAGTCCGCTTGCAGCATATGCAGCAAAAATTTTATAGGTAGTTACATGACAAAATATATAATGCCAATAATTAAAGATAAAGAAAAAAAAGAACAGAAAAAAGATATAAGATTACCTCTTTATAAGCGCCCTCCTATGCCTCATCCTTTGGATCATGAGAAAGATCAAGGAGATGATGATGCTGATAGCAATATTGTTGATTTTAATATAGATGGTAATATAGATGGTAATATTGTCGAAACAAGTATAAGGGTATAGTCATGAGTTATATTTCTGAAAAAATATTATCATTGCAATCATATTTGAATAAGCAAAGGTTTGTCAAAGAGGCTGCTTATTTAAATAATATTTTAATAAAATTAGCAAATGAAGTCCACACTGTAAGGAGTGGAGAGAACTTAACGTTAATTGCTAGAAAATATTTTCCTGACCTATCTGATGACGAAGGTGTCTTAAGGCTTTTGGCTTCAAATCCAAACTTAACCGCCAACATACACCCTGGAGACGAGATCGTGATTGCGTCTTCTGAGAATAAAGTTATCTATACTGTTAGAAGAGGAGATACTTTGTCAGAGATTGCTGAAGATCACAGTGTAACTATTCGTGCTTTAGAATCTGTAAACCCTGGACTTACTTCTAATATATTCCCTGGAGATGAAATAGAAATACCTGCCGGAGCAGCAGGCTCGGAAGATCAGAGTGAAGGGGGGCTTGTACATGTTGTAACCAGTGGAGATACATTGTCAGAGATTGCTCAAGCGTATAGGGTCACTATGGGCGAAATAAAGGCTATAAACCCTGGACTCACTTCAAATATACATCCTGGAGATGAAATAAAAATACCTGCAAGCGGCAGGCTTCCTCCTGTGCGATCAGTTTCTGGCAGAGAAGCGCAAATATTAGATGTAGTTTTGGCCGAAGGCATGGGTGTTAAGGAGGCGGCTCAGTTTATGGCTCAGGCAAAGAAAGAGTCGGCGTCATTTACGAGGATGCACGAAGGAGACATCGGGAGAAATAAGCGTAATTATTCTGGCGGGGGAGAGATAAGGAATGGTGTTTATTATGCAACATATTATGGACGAGGCCCGTTTCAACTAACTCATGACTATAATTATAGATCCTTTGGAGAAGCAGATGGCGTTGGAGATGAATATATTGATAATCCAGACTTAGTCGCAGATCCCGAGATTGGAACCAGAGCTGCTTTGTGGTTTTGGGATCGCAGAGTTAGAACGATATATCAAGGAGATTGGGATAATACTAGGGGGATCACAAGACGAATTCGAGGCAGTTCTGAAACTTGGCAAGAAAGAAATAGATTTTATATAGAATATCAAAGAATAATTCGTGCAAGAATGGCTGAATCGGATCGCATTGCTTCGCCCGGTGCGCAATAATAAATTGAAAATAAATATAGACAAAGATACAGTTATAATATTAGATAGAACTGCAGATAAAGAAAAAATACTTTTTTCAACCAAGATTAAAGGCCAAAATGGTAAAATATTTTTAAGTACATTGGAGCTTAGCAAGGATCAGGCAGATCAAATCATATCTGAGTTAATTACTTTGCGATCCAATCTTATAAATAATGTCTGATAAAAAAGTAGAAATAAAAATTGTTGATTGCACAAAGAGTTGCAAGATGACAACCGAAATGAGAAATAGCAAGTTTTGCAATGGCAAGGCAAAGATTGTTGATGGCAAGGCTTTTTATGGTTGCAAAGAAAATATAAAAAATGAACCAAAGGCTGTAAAGCAACTTTATGCTTGTGATCTTTGGAATATGGACCTTAAAGATAGTTGTTTGACTTGTCCATTAGAATGTATAAATAATAAAAATGAAAACTTTGCTAAAAGTTTAGAAGAAAGAAAGCAATTAGAAAATATAATTGAAGATCTAAAACCGAATATGCTCCTCTGTGGAGTAACTGCAGATCAGGTTCAAAAAATAAGTTCTACATATACAAAAAGAAACAGCAGTGGAAAGACAGATCCGATGGGAGCGGAAGCTATAAAGGCTGCCAACTTTGCCAATGAAGCTCTTAAGATGATGTTGAGCGGAAAAAGAATAGATCTTGCATACTTTACCCTTTATGCTAGGAGCACTTCTAGCAGGATAAATAAATTAAAAAAGAAAATACAAAAAAAGAATTAGAAGTTATTTTTGTAGCCAATTAATAGTTTGAATATATCTCTATGAGATATAGATATTCCTCCATATGTTTCCATTGAGGCGAAGACTACTCCTACAACTTCTCCTTCTTGGTTAAATACGGGGCTTCCACTATGTCCAGGAAATATTTGCTCTGAAATAATCATAAATTCATTTCCTTCTGGATCCAAACCTGCGAGCATAACCTCTTCTCTTTCTGCATAAGATGATACATATGTGTCTATTATGATTGGAAAATTCCCGGTAGGTCCGCCTACGATAAATACTTTTTCAAATATTTCTGGGTTGTAATCATAATCCGCAATGGTCGCTGGAATAATATATCCAAATGCTTCAATTAAACATAAATCAAGTCCTGAGTCTGTATATAAAACCCTTCCCAATAAATAGTCTTCAGAAAGTCCAAACGTGCTTTGCTTATGATTTTCAATAACTAATGATGATTCTGATTCTATTGATCTACAAAAATGATCATTCGTAACAATAAATGATATATCTGACATAGGATCATACTGAATGCTAAATCCGGTAGCTGTTGAAACTACGGCATCTACTGTAATGGCTGTATCTTGAACTGAATTAAAAAATCTAACATTTTGCTCTATGTTTGATATCTTTACGACCGGATGAAGCATTTTTTCTTGTTTTACAATAGCTTCAGTTTGATATTCTTTTAATATTATAATATCTTTTGAAAAACTGATTACCTCTTTAGTAATATGAACTAGAGAAATTAATGCTAAAAGTAAGAAAATATAGGTAATTAATTTTTTCATTTGTTAAACCAAAAAGAGATGCTCCTATATAATCATATAAATTAATATACATGTAATACTAATAATGTTTATTCTATTGAATATACTAGAGCAATGGAGAATACAATGGGTTGTGGATGTGCAAAAAAATTAGCAAACAGTAGGGCCAAGAGTTCTAAGAGAGCTGCTTCTAAAAAAAATGGTAATATAATTAGAAAAAGAAGAGTTTCTAAACTAATATCGGTTCCTGGAAGATCAGTAAAAAAGAAAAAAATAACAAGTGATTAAAGCAAAGGTTTTAAATGTCAGATTATAGTATTTATCCAAAAGCTATAGACGGGTATGCTCAAATTCCGCTAGCTGTAGATAGGAAAAGCCCTGTAGCTGCAGAGAGCATTAACAGGCCAAGGTCTGCTATTATAAACATAGAAAACACTTTAGGTATAGCTCCGCATATTTCTGATACTTATGGAGAGTTTGAAAATGTTGATGCAAGACTAGAAAACTCAGAAGCTATATTAGACAGTGTAGACCTGCAATATGTAACAGACAGGGGTAATGAGACAACTCATTCTCTTGAGGTGCAGAACGGAACTGCCGCCCTTCCTGCGTATACCTTTTATCAAGATGTTAATACGGGAATGTTTAGACCTGATTCAGATGAGCTTGGCTTTTCAACATCAGGGGCAGAACAACTTAGAATAGACGCTTCTGGACAAGTTGGTATTGGGAAAATGAATCCAAGTTATCTTCTTGATGTAGCTGGAGATGTAAATATAGATGGTGATCTTGAGGTTCTAGGAGATATACATGCGGTAGGCAATATTACTTTTGATGCAGGAACTGGTGGTCGCATAATCTTGGGAACAGGTCCAGAGGATGAAGTGGACTTTAATGCAGATGTTATTTCTGATATAATTCCAGATCAAGACAATCTTTTTGATCTTGGCTCTGCAGCGCAGCAATGGCAGGACTTAAATGTTTATGGCGTTAGATCATCAAGCGTATTAGCTATAAATGCAACCGCCGCATTAGATATGGATGCTGCATCTGCAACTCTAGATGCAACTGGAAGTATATCTGTAACATCATCCGCTGGGCCGGTAACCTTAGAGGGCACAGCTGTTTCTGTAGATTCTACTGTTGGACCAGTAGCTCTTACTGCAACAGGCGTTTTGGATATGGAGGGAAAGTCTGTCTCTATGGACTCCACAGGAGGGCCGATATCCATAGATTCGTCTGCAGCCTTAAACTTAGAGGGAAATACTGTTGTAATTGATTCGATGGTTGGCTCAATAACAGCAACTGCAGCAGATGGATTGGGTTTGTCGGCAACAAGTGGAGATGTTGATATAACTTCGGACGCAGGGGCTATTGTCGTTAATGCTTTTACTGATTTGGATATGGATGCTACAGATAATGTCTCTATAGACTCTGCGAATGGAAATGTTACCATAAATGCGACTACTGGCGATGTTCAGATCACTACTGAATCTTCAGACATTATTCTGTCTTCTGCAAATCATGTAGATATAGATGCGGCAAACAGTGTGTTTATAGACGCAAACTTAGTCGGATTAGTAGCATTAACAAGCTTGGACTTGACCGGAGAGACTGTTGATATAGACGGAGAGTCAGTAACTATAGATTCTACTGTTGGTGAAGTTGATTTAAATGCAGCCACAGCCCTTGGTTTGAGCGGAGAGACTGTTGATATAGACGGAGAGTCAGTAACTATAGACTCTTCGGTTGGTGTGATTGATATAACTGCAGCTACAGCTTTGAGCTTGGGAGGAACATCTGTCGATGTGGATGGAGAATCAGTAACTATAGACTCTTCGGTTGGCTCGGTTAGTCTGGCTGCAACTACAGACTTGAGCTTGGCAGGAGAGACTGTTGATATAGATGGAGAGTCGGTATCAATAGATTCCACTGTTAGCTCTGTTGACATAACTGCAAATACTGATTTGATTTTGGACTCGACAACTGGAGACATAGACGTAACGGCAACAGTTGGAGAGATAAATTTAAATACTGCAGCGGATCAAATTATTTTAAATTCGGCTACTGATTTAGATTTAGACGCAACAAATGATGTATACATAGATGCAGTAAAGGATGTTAGTATAAACTCAACATCTGGGGACGTAAAGGTATCTGCGGTAGTGGGAGACGTTGGCCTTGATACTGCCGCCGGATTTGTTATTTTGAACGCAGCAGGAAATGTCGGAATAGACTCAAAGGCTCCTTCGCATAAGTTGAGTGTTGCAAATGGAAATATCGAAGTTAGTGACGCAAGCGTTTTGGGCCCAGAAAGCTTGGATGAGGTTCAGTTTTCTACTCATACAAAATGGAATCCAGTAAACGATTTTAATGTCACGGGCGGAAACGCTTATTACAAATTGAGCTTGGCAGGTCTTACTTCGAGCATCACCCAGCTACAAGCCGACTTGGCAACTCCAGGGGTTGGGAAAAGATGGTATGCGTTTACTTATGATGTTTTGTTGACTGCTTCGTTCGACAGCGACGGAGAGGTGACCATTGGCCCCTCTTTTTCATCACCTCCTGCTAAGCTAGATCTAACAACTGGAACACATACTGTTTATTTTCAATCAGCCGCAGGCCCCACAGACTTTTCAATCATAGTCACATCTATAACAGATACTGTAGGTGAATTCACAATTGATAACGTATCTCTAAAAGAGATACAGGGAGGAAACGCAATTGTCAACGGCTTAGTTACAGGCGGCGGAGTTTCTGGCATAAAGATTTTATCCAATGGAAACGTTGGGTTAGGAACCGTAGATCCAGAGCATTTATTGCATGTAGTCGGAGACGCCCGAATACAGGGCGACTTAACTGTAAACGGAACTGTTACTCAAATTGATACAGATGTTGCGACAACTGAACGATTAGAAATTACTAATGATGGTACCGGCCCTGCCATAATTGTCAACCAACAAGGTGCCCAGCCCATTGCTGACTTCCAGGATGATGGAGCAACAGCTCTTTACATTGAAGACGGTGGCAATGTAGGTCTTGGTTTAAACAATCCAAATAAGAAGCTTCATATTTTTGATAGCTATGCTGCAACTGGAACGAATGAAACATCTATTGTAATAGAGAGAAGGGTAGATGGAGCCGGTGTTGGAGCAAACGGCATAGGAACGTCTATAGGGTTTAGCCTTGAGAATGACGCCGACGCCCCCGTAGATTCGGGGCTTATAAGCACTATATTAACAAATGTTGCTGCTGGAACAGAAACAAGCGTTATGAAGTTTTCAACTCGCCGGATAACAGACGGCTTGGCAGAAAGGGTTATTATAGATCAAGACGGAAGAGTTGGAATAGGAGAGTTTGATCCAAAGTCAACATTATCTGTTGGTGGATCTGCATCTTTTCCGATAAAGTCAATAGCATTTGTAGATAGTCCATATGCGGTTTTGGAGGCAGATTATACAATTCTTGCGGACGCCTCTGGAGGCAATGTAGAGGTAAACCTTCCAAACGCTCAAAATTACGAAGGAAGAATTTGCAATGTGAAGAAGATAGATGCGTCTGCCAACGTTGTTTCAATGATCGATCTTACCCCCAATGATATTGATGGAGCGTTGTCTAAAGATATATCTATTCAATGGGTTTCGGTGACAATTCAATCAGATGG
This sequence comes from Candidatus Pacearchaeota archaeon, assembly GCA_002686195.1. Next base: position 1,071 of record NZAS01000194.1, on the reverse strand, counting down.
ATCAAATTGGTATATAATTTAATGAAGAATATAGGAACAAAACATGTCATATACTAAAACAAAAGGTTGGGGAATAGCATCGCAAGGAGTTGTGTCAACTCATGGCACAAGTCCGCCTGTAGATCCAGATGCAGGAGATAGGGTTTTGGTTGACTCTGTGGCTACGGGTGATTTCGCAACTCATGATAATGAAATTGCAGAGTGGACAGGTGCTGCCTGGGTTTTCTCGGCCGAGATTGCAGTAGGTGATACTGTTTTTGTAGAATCTGAATCTAAAAACTTTGTTTACACAGGAACCTCTTGGACCTCCACCGGGGGCGGAGGTGGCGGTGGCGGCGGCGGTGCCGCCGATCAAGTAGTCTCGGACTTTATTTTCCAACCGGGCGGAGGCCCTCCCTACCCCTCCAAGAACGTCTACACCGACTTCGCCACTCTTTATGTTGATCTGAACGCATCGACAGCGCCGAAGAAGCGCATTGTCCTCGATGATTCGTCCGACCCCATAGTTTTCCCAGCGGGCACATTCAATCTTGCGGGGGTTACGCTTACCAACGGAAAGGTGGACGAGAACAGCACCTCGGCACCTGTGACCGGCATCAGTTGGAACGCCACCACCTACATGCAGAATGTGTCGCGGATGGAGAACATCGCAGTCCTCGCCACCAGTGAGCCGGGTGCTGGAACACCGTTTTCGTACACCACAGACACCTACGTCGTGTTGGAAAGTTGTATCTTCGGCAACATACAGCCGACAGGCGATACCGTGTTTGCCGTGTCGGGCGGATCTACGGTCTACTTCCGTCTCCATGACACGGCTTTGGGGATGGGTGCTCCGTCAGGCCCTATCGTGCAGTGTTCAGGCACCGACACCCTCAACTTTGTGCTGCGCGGGACCAGCAATGTTGGAGAGGATGGCCTTTTTGGTGTGGCGGGAGACACAGTTTCCAGCGCGGAGTTGTGTCCGGGGGGCACCTTTTCCACCACCCAGACGAACTGGACCTCGGTACTCCCGGTCATGGTTTCCCCTGCAGGCAACGTAGACTTTGACGCCACGGGCATGACCACGGCCAC
>NZAS01000193.1 GCA_002686195.1 Candidatus Pacearchaeota archaeon | reverse complement strand
GGATATAATTTTGCTGTTATAGAATTGAGAAAGATGTTTGAATCTCTTTTTGGGGAGCCTGAGATTTCAAAGAAGGACATTGAGAGTTGTGTTAAGTTACTTAGTGTTTTCTGTCCTCATATTTCTGAGGAAATTTGGGAAAAGATTAAAGGGAAGGGCTTTGTTTCTTTGAGTGATTGGCCAAAAGCTGATGAGAAGAAGATTGATGTTGATATTGAAAGGGCTGATGAGGCTTTAGAGAAAACCTTGAGTGACATTAGTCATATTTTGAAGATGGTTAAAGGGAAGAAAGTTTATCTTTATGTTTTGCCAAATGAAGTTGAGAATTATAATGTTGCTGAGTTAGGAAAGAGAATTGGACTTGAAGTTGAGGTTTTTGCAGTGAATGATAAGGCGAAGCATGACCCTAAAGATAAGAGTAGGAAGGCGAAGCCTGGAAAGCCTGGAATTTTTGTTGAGTAGTGCAATAATTCTTAAATAGAGTTCTTTATGTGGAAATGGATGGTTGGAAGAGTTGATTCTGAGTTGATAAGGCTTTGGGGCGCTGGCATAATTAAGACTGAGAGGAATAAGCCAATGCACATTGAGTATAGGGGGATCCTTGATAGAAGAACTGGTGAGAATATTGCGACTATGGTCTTAGATGATAATCCAAGGGCTAATAATCAAGTTGTTTTTAATAGGGGCTATTTTAGTGATCCTATGCATGTGAGAGAGTTTAAGGATTTGGCTCTCGCTATGAAAGATGAAAGATATAAATCTAATTTTGAATGGGATGTTTTTTTGGAAAAGATTAATTTTATTAACTAAAAGGCTGATGGGTTCGGATGGTAAATGAGTTTATATCCGCGATTATTATTGCGATTGTGCAGGGGATTACAGAATGGCTGCCTGTTTCGAGCTCTGGGCATTTGGTTTTAAGTGAGAGGCTTTTGAATTTTAATGGCGGTTTGCTTTTTGATGTGGCTTTGCACTTTGGGACTTTGATGGCCGTGTTTGTTTATTTTGGGAGAGATATTACGGAGATAATTAAGGCTGTGTTGCTTGGGAAAGTTAAGGAAGGTGATGGGAAACTTGGGCTGCTTTTGATTGTAGCGACAATTCCTGCAGGAATTGCTGGATTTATATTTGTTAAATTATTTGAGGGCTCATTTACATCTTTGGCAATTACTAGTTTTGGTTTTGGAATAACTGGACTTGTGCTTTTGATTGCTTCTTTAGATTTTAAAGGAAAGAAAGGACTGAAAGAATTGGGGTATCTGAATGCTCTTTATATTGGATTTATTCAAATACTTAGTTTAGTTCCTGGGATCTCAAGATCTGGGACAACAATCTCTGGGGGATTGTTTAATGGGCTTAATGAAAAAGATGCGATGAAGTTTTCATTTTTGATGTCAATCCCAGTGATATTTGGAGCTAATGTTTTAGTAATTGGAAATAAGACCTTGCCTCCAGAGACGATTTGGGCTACTCTTGTTAGTTTTGTTGTTGGACTTGTGACGATCCATGTGCTTTACAAATATATTTTGAATTCTAAAAAGAATTTGAGATGGTTTGCTGGTTATACTCTGGCTTTAGGGGTTGGCGTTTTGGTTTGGGCTTTGTTTAGTTAATATGTATCCTAAGGAGCATAAAGTTTTATAAACTGAAATTGTTTTTTTAATTGATGATTGAGGGAGATGATAGTTTTGTTTTTGATGGTACTCTACCTGTTGGGTGGGTTGCTCTAACGGATATGCCTAGAGATCCTTCGGGAAGAAGAGCTTATTTAGATGGACAGAGTGGTGCTGATGTAATTGCAGTTGCTGGTGGGAATGTAATTGGAGGGATTTATACTCCTGGAAATATGATTTATGGACTTATTGGAGATATACCTATACCCTATATAGATCTTACACAAATTGCTGTTGAAGATACTAGGGCTGGAGTGGAAATGCCTGCTCCGTTATTTACTGGGAGAATGTCAGATAGACAATTACATCTTAGGGATATGGGTAATTAATCGTTCTTTCTGATTATGTGGCCGCACTTTGTGCATTTCCATTTTTCAAAGACGTCTTCTTTGAATGAGAATGGCACTAAAAATCCCTTGGTACATTCGTGACATTTTGGGAAGATGCAATTTGGGTTTTCTTCGTCTGTCATTTTATTCTACTGTTGCTTTTATCCTCCGGATACCTGCGGCAACTGATTCTTCTTTTAGGATTTTGAAAGAACCAAGTTCTCCAGTGTTGGAAACGTGAGGGCCCGTGCAGATTTCTTTGCTGAAAAAACCACGAGGATCTTTGGGATCTTCGATTGTGTAGACAGAGATTACTGGAGGGTATTTTGCTCCGAATTCTGCCTGAGCCCCAGATTTGATTGCTTGTTTTAGAGGCATTTCTTGTTTTGTTACTTTTAATTTTTTGGAGATTATTTCATTTACTTCTGATTCTATTTGTTCTAGTTCCTCGGATGTGAGTTTTCTGTCGAAGTTGAAATCAAAACGAAGACGTTCTGGATTTATGTTTGAACCTTTCTGAGATATTTTTGGATCTTTTAAGACAAGGCGGAGGGCTTCGTTTAGGATGTGGGTTGATGTGTGCAATTTTGTTGTTTGTTCTGAGTTGTCTGCGAGGCCTGACTTGAATTTTCCTTCTGAGGCTGTTCGGGACAAAGACTGATGAATTTCGAATTCTTTAGAAAACCCTAGGTCATCTACTGATATTTTCTTTTCTTTTGCTAGTTCTTGGGTCATTTCTAATGGAAATCCATAGGATTGGAATAATAGGAAAGCTTCTTTGCCTGAGATTTTTTTGTCTGAAGACATGGAGTTGAATTTTCTTAATCCTTTTTCTAGGGTTTGGGAGAACCGAAGTTCTTCTTTTTCAAGTTCTTCAAATACTATTTTGGAATTTCTTTTTAATTCTTCGTAGTCTGGATAAATCGGTATAACTGATTTTGCAACTTGGGCTGTGAATGGCTTGTCAATGTCTAGAGATTTTCCGTATCTAATTGCTCTTCTGATTAGTCTTCTTAGGATATATCCGTGTTCTGTATTACTTGGTTTTATGGATTTATCGTCTGCTAGGATGAAAGTGGCTGTTCTTATGTGGTCTGCTATGATTCTCATAGAACGTGTCTGTCCTTTGTCTTTTCCATATTTCTTTCCTGAGATTTTTTCTATTGTTTTTATTATTGGCTGGAAGATTGATGTTAGATAGTTGTCTTCTAAGCCGTTTAGAACAGCCAAGGTACGTTCGGTGCCCATTCCTGTGTCAACGTTTTGTTGTTTTAGTGGAGTAAAATTACCTTTTTCATCTTTGTTGTATTGCATGAAGACATCGTTCCAAATTTCTACCCATTTTTTATTTTCAGGGTCGAATTTTGTTGGGACTTTTGATTTTGAAGACCAGTAAAACATTTCTGTGTCTGGACCGCAAGGGCCTGTTAGGCCGGCTGGGCCCCACCAATTATCTTTTTTTGGAAGGAAGGCAATTCTCTCTTTAGGGATACCAAGAGATTCCCAGACTTTTGCTGATTCTGTGTCTTTTGGAGCGTCTTTGTCTCCTTTGAAACAAGAGATTGCTAATTTTTCTTTTGGTATTTTGAGGATTTCGGTAAGAAATTCTATACTAAACTTAATTGCGTCTTCTTTAAAATAGTCTCCTAAGGACCAGTTTCCAAGCATTTCAAAGAAAGTGTGGTGAGTTTCGTTTCCTACTTCATCAATGTCTTGTGTTCTTATACATTTTTGGACGTCTACTATTCGCTTTGTTTTTAGAGGATGAGGTTGTCCGAGCAAATAAGGAACTAAAGGGTGCATTCCGGCTGTTGTGAAGAGGACTGTTGGATCGTTTTCAGGGATTAGAGATGCAGAAGGGATTTCTTTATGATCTTTTGATTTGAAGAACTTTGTGTATTCTTTTATTAAATCAGAGCGGGATTTTAAGGATTTCATATAGGATTAGAGATTGATTATTTTATAAAACTATGGGATGTTTTGCAGATTGTCGAGCTTGGATTTGATTTTTTCTAATTCTGTGTTTATTGAGGAGGTTTCGAAGGTTGTGTCTTCAGACTGTTCTTGATGCATATGTGATTGAGGTAAGACGCGGTCAACTTCTTTTAGAGATTCTTTTAATGTAATAAGGTGTTTTTTTAATTCTAGTTTTAACATGAATTCTGATTTTCTGAGTTTTTTGTAGGCTTTGGAAACTTTTGCTGATTCTAAAATTTCTACTTGGCTTTGGAGAAGGTTTTTCTCGCCGTATTTTAATTCATCTGGAGAAATTTTTACATATTCTTGAGCCATTATTCCACCTTTTCGAAAATGTTTTCTGTTACTTCTTTTATTCGCGCCTTTGTATTTTCAATGTCTTTTTCCCAGGAAGCGAGCTCTTGCTCTTCGCGCATTTTTGTTTCGCGAATTTTGTTTAATAGTGATGAGATTTCTTCTACTGTGTCTTGAGATGTTTTTAATGATTTTCTGGCTGCTCTGAATTTGTCTATTTTAACGAAGACGTCTGAGTTTTTTCTTGATTGAGGTAATGAAGGTTTGTATTTTTCAGGTGGCTCTGGATGGGGAGGTTCTTCTAATGTTGTTGGGGTGGAGGGGTGCCATTCTTCCATTTCAATTGTGCTGGGATGGTCTTCTGTCCTAGGGTGTTCATGATGTTCAGAATGTTCTTTATGTCTTGGAAATGGAGGGGGCTCTGGGAATTCTGATTTTTCGTCTAATTCTGAAGGATCAACAGCATCTTTTATGGCTGCTTGAGAGAATCCGTTATGTGATGGGGCATCTGGGAATGAAGGGAGGGAGTGTCTTTCTTCTTCTATTTCTTGTTCGTGAAATCTTTCTGGGAGTTCTGGAGGGCTTGATAATGCATCTTGTTCTGGAAGGTCAGGGAGACTAGAACGCTCCTCTTTTTTTCTTTTGTGCATGTTGATAAAATGAAATTGTATTATTTAAATTTATAGTTTATAACTTATACAAAAGTTTGATTTTTAGTTAACTAACCCTCCTACCCACCCGAAGCCCGACTACAAATAGAAACATTTATAATTTGATTCTTTTTATAGAGGATTATGCAGGAGAAACTTCTAAAGGAGATTGTCACGAGTATTGTTGGGCCCGAGTCTGAGAAAATTGTAGATTTGCTTTACAAGAAGAAGAATGTTAATGAGTTTTTGATTGCGAAGAAGTTGAATATGACAATTAATCAGACAAGGAATGTTTTGTATAAACTGGCTGATGAGGGACTTGTTAGTTTTATTAGGAAGAAAGATAGTAAGAAGGGAGGATGGTATACTTATTTTTGGACCTTGAATGTTAACAAATCTTTGGATTTGTTGAAGAGTCGGCTTGAAGAACAGTTTGAGAAACTCAAAAGTCAGTTAGGGAGAAGGAAGAATGAGAGATTTTATTATTCTGAAGATGTGGGGACAGAGTATACTGAAGAAGAAGCGCTTGAGCATGATTTTATTGACCCTGAAACAGGGGAAGTTTTGCAGTTGAAAGATGCTACAGAGATTATTGCTAATTTAAAAAAGGAAGTTGAGAGGATTGATGAGATTTTGAAAGAAGTTTCGGAAGAAGTTGGAATTTTGGATGAGAAGGATAGGAAGGCAAAGCAGAGGAAATTGAGAGCTGAGGAGAAAAAGAAAGCGGAAGAGAGAGCTAAGAAGAAGAAGATTCGCGATAGGGAGAAGAAGAAGTTGATGAAGGGGAAGAAACCTGTCAAGAAAAAGGCTAAGAAGAAGACTAAAAAGAAAGTTGTGAAAAAGAAGGCGAAGAAAAAGAAGAGGTCTAAGAAATAACCTGCCCTTCTATTTTGAAATTGGACGGCTGTTCGGAGGCGCCGTCTCATGATAGAAAATGAAATATCAGAGATACAATCGTAGGAAGAAGACAAGAGGGTTTGGTTTTTTTAGTGGGAGAAGTGTTGTGTTTTGGCTGATTGCGATTAATATTCTTGTTTCTGCTATTGCGTTTATTTTATTCGCTCGTGATGAGAGTTATATTGCTTTGTTTGCCCTAAAACCGAGCAGTATTCTGGCTGGGCAGTACCTTTGGACCCTTGTTGTCCACATGTTTGCTCATGGGGGCTTTGGACATTTGTTCATTAATATGTTTGTTTTGTTTTCTTTAGGAGGACTTTGTGAAAGAATAATTGGGCAGAAAAGGTTTATCTGGTTTTATCTGGTTTCAGGGCTGTTTGCGGGAATCTTAAGTGTGGTTTTAGCTGGCTTTTTTGGCTTTGGCTTTGGAGAGAGGGTTTTTGGAAGTCCGGAAGTTTTTATGGTTGGGGCTTCAGGGGCGATTTTTGCGATTGCGGGGCTTTATGTTATGTTGCTTCCCAAGTTGAAATTTATGATTATATTCTTGCCTTTCTTTAGTTTGCCTGCTTATGTTATGATTCCTGGAGTTTTGTTCTTAGTTTGGGGGCTCTCGATTTGGTTTGGTTGGCCTGTTGGGAATGTCGCTCATTTTGGAGGATTTTTGGCAGGGATTGGGTATGGTTGGTATTTGAAAAATAAATATAAACAGAAGGTTACTAGGTTGCAGAGGCATTTTAGATGATTTCCAAATATTACAAAGAGGCTTGGGAATATGTTAAGGAAAGTCAGAAGTATATTTATTTTGTGATTTTGCTTTTTGTTTTGTTTGGGGTTCTTGGGGCTGTATTTTCTGAGCAGTTGACATTTATCGACGAGATATTGAAGGAACTTTTGGAAAAGACTGAAGGGCTTAGCACTATGGGGTTGGTTAGTTTTATCTTCTTTAATAATATACAGAGTGCATTTATGGGATTGTTGATTGGAGTTGTTTTTGGGATTTTTCCTGTTTTAGTTGCAATTACAAATGGAGTTGTTTTAGGTTATGTTTTACAGAGGACTGCTGAGGTTGCTGGAGTTCTCCAATTTTGGCGTTTGCTTCCACATGGAATTTTTGAATTGCCCGCTATTTTTATTTCTTTAGGACTTGGTATTAAGTTGGGAATGTTTGTTTTTGCTAAGAAGAAGCTTGAAGAGCTGAAAAAGAGGGTATATAATTCTTTGATGGTGTTCTTTTTGATAGTTTTGCCTTTGTTGATTGTGGCTGCAATTATTGAAGGGCTGCTTATTGGGCTGTTTAAGTAGTACTGGCTTTGTTGAAATTCTTTTTTTGGTTTGCACCCATCCCACCCTCCCTGTTACTCTTGATTTGCTTCGCAAATCAAGTAAATGATAGCAAACCTAACTTACTTTTCAACAAAGTTGATGGTACAATTAAATTTATAACTTCTAGGAATATGAAATAGTATGGGTGAATTAGAAGAAAATAATGAGGTTGGGATAAAGAGTTTGTTTGCTCAAGGAGTTAGTAGTGCAAGTGTTGATGAGATAGACGATGAAGTTGAGGCCGAGAATATTAGGAAGGTCGAGGCCGCGCTTTTTGTGTCCGGGAAGTTTTTATCTATTTCTGATTTAGTGGCTTTGTCTGATGTTAATCCGATTTTGTTGAAGAAGATTTTGGCTGATTTGAAAGATAAATATAAAGAGAGTGGTATGGAGGTAGTTGAGAAGGAGGGTAAATGGAAGATGGATGTTGCTTTAGACCATAAAGATACTGTTAATAAATTGGCAGGTGGACAGAGCGAGTTTAGTAAGGCAGAGCAGGAAACTTTGGCGATTATTGCATATAAGCATCCGATGAAGCAGAGTGTTTTGATTAAGATTAGAGGGAATAAGGCTTATGAGCATGTTAAAAGATTTGTTGAACTTGGTTTGGTTCATAAGAAAAGGATTGGGCACACTGCAGAGTTAAGTTTAAAAGATGAGTTCTATGATTACTTTAACTTGACTCGTGGCGAGAAATTACCAGAGTAAGAAATAAGATGGCAGATAAACCAGAGAGGACTCCGCTAATCAGCCATTTCAAGGAGAACAATAAAAATGGCTGACTTTGTTACTTCGTTGTATTTGACGTTTATGTTTATAGGATTGTATATGTTTTCTATATTCATAATTTTGTTGGTTAGGAATAGGCCTGAGGTGTTTTCACATCCAAAGCCGAATAGAAATTTTAAGGTGAGTGTTATTATTCCTGTGCATAATGAGGAAGATAGCGTTGAGGAGACTGTGAATCATATTATGGATTTGGATTATCCAGAAAAGAAGAAGGAGGTTATTGTTGTGAATAATAACAGCACTGATAAGACTGGGGAGATTTTGAAGAAGCTAAAGAAGAAGTATAGGAATTTGAAGGTGGTTTTTGAAGAAACTCCTGGGAAGTCGAATGCTGTTAATGCGGGAATTAAAATTGCTACAGGGGAACTAATGGCAGTGTCTGATGCAGATAGTTTTCCAAGTGAGAAGTCTTTGGAGAAACTTACTGGCTTCTTTGATGATCCGAAAATGGGGGCTGTAACTTCCTTTGTTACTATTAGGAATAAAGAAGATAATTTTTTAGCTAAGATTCAGAGCATTGAATATATGCTTCTTGGATGGAATAGGAAGATGCTTGATTTTGTTGATAGTGTTTATGTTACTAATGGGCCTTTGAGTTTGTATCGGAAGAAATTTGTTGAGGAGGCTGGCGGATTTGATCCGAAGTCGATTACTGAAGATATTGATATTACTTGGAACTTGATGTCTCGCGGGTATAAAACAGGGATTTGTTTGGATGCAAGAGTTAGTACGATTGCGCCTACGAAGTTTAAGATGTGGTTTAGGCAGAGGACGCGGTGGGGGATGGGTGGGCTGCAGGCACTTATGAAATATAAGAAGATGTTTTTTAGGAAAGGGATGTTTGGTATTTTTGTTATGCCTTTTGTTTCATTTAGTATTATTATGAGCTTGTTTACTTTTAGTTTTTCTATGTATTTGCTTTTGAAACTTTTATTTACTAAATTTTTGAGTACTGGGTATTCCGTGACTGTCGATACTGCGTTGTTTAATTTACAAGAGGTGAACTTTTATCCAAGTGCTTTGATATTTTATTTTGTCGTGCTTTTTGGGATTTCTTTTGTTTATACTTGGTATGTCTTAAAAATTACGAAATATGAAGAAAACTTGACTATAAAAAAGTTTTTTAATGTGATATTTTACATGTTGATATACCTTACAGTCTATCCGATAGTTTGGTTCGCTTCGATTTATAGGTATGCTACAGGAGATATGAAATGGTGGTAAGTAATAAACACGTTTTTTGGCAGGCTTTTGTAGTCGCGTTTGTGATATTTTGGACAGGAATTTTAATAGGGGTTTGGTTTGAAGATTCAAGATATAATGATTTGGAAAAATTTTATTTTAATTCTGAGACAGATTTGTTTGATATTAGTTTAGAGGAGGAGATTTTGAGTGATTTTGGTTTTGAGTGTAGTGTGGCTAAGCAAGGCAATATAAATTTTGCAGATAGGATTTATTGGGAGGCGAAGTCTTTGGAAAAATATGATTCTTCTAATGCTATTACTGAAAATGTGATTGATTTGCATAGGCGATATGATCTTTTGAGAGTTATGCTTTGGAAGAGCTCTGTTGAATTGAAAGAGAAATGTCCTGAAGACGTTAATGTTGTTGTTTATCTTTATGATTATGTTGAGCCTAGGATTGATGTTAATGCTAGGCAGACGACTATGGGAAGGGTTTTGTCTGAAGTTAAGGAGAGGAATGGTGATAATGTTATTTTGATTCCAATTGCTGTTGATACAGAGGTTAAGTCTTTGGATTTGATGAAGAGGAAGTTTGGTTTGGGGCAAGCGCCTTTGGTTGTTGTTAATCAAGATACTGTGCTTTCTGATTTGTTTAGTGTTGAGGAGATAGAAGTGTATTTTGATTAGTTAACCCTCCCACCCTCCCAAAATCCAATTGGACAAACATTTAGAGTGGCTTTGTCCTATTGTTCTTTAGCACAATAATTAATAAAAAGGCTTTTTGTTTGCTAAATTGGACAGCTGTTTAGAGAAGCGCTGTCTTATTAGGAAATTGGACAGTTGCTTTGGATTTACTGTCTTATAATATATAAAATGGAAGAATGGGATTCTGAGAAGGAGGAATTGAAGGAGGGTTTTGTAGAGGCAATTGAGGATGGGCAAATTGTTGTTGTTGAAGGGGATTATGCTCGGCAGGAAGGGCTTGTTGTTTTGAGAAGGGGGGAGAAAGCTAATATTGATAGAGAAGATACAGCAGATACAGCAGAGCAAAGCTCCGCTGTCCCCAAAACTTCCGAAAACCGAGAGGAAGTTTCGGGTGAGAAGAAGCCAGAGAGGAAGATGCTTTTTGATGATTATAGGAAGCCTTTGGATTGGAAGAAGAAGCAGGTGATTAGGTCTTTGATTGATAATTTTCATTGGGAGCTTATGAGGGCGCGGCGGGATAAGGGTCTTTCTAGGAAGCAAGTTGCTAAGGCTTTGAATATTGAGGAAGATGATGTTAAACTTGCTGAGAATGGGATGATTGAAGAAGGGGATTTTGTTTTGGTTAATAAGTTGCAAGAGTATTATAATATTAATCTTAGGAAGGATAGGAAGGATTTTGGGCAACCTATGAGGGCTTTGTTGGAGGAGGAGATTGAGAAGAATAGTGAAGATACAGCAGACAGGAAGTCCGCTGTACCTAAAACTTCCGAGAATCAAAGGGAAGTTTCAGGGGAAAAGAAAAAGAGAGATGTTAATGTTTTAGGGGATGAGATAGAACTTATAGGGGATTAGCAAGCTTGTATTTCTTGTTCGTCTAGGAGGCAGTTCTGGAATGTTAGAGATATTGAGTCAGAGGTTTCTGGGAAGTAATAGGTTTTTGTGGTGTCTTGAGAGAGGATTTCACAGTTAGGGCAATCAACACCACAGCACCATGCTTCATTGTCTAGAATGAAATCTAGAGCATCTATGGTTAAATCATCTGAAGATCTTTTTAGAGTTAATTGGATTTCACTTGTTTCTGAACTGTAACATGCTTTTTGAATTTGTATTGGGGGCTCTAACTGTAGGTTTAAGCAGGAATATTCTGGGGAGAGGGCTGGTGATTTTATTATGTCAAAGACATATACTGATAGAAGGGAGATGGCCGCTATTGATAGCAATATGATTAGGGAAACTGCTACGATGTTTGAGAGGGCTTTTTTATTCATCATTTTTTACATGGCCTCGAATCTATGTCGTTTAGGTTTACTGATATTAATTCTTTGCTGTCAGAGTCGAATATTTTAATTTCATCAATTGGGATTGCTGGAGTTGTGAGAACAACAGGGCCTTCATAATCTAGGGTTTCTCCTGATAAGTCCAAAGAAGTTTCATCTGGGAGGTCTGTGAAGATTATTAGTGGATTTATGTCATTGGTTGATAAGACTTGGGAGTTTTTGATTATTTGATATGATGAGGGTCCAAATCCAGAGGTTGGTTGGCAGCCTGATTCAATTGATTTGTTAGTTAGAGAGAAGATTCCATTTGTTAATTGGAAAGTTATTGAATAATATTTTTCTTGGGAGCAGTCCCTTGGATCTGAAATTGCACTGGCTGTTACTTTGCTTTGGTGTGAAGAAATTCTTTCTGAAATTAATGATTCGTCAAAGATTCCGAATGTGTTGGAAGAAAGGGTGCGCATGATTCCAGAGCTGATTGATCTCTTATAATTTGATTGGGAACAGCCGTCAAAGCAGCCGTTTGTTTCTGATTGGAAGGAGTCACATGTTTTTACGCAGTTCTTTTGTCCTCTTGGAAGTGAAGCAGGGACATATTCTTCTGCTAGGTTTGCGAATGCGTGGCCGAATTCATGGGCTAAGACAGAGGTTGTATAAGCTGAGTTTATGCTCATTACGTTTAAGTATGATGAAGAGCGGATGCTTGGCTCTTCTTGTCTGATTGTTATTATATAATCTGCTGGGCAGGAGGCTGCTTTTTTTACTAAGTCGTTTGAGTAGCATAAGAGGGCGATGCCCTTGTAGAGTTCACATTCAGGAATATAGTCTGAGATGTAGAATGCGTTGAATTCTTGTGCGTTTTCTTTCATCGGGGAGAATTGCAATAATGAATCATAGTATTTTTGGGCTTGCTCTTTTGGAGCGAAGAAGACAAGGTTTATTGCTGATTCGGAGTTGTAACTTAGGGTTTGACATTCTTCTAGTTGTGGAGAAGGTAGTTCTTCTTCTTGAGGGAGGGAGATTAGGATTATTGTGGCGATTATGATTAATAATAGAATCGAGATGATTATTATTACCGAAGTGTTTCTCATGTTGATATTTAGAGAATTGATTTTATATACTTGTTGTTGAACCCTCCCATCCACCCTAAAACCAATTATAGTAACCTTTAAATATAGACTTTTTGATTTGAATATATGGAAGTTGAAATTGTAAAAGAAGATAAAGGTAGTGTTGAATTGAAAATTGATAACGTTACTATAGCGGAGATTTTGAGAAATTATTTGAATGAACAAGGGATTGAATTTGCTGCTTGGAAGAGGGAGCATCCTTCAAAGCCGGTGATTTTTAGGATTGAAAGTAAGAGTGGGACTATAAAGAAGGCTGTTAGTGACGCAATAAGCACTATTAAAAAGGATTTGGAAAAATTTGAGAAAGGCGTGAAGAAGAAGTAAGGTTTATTAATTACTCTGTTTTAGTTAAAGTTCGAAAGGAGGTTAAAATGTTTAATTGTAAATGGACTGAATCTGTTTTGGCTATTGTCATAATAGTTTTTGCTCTTTGGCCCGCATTGATTTCTAGCGCAGTTGTTGGAAAGTGGATTGTGATTGTTGCAGCTGCTTTGATATTGATTCATGGTTTGGCTTGTAGTCATTGTGGAATCTGTGCTCCTGAAGATGCTAAAGGCAAAGGTAAGAAGAAAAAGAAGTAGAAACTAATTTGTTTTTTTAATATAATTATTTTTATATAGTCTTGTTTGTTTTAAAGGATATGTCACAAGATACATGGTGGAGAAGTCCGGGTGATGGACCTGGAATATTGGCAGAGATTGCTGCTTTGCCACCCGTAAAAGCAAGGAGACCAGAAGATTATTTGGTTCATGTAACTGTTGAAGGTGAGAGGATTAGGCCGACTATAAAACAAAGCGCGGCTTATTGTTTGATAGGCATGGTTAGAGATGAGGAAGATAAAGAGAAGTTATATCGGAATTTTAGAGATGATGGCGTATTATAATTATTTTTATATATCTGGGTATGTTGAGTAGTCCATGGTAAAAGTAAGTGCGGGGTCTTTTGACCTTAATAAGTGGATGCATGGAGGATATGATTCTGATATTATTAGTGTGATTTATGGGGGGGCGGGGACGGGTAAGACGAATTTTTGTTTGCTTGCTGCAGTAAGCCAGGCTAAGAAAGGGAATAAAGTGATTTACATGGATACTGAAGGAGGTTTTTCTGTAGAGAGAGTTAAGCAGTTGTCTGATGGGGAGCATGAAAAGGTTTTGAAAAATATCATGTTGTTGAAGCCAACTAATTTTGGTGAGCAGAAAAAGGATTTTGAGAATTTGTTGAAAGAGTTGAAGAAGGACTCTAATAATCATATTAGACTTATTGTTATTGATGGAATGACTATTCTTTATCGATTGGATTTTGCGGCTGCTCGTGATAATGGTGAGGAGCGTAAGGAGATGCAGAAGGTTAATTCTGAGCTTGTTAAGCAGATGAGGACTTTGGCTGAGATTGCGCGTAAGAAAGAGATTCCTGTGCTGGTTACTAATCAAACTTATAATTGGGAAGATGGGAGGAAGATGGTTGGCGGAGATATTTTGCAATATTGGGGGAAGTGTCATATTGAGCTGAACCATGATAAGGGGCGGCGGTCGGCGAGGTTGAGGAAACATAGGTCTTTAGGAGATAAAGAATTGGTTTTTCAGATTTTTGAAAAAGGGGTTCGGAAGAGGGGTTGGATATAAACAATTAAATATCTTGTTTTATCTTTGTAAATATGGATTATTCGGAGTTTGTAGATGTGTATGAATCTTTGGCTTCCACGACGAAGAAGCTTGAAAAGGCGACGATATTAGCCCTGTTTCTGAAAAAATTGGAGAAGAAAGGGAAGGCTGAGTGGGTTTATCTTTTGAAGGGGAAGGTTGTTCCCGATTATGATGCTCGAGAGATTGGGATTTCAAGGCAGTTGGCTATTAAGGCTATTTCAAAGGGCTTCGGGGTTTCTGAGAATGAGATTGTTACTAGATTAAGGAAGATAGGTGATTTGGGGGAGATAGCTGAGGAATTTGCAGATAAGAGGAAGCAGGGAGTTCTTTTTTCTGGGAAACTGAAGACAGATAAAGTATTTGATAATTTAAGAAAAATTATGGAGATTGAAGGTAAGGGGGCTGTTGATAGAAAACTTGGTTTAGTGAGTGAGTTATTGGGGCAGGCAACTGGGAAGGAAGCTAAGTATATTGTTAGGACTTTGCTTTCTGATTTGAGAGTGGGGATTGCTGATGGGATAATTAGAGATGGGATTGCGGAGGCTTTTTTTGAATTTGGGGAGGAATCTGAAAAGAAGAAGGAGATTATCTTTAAAGTTGAGGAGGCTTATGATTTAACTGGGGATTTTGCGGAAGTTGTCGAGGCGGCTGCGGAAGGAAAAAGTGCTCTTGGAAAATTGAAAGTTCATCCGGGGAGACCTATTAATGTTCTTTTGCCTGTGAAAGTTACAGAGATAGAAGAAGCATTTAGAATTGTTGGTAAGCCTGCTGCGATTGAGCATAAATATGATGGATTTAGGATGATTATTTCTAAAGAAAGTAACGGAGAGGTTAAGTTATTTACAAGGAGGTTGGAAGAAGTTACTAAACAGTTCCCTGATGTTGTTTCTGTTGTCAGCAAATATGTTAAGGGAGATAGTTTTCTTTTAGATTCTGAGGCGGTTGGTTTCGATTCAGAGACAAAGAAGTATATGCCTTTTCAGGCTATAAGCCAGAGGATAAAGAGGAAGTATGATATTGAAGAGTTGGCAAAGAAATTACCTATTGAATTGAATATCTTTGATGTTTTGTATTTGGATGGGAAGAATCTAATGCCTTTGGAATTTGAGAAAAGGAGGAAGATTGTTGAGAAGATTGTGAGCAATAGGAAATTGAAAATAAGGGTGGCTATGCAAATTGTTACTGATTCTGAAAAAAAGGCACGGGAGTTTTATGAGGAGGCTTTGAAAATGGGAGAGGAAGGTGTCATGTTTAAGAATTTGAAGGCTTCTTATAGGCAGGGCAGAAGGGTTGGTTATATTGTTAAGATGAAACCTGAAGTTAAGGATTTGGATTTGGTTATAATTGGAGCAGAATATGGAACGGGGAAGAGGGGGGGTTGGCTTACTTCTTATTATGTTGCTTGTTTGAATGATGGAAAATATTTGGGTGTTGGGAAGGTTTCTTCGGGATTGAAAGAAATAGAAAGTGAGGAAGGGACGACATATGCTGAGATGACTAAGATTTTGAAGCCCCTTATTGAGGAGACGAAAGGACAATATGTCAAAGTTAAGCCGAGTATTGTTGTTTCTGTTACGTATCAAGATGTTCAGAAAAGTCCTAGTTATGAGTCTGGTTTTGCTTTGAGGTTCCCTAGGATAACTGCTTATAGGCCTGAAAAGCCCGTTAAGGAGATTACTACTTTGGCTGAGATTAAGAAAGAGAGCTAAGGAAAGGGAGTGATAGATAACCCATCCATCCACCCTAAAACCAATTGGACAGCCAATTACTGGAAGGGCTGTCTTATTGTTGTAGAAATTAGATTTATATAATCTGTTTTTTTAGTTTTAACATGGAAAAGAGGACAAAGATTTTTTATTCGATTGCTTTAGTTTTGGTTTTGGCGTTTGTTTTGAGTATTGCTTATGAGTCTGTTAGGGAAGATGGGGTTTTCCTTTCTCCTGGTGAAGATGGGTTTGATGTTGGTAAATGGTTGAGTTGGGGGACTTCTTTTGTAGTTATTGCTGTTGCTTTGGCTGTTTTATTGGTTGCAGTGGTTTTTGTGAGGAAAAGATTTGATGAGAAATATGGGAATCCGAAGATGGTTGAGAAGGAGAAAGCTAAAAAGAAGAAGGTTGAAAATGAGAAGTCCTTATAATATTGAGGGGCTGTGGATTTTTGGGATTGTTGTTTTAGGGTTGATTATTTCTGTGTTAGTGTTTGGGAATTTGGCTGTTGATGAGATTACTG
>NZAS01000192.1 GCA_002686195.1 Candidatus Pacearchaeota archaeon | reverse complement strand
TCCAATCTGGATCTGAATCTGGCCCGGCCGTTCCGGAAATCCCTTTACGGGAAATTCCGGGGATACGTGAACGTGGGCAACCGTGGGGTAGGGGTGGGAAAGCAATCGGACGAGCGCAAGGGCCTGGTCGAGCGGCTGGCCCTCACCCAGGCCAACGCCCTGGACATGTCCCTGAACATCCTTTCCCGCAGCAACGTGGCGGAATATCAGGAATTCGGTGGGACAATATACCCGCAGGAGGCCAGATACCTCCGAGTGCCCATCCCAGGGCCGATCGTGCAGACCATGCGGGGGAAGACCCGTAAGAAGTTCAAAAAGCCCTATGCCGAATGGAGCGACCTCGATAAGCGAAAATCCTTCATCCGTGACGGGGTGGTCTTCTATAAGCCCCGCATCCGTGGCACTGAGATAGTGCCGATCTTTGTGCTGAGGAAAAAGGTCACCCTTCGCAACCCCGGTTTGAACTTCTACAAGACCTGGCGAGCCCTGGGGCAATTTCCGAACCAGCGGATCCAGCAAGCCGCCCAAAAGGCCATCCGGATCTGGAATCAAGGACTAAGAAAGAGAGCGTAATATGAAAGACCCCGAAGACATCCTGCTGGAAGAGATCGAAAAACTGGGACAAGTCACCCGTAAACAGCTCAAACGCTTTTTAAGGAAGCAGCGAGTTCAGAAAGCCCTGAACCGAATGGTAGATGTGCCCGGCCTACCCGAGTCTCTCGAAGGATTGATCCTCTCCTACTACCTCGCCCCGCTGATTAAAAAGCTCTGAAAGCTGGTCTCCCCGACACCTGACACCTGACACCCCATGGCCTCCTCAAAACGCCGCCTCGCCACAGACGCCCTTCAGACCCGCATCGCCACCGTCACCGTCGCCAACGGGTACCAGCGGGACATTAACAGCGTGCAGAAATACCGGAAGCGCAAGGTTACCGGCGATACGGAATTCCAGGTAAACGACTTCAACACCCTCCCGCTGGTAATACTCACCACCGAGGGCAACGCCATGGTCGAAGTCGAGGGAGAGGAAAGCATCGCCAACGAAACCGAAAGGTTTCTAGACGTGCTGGCCATCCTCTATTTCGTTCACGACCAGGAGGACGATTCAGACACCGAGACCGACGACCTGGCCGATGATTTTGTGAGCGACATCGAGAAAGCCATCATGGCCGACCCCCCCCTGGGCGGGGCAGTAGTCTGGACCCAGGTAAGAGACTGGATGGTCATGGAGGCCGAGGATGATGAAGGCGAGCCCTGGTGCATCGTCCCCATCTCGATCCGGATGCAATACAACTACGTGTATGACGATCCATACACGTAGTTCAACCCTGACACCTGACACCTGACGCCATGGCTTCGTTCCCCATCGCAAACCCACTCCGCTACACGGTCCGCCACACCTACCGCCAGCGCCGGTCCGATCCGGAGAGCGGGGTAGCGATTGCGACCAGGGTTTCTCCCCTGAAGGGCCGTAGGTGGAGCATCACCTGGCCGAATCGATCGCGGTTTCACGCCAAGGCCGTAGAAGATCTTTATCACGACCAGCTCGGCGGATCGGCGACCTTCACCTGGACACCCCCAGGACCCGGCGAGAGCAGCGGCAACTACCGCTTCGCCGCCCCCGTGCGGCTCGCCCACAAGACCGCTACGGCCGTCGATATTTCGGTGGTGATCGAGGAAGTCATCTAGGTGTCGGGTGTCGGGTGTCAGTGTCGAGAGCCATCGCCAGCCCTTCCGAGCCAGACACCCGACACCCGACACCTGACACCCCTCCCCCGACCTAGCACATCCGCAGATCCGAAGATAATTAGCGTTAAATGCTGCAGGGTTCCAGGCGACCCTCACCCAGAAAAACTTTTTAAAGGATTCTACCTATGGCATTCGGCTCACAACTCGACCAGCTACAGCAAATCGCTTTCGCTCAGGAGGCAGTATTCGGCACGGAAGAGACACTCGACGCCGCCGATGTGGGCCTGCGCTGCTTCGGCATCGGCAAAGAGGAAGAGATGGACATGGAGGACGACGAAGAGCAGTCCCTCACCCTCAGCGATACCGGGGCCAACTCCGGGGCGCTGAGCCGGGGCATCAACTTCGGCTCCTACCTGGCCGGCCCTGCCGATGGGCTCATCACCTCTGACCCGAACTGGTACCTGCTGATGAGGGCCGGCGGATGGAGGGTAAAGGCGCTCAAACAGATCACCATCGGGGCGGTCACCGGCGGCCCCTACCTGCACGGGGAATCGATCTCTCAGGCCGTCACCGGAGCCACGGCAAAGGTGTTCAAGGACACCGCCAACGGCACAACCACCCTGCTGGTCTATGACGTGACAGGCTCGACCGACAACTCGAATGTCTGGACCGGTGCGGACAGCGCTGCCACGGCCACCCCTTCGACCACAGACAGCAACTATGGCCGGGTGCTGATGCCCCACACTGACCCGCTTATCGAGCTTTCCATCGGAGCGGTAGCAGGCGGCCCCTACACGGCGGGCGAGAAGGTCACCGGCGGCACGAGCGCCGCCATCGGCTACGCCTACCAGGCCACGGCAGACGGGGACGCCAAAATCTTCCTGATGCACGTGGATGGCACATTCCAGAACGCCGAGACCCTGACCGGGGCGGATTCGAGCGCATCGGCTACCAGCTCGACCGACCCATCCCAGAGCGAGATCCCCAGCCTGACGATCTACCGCAACCGCCACGGTCACCGTCACACGGCCATCGGCTGCCGGGTGAGCCCGAACATCGAGCTACGCTCCGGCAGAGAGGGGCGGCTCAACTTTTCCGCCATGGGAGCGAACGGCGGCGATAGCGATGTCGCCGCTTTCAGCGGCACCAGCGAGGAGCGAGTCGCCGGCCCGCGGTTCAAGGGTATCAGCTTCGCCCTGGACAGCACCACCGGCCTGCGCATCGGCGCTATGTCCTTCAGCCTGGAGAACGCCCTGGCCGCCATCGAGGACTCCCAGGCCGCCTCCGGCATTTTGGGATACGAGATCGGCGCCCGCAACTGGCGGGGAACGATGAATCTCGACTCGGTTCACAAGGGGACATTCGATTTCCAGGGCTCGGCAGAAAACGAGACCACCATCGAGCTCGACTGCACCTGGGGATCGGTGGCCGGCAACCAGTTCGGAGTCTATGCGAAGGGCATGCAGATCGAGGGCATCACCGAAGGCAACCGGGAGAACATCGCCACCGGCGAGCACGCCTGCCGCTTCACAAAAACGCATTCCAGAGAGGATGACTTGGAGCTCTGTTTCTATCTGTTCTAACAAATCCCCCTCTCCCTCTGGGAGAGGGCCGGGGTGAGGGTCGCTGGTACCCTGCAGCATGAAACGCCCCGATTTGCACGCAACACCTGATGTCTGAAGTCTCTGAATCCGCATCAAGCACCATCTACTACAAGATCCCCAACTGGTTTATCGCAGCGGCGGCCTTTGTTCTCATGCTCGTAATCCCCTGGGCGTGCTGGGTCTCTATGACCCTGGCACGCATTCAAGCCAAGCTGGACGTTAGCGAGGATGTAAGGGGAGAGCTGACTTCTCACCTCGCCGACCCTGCCATTCATCACACCCTTTCCATCCAACTGGAGCGGCTCAGGAAAGAAGTGGACGACCTGCGGAGGAATCCCTGACCGACACCTGACACCAGACACCTGACCACTTTCTTCAACCCGGAGGACAACGCCCATGGCTATTGCCACCACGCCCGACAAGACGACCGACGTCATTCTCGAAGAAGACAAAGAGCTGGAAGCTGAGGACCAGACCATCTTTAAGGTCCGGGTCTTGAGCGTAGAGAAGGTAAACGGGGAGCTGATACCCGCCCAGCAGAAAGCCGCCGAGGATTTTCAGAAGCCATTTAGAGAGGCTATGAGGCTCCGGCAGCAATTGGAGGAGATGGATGAAGATGACCCGGATTTCGAGGAGAAGTCCGAGGAGCTGATGAGCCAGGCCGGGAGCGTAAGCGCTACCGAGGTCTTCACCCCGTTTTACACCAGTTTAATAGAGAAATATCTGATGGGGTGGGAGAACTTCAAAGCGCCGGACGGCCAGGATATTCCCTTTATGACCGGCACCACAGCAGAACGGCTCTCCTTACTCTCCGTGCGCCAGCGGGCGGACCTGGGGAAGAAAATCATCGAGGCGAATACCCTCACTGGAGAAGACCGAAAAAACTGACACTCGCCGCAGTGGCAAGCTGTGGCGACTTAAACGTTACCTGCCGGCTCTGCTGGAATGACCCGAAATACCGGGCAGACTGGGGCTGCGATGGCCCGGCGGCAGCGCCTTTCATGGAAATAGACTGCACGTCTTGCAACGGCATGGGTGATCCCGATTGCTCCGTCTGCTCCGGAACTGGGAGAGAGGACATACGGGATTGCCCCAACCGTTGCGCCCGCCAGCTCGGCGATCCCTTCCTCACCGCCTACCGTGCCTGGCCCGATCTCCCCCCCGTCCCCGGCGGCCTGAACCAGCAGGCCAACATATTCGTCGAGGCCAGCCAGTATCTGAAGGTCAAGATCGACGAGGTGCTGGATGCGAAGGAGAGGAAGAAGTAGGTGGTAGGTGGTGTCGGGTGTCGGGTGTCAGGGTGGGACAAGGGTCGGGTGTCAGGTGTCGGGTGTCAGGTGTCAGGGTGGGACAAGGGTCGGGTGTCAGGTGTCGGGTGTCAGGGAGGGACAAGGACACTCTTAGTTCGACCTACAACCATATCATTCTCCCCAACGGTTCCGCAGATTCGAGAGATAATCTCTCTGACCTGACACCCGACACCAGACACCCGTCTCCCCACCCGTCTCCCCACCCGTCTCTCCGTGCCCTCCAAACGCAACACCCTCCAGATCTTCCTCCGCCTGCAGGACCAGATGTCCCCGGAATTCCGGAACGCTATGCGGAACCTGAAGGGGGAGAGCAAAGCAGCCAGCAAGGCCACCCTCACCGGCACGGCCAGCATGACCGCTGGGTTTCTCAGCCTGAAAGGTGCCATCCTGGGGGCCGCGAGCGCACTGGGCATCTACAAGGCCATCGAGCTAGGGCGGAGGTTCATCGAGGACGCGGGCCGGCTGGAGACCTATCACAGCCAGATCCAGATTCTTATTGACGATCTGGACGAAGCGAACAAAGCCTTTGATGCGATCCGAGAGTTCGCCATCGCTTCGCCTCTTTCCACGGAAGAGGTGGTTCAGTCGTTTATCCGCCTGGGTGCGGTGGGCGAGAAGGAGACCCAGCGGGTCACCGAAGCCCTCGCCGGGGTGGCCCTGGCGTTCAATAGGGATCTGCGTGACGTTATAGGCGCTTACGTCTCGTTTGAGACCGAGAGTCTTCGCCGGCTGGGCATCGAGGCCAGGCGGACAAAAGACAAGGCCATCATCCAGAGCGGCGACCTGGTCAAACACGTGCGCAACGACGCCAAAGAGATCCGGGCCGCGCTGCTGGAAATCTGGGATGAAAAGTTCGGCCAGGCCATCGATAAAGCGACATCGAGATTTTCGGCGAGGATGAAGGTCATGCAATCTGCGTTCATGGAGTTTTCGGGCAGCATGGGCAAAAAGGCCTTGCCCACGCTCAAATTTGTATTGGACACGATGACCGAGATCTTCAACGTTGGCCGGCGCATAAACGAGGCCATGGAGTTCCTGGATGCGGACGAGAAGCGGGCAGCCATGGCCGGCTTCCTGGCGGAGATGCGGGCGGCCATTCCCAGGATGATAGGAGGCGGCATTGCGACGGCAGCGGTCATCGCAAAGGACCACGCCAAGGACTTCTGGAAACCGTTTTTCTATGGCCTGATAGAGTTCGCCAAGTTCATCCCGGAAAAGATCGGCGAGGCCCTGCTGCTCGCCAGCTCCGAGAAGGTGCGAACGCTGACCGACGAGCTCCGGATCGTGCAGGTAAGGCTGCGGGACACAAAAACGCTCGCCGCCGAGCTGGAGGCGTCACGGTTCGATATCCCATCCGGACACGGTGACGACCTGGATAACCAGTTGAGGATAGCGAGCGATCTTATGCGCAAGCTGGAGAAGGATGTAAAGCGGATTAAGGCTCTGAGGGAAGAGGCTATGCCAGCTGCGCTCAAGGCCCGCAAGAAACTGGCCGCCGCGGTCAAGGCGGAGACGGACGAGAATACAAAACTGTTCGACGACATAATGAAAAACGTCGAGAACCGGATAAACAACGCCGCCGCCTCCACGGAGACCACCATCCTGGGGCCTCTCCGCCACATGTGGTCCCTCATCAACGGCCAGCTCGAAGAGATCGAGAAGAAGACAAAGGCTCGCAAAGCGGCCAAGCCACGAGAGGGAGCGCCGGATATCCATCCCCCCGACTTCGAGAATCAGCGGCAGCATGCGGCCAACCTGGAGGCTAACTACCGCAGGGCTGCCGAGTTTGCTGGCCTGATTATAAACCTGCAGCGCCTGGGCATGCAGGCGGGCATTGCCTTCGATGCCAGCAAGACCCTGGAGCAGGCTGAAGCATTGAAGGAATACAACCAGGCATTAAAGGAAGCGGGCACGATCACCACCGAGTATCTGGACCCTGCCGAGCGCTTCATC
>NZAS01000191.1 GCA_002686195.1 Candidatus Pacearchaeota archaeon | reverse complement strand
TTCTTTGATGAATTAAAACAACTTGGTAATCAATTGGAAGAGTTATTTGAAACAGAAGAGGTTGACAATGAAACGCAAGAGAAAAAAGAAAAGTAAAATATATTTTGGTACTCCAGTACATGATGCTATTGTAGAATATAATCATTCGGAAGATATCACGTTTAGACATAAAATTTATACAGAAGAGATACATCCTGCTTTTATGAAATTAGCAGAGAATATAATTAATACATATAAATTTATGTATTTTGACTATTCATTTAGAGATTTACAAGCAGAAGTTGTATCAAATTTAGTAATTAACATACATAAGTTTGATGAAACTAAAGGTAGTAAAGCCTTTAGTTATTTTAGTGTAGTAGCAAAGAATTATTTAATATTGAATAATAATGCGAATTATAAGAAACTTAAAATTCATGATAATATAGATACTCTTTTTTATACTGGAGATACTGATAAAAAAATAGATACATCAGTTTCAAGTGATATATTTAATAAAACTTTAGTTTATTTTGAAAATAATTTACATAATTTATTTCCAAGAGAACAAGATAAAGTAGTTGCCGAATCAATAATATACTTATGTAAAAATAAAGATTCAGTTGATAACTTTAATAAAAAGGCTTTATATATAATGATTAGAGAAATGACTGATGTTAAAACATCTAAAATAACTCAAGTGACAAATGTTTTTAGAAAACTTTATCCAAAAATACAACAAGAAATTCTCACAAAAGGTCATCTTGAATTTTTAGAGGACACTGGTTCTTTATTATAATATTCTTTACATTCTATATTTATTATTAGAATGTTATGGAAAAAGATTTTAATATATTTGGTAATAAAAAATTTTCGGATTTATCTCAAGAGATATACGAGAATTCTAAACTAAAAAAGACTCAGATTGATCTTTTAATCCAAGAGGTACATGGTTACATTCAAGGAATAGAAGATATCGCAATCGTAGGTCCAGTTTTAAAAGAATTATTTGACGTAGCTGTAAAGAACGATGATAATCTTTTAAAATTAGCAACTGTTATTCAACGAATAATGAATAAACAACTTGATTTAACTGAAGATACATCATTATTATCTGATGAGGAAAAACAAGAACTGATGGATTCTTTAGAAGAAGCAGCTGCTTCACTTCAAGATAAATCGGATGAGTTGGTTGCGGGGATGGAAAGGGTAAGAAAAGATGTCTAATAGAATTACCCCACAAAGAACAAATGTTCTTGGTCAAGTAAATCAAGATACTTATTTTGGTCCAGAGTTTACTTTTCATCATGGACATGTTGAAAGAGTGATAACTGACCCTGTTGATTTAACTTTTCTTGGATATTCCACTAACAATATGCCATCTGATGTGAGTCAATGTATTTTAATATCATCCACATTTGGAGGTAATTTGGGTTTCAATTTACCATCAAATTATTTAAAAGGTAAAATATTGGCTCAACCATTATTACGTGGTTTTTCTGATTCTATAACTCGTGGTGATTCAGTTATTTATACTAATTTAGGTAATTTGTTTTTTTATTTAGGTCCAATAAATACTACAAATAATCCAAATAAAACTCCAGATCATTTATATGATCCAGGGCTAAACCCAACCAGAGTTATTCAGGACATTAGAAAAGATGATAAAGACGGTTATAATATTAATTTCATAGGAAAGCTTATAAGTAAAGTAATTAAAGACAAAAATAAATCATTAGATAATCCATATAATATTGGTATAGGAGAAGACGGGTCAGATGCTGATGTGGAATCTACTGTAACTGATATGCAATTTGAGGGAAGGCACGGTAATTCAATTCAAATTGGAACTAGGTTTATGAATCCATATATTACTATTAAAAATAATATTTTAGGTACAAATAATGGGTCTGGATTTGGTTTATTGTCTTTTGGTCGAATAAAAGATTATTATCCAGGCTTTAATAAATTATCATTTGATAAAATCGCGGATGAAAATGAATCTAATAAAATAATTGGTTATGGTAATGATTCTACAGGTACATTTCCAGAAAATAAATTTAATTACGAATTTGCAAAACCTCAACCTAAATCAGAATTACAAACTGAGTTCGATCAAGTAATAATGTTTTCAGACAGAATAACATTCGATGCGCAAAATAATGATTTTACTGTTTCTGCTAAACGTAATATAAACTTTGGTGCTGGAAAGAATTTTACATTAACAAATAAAGGATTTACAGTATTTGAAACAAAGAATATTTATATAGGAAGGAAATCTAAAAATAAAGATCAACCAATGGTATTGGGAGATGAGTTAAGGGATTTATTATATAGAATTATGAATATATTACAAGAGTCAAGAGCATTAGTACAAGGTGTACCAATTCCATTTGTTGATAAAAATTCACAACCAATGTTCAAAAAAATAAAAGAATTGATTGATGAATTAGAACCGAGAAAATCAGATGATAATGGATTACCATTACCTGAAAATAATAAAGGGAAAATTACAAATTTTTTGAGTCAACACCATTTCATAGAAACAAATAGGAGTTAATAATGAAGTTATCTGTATTTAAAAAGTTAATTAGAGAAGTAGTAAGAGAAGAGTTAGATTATAGTTTTTCTCGACTTCGTAAAGAGTTGAATGAAATAGTAGTTAAGAGTAATTCTAGTAAAGTAGATAAAGTTAGAACACATACGAGACAGGATAGAAGTCTTAAAAACGTGATAAAAAAACCTGTTAGTTCCGATACCGACGTTACTACTACTAAAGAAAAAGTTTCTGTACCTATGACACATAATAAAATGCTACATGAGTTACTTAAAGAAACTGCACAATCTGATGATTGGAAAACTGTTGAAGGTAAAGGTGAGGCTGAAGCACAATCCGTACAAGATAATACAGAACAATTACCGGAACATTTAGCAAACGCATTTACAAAAGATTATTCTCAAGTAATGAAAAAAGTAGACGAAAAAGCAAGGTTTAAGAATGGGGCTTAGAACAGATATATTAAAAGCATTTGAAAAGAATTTAACACATATAGAAATAGTGGATGGTGAGAGTGAAATAGTTAAACCACCAACTGGAGAATTTTCTAAGTTAGATATTCTAGCAACTGATTTAATGTTAGCTATAAAAGATTTTATTCAAGCACAAACATTTCAAATAACTAATATGGAAGCACCACTTAAAATACCAGCACTTGGAATACAGACTCAAGTAAGCACAACAGTTACGGGTACTGGTACTATTCCAGGGGGTGGTCCTCTTTTACCTATTGGTAATATTGGAACTGGAACTGGTTTGAATCAAAAGCCAGTATTTGGTTTAGCTCAAATATCAAATAAAGGAAGTAAAGTGGACGGTAGAGTTAAACCGGCAGTGAATACATCTGAAGTAAAATTATTAAAAGTCGAGGAGGATGATTAATGCCCATACTTGATAGAAGAGTTAATCAATTTATTGAAGATAAAGATGCTCGTGTAAGTGTAGGTATTGATTTTCCATTAGCAAGAGTTGGAAATAGTGATGGATATTTTAAAACAACTAAAACTACAGTAGAATCAATTAAAAATAATATTCGACTTTTATTGCAAACTGAGCAAAACGAAAGAGTGTTTCAGCCTAATTTGGGGATGAATATAAGAGCTCTTTTATTTGAACAAATTACAGAAGACATTACAATTCAAATTGAAAATAATATTATGGATGTATTTCAAACTTGGCTACCTTTTATTGATTTGAGAGATATTAAAATAATAAAAAAAGATGATTTAAATCAAATTAATATAAATATAGTATTTAATATAAAAAAGACTCCTAATTCTTTGGAGAGTGTCCAGGTTATATTTGGTGGTGTTGGTGGTGGTACATCAAATACTAGTGAAATGGTGGGGGGATACTAATGGCTTATTTAGAAAAACAAAAAATTATACCAACTAATATAAATTATACAAATAAAGATTTTTCGACAATAAAATCGGATTTGATTGAATATACAAAATCTTACTTTCCAGATACTTATAAAGATTTTAATGAAACATCTCCCGGTATGATGTTGATTGAATTGGCAAGTTATGTTGGTGACGTTTTGTCTTATTATATAGATTACAATTATAAAGAAAATGTTTTAGCTACTGCTACTGAGAAGAAAAATGTTAAACGACTTGCTGAATTTTTGGGATATAAAACTTCAAATAAGACGGCATCGATTGTAAGATTAAAATTAACTACTGATATAAGTGCAGATTCGAATGGGGATCCAGTTTACAGTGAAGCACCCGCTCCAATTTCTGAAGGTTTACAAATTAAATCAAATGTAGATTCGGAAATAAAATTTGAAACGACGGGTATTGTTGATTTTACAATATCAGGCTCATCTGGTGATATGATTAGTGCCCCAAGTCTTGATTCGGATGGTTTAGCGGAAAGTTTTACTTTAACTAGATATGTCAGAGCTGTTTCAGGAGAAACAAAAACTAAATCTTTTACTATAACAAGTCCAACAAAATTTTTAGAATTAGATTTGGGTGTAGACAATGCAATTGAGATTTTGAATTGTAAGGATAGTTCGGGACAAAAATGGTATGAAGTAGATTATTTAGCACAACAAAGAATTTTAAAAGAAAGACATTATGGTGACGATTCAACTAGAACAACTGGTTATGATCAAGGGGAAGGTATTTCTGATAATTCATTAATTCCGATACCATATGTATTAGATTATGTTACTACTAATAAGAAATTTGTACAGAGATTTGATTCTGATACTAATTCAACTAAGTTGATGTTTGGTAATGGACTTTATAGGCATAATGTAACTGGGTCAGCCCAAACTGGTATTTTTGCCGCAGTTGAACAGACTGGTTTGAGTTTAAATGGAACATCTTTTAGTTCAATAAATGCGACGCTTAATGAACTTATTTTATCAAATAATTTAAATTTGGGAGAAACTCCAGCAAATACAGTGATAACAGTTACTTATAGAGTTGGAGGTGGGCAAAATTCAAATGTACAGTCTGGTGAGTTGACGGATATAGTAAATCCACCAACAGGTGTTTCCTTAATTGCAACAAATGATGAACCAAGTTCTGGAGGAACTGATGGGCAAACAGTTGATGAAATTAAACAAAATGCAAGTGCTTTCTTTTCATCTCAATTGAGGTGTGTAACGAGAGAAGATTATCAATCAAGAATTTTAAGTTTACCTGCAAAGTTTGGGAATATTGCTAAATGTTATGTTGAAAGACTTGATGATCATGGTACTTTGATTGTAAATACACTTTCTTATAATGAAAAGAAACAATTGGTTCAAACTCCAAAATTAGTTAGATTAAATTTACAAAATTATTTAGATAAGTTTAGAATTATAAATGATAAATTAGAAATTGGTTTTACATTAGATGGTTCAGGAACAGATGTAGAATATTCTGGGTATATTATAAATTTTGGAGTAAAATTTGAAGTAAATTCGGATAAGAGATTTAAAGCAGATGAAGTTAGAATAGATGTGATAGATCGTATAAAAGATTTTTTTAAAATTGACAAAATGCAATTTAGACAATCAATTAATATAAATGATTTGCTATATAATATTTTAGGATTAGAAGGTGTTATTGGTATAAAAACTTTAGAGTTATTTCAAGATGGTGGTGCTGGAATTGATAGAAGTTTATATTATTATAAAGCAGATGGAGAAGCATATGGGGATAATGATTCATCTTATGGGTTTCAGTATAATTTTAAAAATGCGTTACGGACTGGAGTATATAGACCATCGATCACGCCTGCTGTTTTTGAATTAAAAAATCCTAATAAAGACATTTATGGGAAAGTATTATAATGCATAGATTTTTTTTCACGACAAAAGATGCTTTTATTAGTAGTGGTTCTGATCAGATTACGGGGGTTGATTGGAAAGATAAAAATACGGGTCAAGATGAAGTTCTTGAATTAAAGAAAGTATTTTTTGATAGAAATTTTCATTATCCAACAAGAATATTACTTCAGTTTGATGCGGATGAGATAGAAAATTTTATAAGTTCATCTGATATACATACTAAAACTTATAAAACTAATTTGCATCTTTGGGAAACCAAAGGGACAAGTGGTTTAAGTGAAGAATATACAATTGCTGCTTATCCAATTAGTGAGTCGTGGAATGAAGGAGTTGGTAAGGAAAGTGATAGACCAAAAACTACTGAAGGAGTTAGTTGGAAATATAGGAATAATAGAGAAGGTGCCGCGGAAAAAAGCTGGTCAACTGTTGGTGTAAGTTACATAGCCGGGGACGAAGTAACGCAATCTTTTTCATCTGAATCACCAGATATTAATATGGATATAACTTCTATTTCTAAAAAATGGTTTAATGATACAAATAATAATTATGGGTTACTTTTAAGATTATCTGGTAGTAGAGAGACATCAACTGGTAGTTTTGAAGATTTAAAATTCTTTTCAAGACAGACTAATACAATATATTCCCCAAAGATTGAATTGAAATGGGATGATCATTTACCATGTACAGGTAGCAATACGGGTAGTTTAACGGCATTAGATTTATCTGGTACGGTAGAGAATTATGTTTATCCAATACATTTCAGAGAAGCGTATAAAGAAACGGAACAAGTTAAATTTAGGTTTGGTGCCAGAAAAAGATATATCAATAAGAGTTTTACAACATCAGTACAAACTGTAAGTGGTAGTTATTTTGCAGAAGGGTCAGCGTCATATTCTATAATTGATTTAGCAACTAATGAATCAGTTGTCCCGTTTAGTTCTTATACTTCAATGAGTTGTGATTCAGTATCACCGTATTTTATGCAAGACTTAAATGGGTTTGAACCAAATCGTGCTTATAAAATATTAATAAGAGTTAATCACGATGATGATCAAACAATAATATACGACGACGATTTTGAATTTATATTGAGGGTTTAATCATGCCTACACATGATTCGTCTCAGCTTACAGAAAATCCAATAGTAGACGCTAATATATTAGCTACTGCAAGTGATAATTTAGTTTATAAAAAAAATGGTAGTTATTTTGAAGGGCGTTATCATATTCATGAAGATGGTACAATGATGGCTGGAGTCGGCCAAGTTGGGGTCGATCACGAAATAGATGAAGATAAAATATTAATTGTAAAAAAATATTTAATAGAAATTATACAATCAGAAAATGGAACTATAGTATTAGATCCACCGCAACCAACGGGTGGTTATTCATTGAATGATACTGTTAACTTAACAGCGATTCCAAATGATGGGTATGTATTTGGTGAATGGCAAGCTCCTATTTTACCAGAATCTATAAGTTCTCCAACTGTATTTTTTATAATAGAATCAACGTTTTTATCAGATATAGAAATAGGTGGTAGTTTTATAAATGAGACAGAGTTACAAATAACTGAGTTAGAAGTTAGAGAAAGAGTTGCAGATTATTTTTATAAATTATGGTTTGATGAAAATCCGTTTGAGTTGACGGAAGAACAAATTCTTTCAATTCAAACTACCATTGATGACCAGGGTAAAAAAGTAAGTGGGAGAACTGAACAAGATCAATTAGTATTTTATAAAAAAGATAGAAATACATTAGAAAATACAATTGATTTTCAACAAGGAGTATTTGAAAATATAGTACAAAATGTGTATTTAAATAATTTATTATCAAGTGATAGTTTTGAGAGTTTATTTAGTTTTCATATTAGTGGGCCAGTTTCGGAAGAAAATATAAATGTAAAAAATTATATAATAAAATATACGTATGGTGCAAATGTATATAATGTTAATGTTGCGAAGGAAGTTATAGCTTCGTCCGGTGAAAGTAAAGGTTTTATTAATATAGTAAATTTAAGTCAGATAACAAAACCTAAATTTGACACTACAAAAATAGACCCAGAAAAAGCAAAAAAAATATTAGATACTGATATATTTGAATTATTACCAAATCAATTAACTAGACAGGATGAGATAGATAAATTTTTTATAGATTTTAATTCATTAGTTGGCAATCCACCAGAATTTACCGATAGTGATGAAGATGGTATCTTAGAACATATAACTATGGAAGAGTATAATCTAGACGAACAATCTCGTGTTAGTTATCAAGATCAATTTAATGCTTATATAACAAGATTGAATGAACAAGTTGATCCAGCAGGTATTAATTCTGGTAAAACTCTTGAGACAATGAGAAATACTTTAAATCAATATTTAGGTGATGTTGACCATATTACTCAGATTATAGGAGATGATAGACCTGAGTATAAAAATAAATTAAATGGATTTTTAAAGATAAGAAAACCAAATCAGGCAATTATATTAAGAAATCCAACTGGTGATGCGTTGGAGTTTGAAAATTATCATGATACGGGTTTTACTATAACGATGTGGGTTAGATTTATTGGTAAAGCTGGTAGGGGAACTTTGTTTAATTATGGGAATCCGACTAATGAAGAAAAATTTGGATTTAGATTAGAAACTATAACTAAAAAAATTGGTACTTCACATTATAGAATGGTTAGATTGGTTGTAGCGGATATTGATGAGACGGATACAATCAGTGATACTTCAAACACAAATTATACTGCTGAAGGATTACCTATTACAAGAATATTTGATAGTCATTTTGGTATACCAGGACAAACGAGATCGAATACTGCTTATGTGGGTAATGGTTCTGATACACAGGAAATTTTGGGGTGGTGGACAGGTGGTGCACCTGTTTATGATGTTAGTCCAGATAATACTTTTTTTAATCATACACAAATTCCTACTGATGATTTAAATGAATGGTTTTTCATTTGTGCTACTTATAATCCTAATGTAGATGAATATTCATCGATTAGGGATTTTAGAGAGAATAGAGGTGGTAATACTTTATTTTGGCAAAATCATATAATGCCTGGTGATGAGAGTGGTACATCCAATGATACGACTGTACCATATTCGGGATATGGTGCAAAATGTAAAGTTGAAGTAATTAGTAGAAGTGAATTGTTAAGGGCTCGGGGATATAAAGTTGAAAATGGAACGTTAAATGCATCTGATGTTATATTACCTCCACCTCCACCTTCTCCACCTCCTTCAGATGAACCGCCAACTGGGTCCCCGCCAATCGCTGATTTTGATACTACAGCTCCGATTGTGGATAGTACATTTATAATATAGGAAATTATTATGGCACGACATTATGCAACAACGACAACAACGACAACAACTACAGCAGCGACAACAACTACAGCAGCGACAACAACGACAACACCGAAAGTGACTGACCCAACTGATCCAACTATAGTAGTGACTGACCCAACTGATCCAACTGTAGCAACAGAACACAACTTTGTTGATACTTCAACTGGAGGGGTAGCGACTGAGTGGTATTGGAATTTTGGGGATGGAAATACTTCAACCGAACAAAATCCTACTAATATTTATAGGTCTTTGGGTGAATTTGAAGTTACTTTAGTAGCAAAGAACGATTATGGAACATCAACGACAGTTAAAACTATATTAATAGAACAGGAATAGAAAGATGGGTTTTGTTACTGTAACAGTAGACCCAGAAGGTACTGATAATTCTGTAGCTGGGGGGAATATTAATGTAGTTCCACCATCTTTTGACTGGATTAATCTTAGTGCAACACCAGCATCTGATTATGTATTTACTCATTGGTCCGGTTTAGATTGGCAACCCACAGAAGTGTTACATAGGGTGCCACTTATTTTGCTTGTGGGTGAAGTAATGACTGATGATTATGATACACCGGTGACTGATCCTGAAATTTCTGTTCATTATCCATATTTTGGTTCTCCGTTAGATGATGATCCTGGTTTAAACATTACTGCTCATTTTTCTTCAACCATTGTAGACCCACATGGTATTGAAGTGGTGTTATCTTCAGTACCTTCTACAATTGATGTTACACTTACCGGTGGGGGTACTTATGGTACGTCTCCAAATTTTCCTGAATGGCCTTATACTATAACTATTTCTGCTCCGCCGGATGTTCAGAATTATGCTTTTTCTCATTGGGATGGTCAGTTTTGGACAAAAAATCAAGAATTATTTCCTGATAATACTTTACCTAGTCAGACGTTTACTATACCAGAAGATACTGCCGCCAGCATGCTTAGAATGAGGGCTAATTACGAACTAGTGGATTATGCCGATACTGAAACAGAAGATACTGAAACAGAATTTGAATATCAATTAACTATTAGAGAATTAGATATTGCTAATATAAATATCGATGATGTGACTACGGAGCAATATGCTATAATAGAAGAAAGATTTGGTGGACTTGTTTATGGGCAAAATAATATTGATTTTGAGTTTAGGGAATTACTTCCTTATGTGGAAAATGAACCAGTTAATTT
>NZAS01000190.1 GCA_002686195.1 Candidatus Pacearchaeota archaeon | reverse complement strand
CTGTTTCTTTTAGTTCTATATTGAATTTGGTTTTATTGTATTTTTTAAGGATTGTTTCTATTTTTGGAATTGATTTTGGGAGGGATGAGTAATTTAATTTGTTGATAGGAGTATTTTTATATTTGGAATTGTGGTGTGCGATGTAGATGTTGTCTTTGGTTTTTCTGAGGTCTATTTCAATCATGTCTGAATTTTTGGAGTTTTTGATTTCATCTATGGAGTTTTTTTGATGAGCGATTAGTAATTTAGAATTGTCTAGTGAAAGGGCTGTTATTTGGGATGAGATTAGTAATATCATTGTTATGGCAAGTAGAGTTTTCTTCATTGAAAATGAAGATGGTTTTGTTTTTAATGTTTATGTGTGGTGGGGTGGCATAACGGAATGTTTTTAAATCAAGGGTTTTTAGTTTTCACATGGTTAACAAGGGATTGATTTTGGCTGTTGGTTTTGTTGTATTGGTTAGTGTTGTTTTGGTTTCTGCATTTCCATTAGATACATCTAGGAGTTATGGAACAATATCTCTCCATGAAGGGTGGAATTTAGTTTATGGTCTTATGTTTCCAGAACAATTACAACAACCCTCTCAACCAAGTAATATTGTCGTTATTTTTGGTTATAATCCTGTAACAAATTCTTACTTTCAAACCTACCCTAATCTAGAAGAAGATAAAACAAATCCTTTGGATAGTGATGAAATCGGAAATCTTGTATTTTTTGTATATAGTAAGAAAGATATGCAGATAGATTATTATGCTCTTGAAGAGATGCAAGAAATCTCTTACGATCAAAGACCTATTTATGCTGGTTGGAATTTTGTTGCACTGACTCCTGAGATGTTTTATGAGAAAAATGGGCAGGATGTTTTTTCATGGAATGTTGTGAGAGGGTCTTGTAGTTTTGAGAAGATTTATGCATGGAATCCTGAACAACAGGATTGGATGTCGCCGATTTCTCCAGGTTTGGAATCATTTGATTTCAATGATTTTATTGGAAGTGGGATGGTTGTAAAAGTTACAGAAGATTGTAATCTTGGAGCTTCTAGAAGTTTAATAGTTCCTCCTGCTTTGCCTGAAGACAGTACAGATGTGTCAGAGGACAACTCAAACGAATTATTTATTTTGGAAGATATTGGTAATCTTGATTATAGGCAAAACCATAAAAGTAATGTTCAAAATCAACCTTATAGTGAGCAATATACAGTTTCTTATTATCTTGGGGCTGGGGATGAATATGCAGATGCTGTTGTAACTGTATTTGATAGTTTATCTGAAGCAGAAAATTTCTTTGAAAATGAAATTCTCAATAGCGACGAGTTAGAAGAAAACGATTGTAATTTCATAGAATCTGATAAATTTAGTCTTACAACATATGAGCTTACTTGCGCAACAGGTATACCTGATTGGCAACAAATTTCATATTGGAGAGCTAAAAATGTGATACTTGCAGTAGCAGAACCTAAATCAGAAGGCGGAATAGTATTCGAAGCCTATTTTGATAAATATCTTTAAAATGAGAAAGCAAAAAAGAGGCATGAGTCGGTTGGGATGGGTTTTGATAATCCTGATTTTGATTGCTGTTGGTTTTGGGATTTGGTATTTGTTAGGAAGTGATGGTGGGATTGGCGGTGGAGGAATTCCACAGCCACCTGCGCTGCCTGATTAGAAATTACCACAGTTGATCAGATTCGTCTACTTGGACGATGTGCACTTCGTTTGTGAAGTACCAGATACAGAGAGTTACGCCTTCTGGTTTTAGATCTTTAAGGCTTTCAATGTTTTGGATGTTTGCTCCGTGGATCAGAATATAGTCTGCTCCAAGTTCTTCTGCTTCTTCGTAAAGATTTTCAGTTACAAAATCATAATTTATATAAGTTGAAAACATAATCCAATAGACTTTTCCTGTTTTAACTTCAGGGCAGTTGTCTGTAATGTGTTTGATTACATAACCTTTTGGAGAGCTAATCATTACGTTGTGTAATAAACCCCTGTCTTTTAAGTCTTTGATGACAAAATCAGTTAATTCAATGTCTAATTCTTCGTTGCCTGAGGATTTGATTTCTATATTTACCTTTTTAGTGTCTCCTATTGTGTGGATTATGTCTTCATATTTTGGAATTGAGAAATCACTGATTGCTTGTAATTCGTCATATGTTAGATCTATGATGGATTCTGTCTTTGATTGAAGTCTTGATAGGGAACTGTCGTGGTAGACTACTATTTCTTTGTCTTTTGTGTATTGAATGTCGAATTCAATGAATTTGTATTTCTCGTCATTTAGAGCTGACATGATTGCTTCTTGTGTGTTTTCCATATAAAGCTGGGAATCTCCTCTATGAGCTCCTAGAATTGTCTCGTTATCTATAGCTGTAATAGCTGGGACTGTTGATATGGTAATAACTAAGTAGATTAAAAGCGGTATTTTTGTTAATGCTCCGATTAAGAGCCATTTCTTTTTATTCATAAAAATAGAGCGAAGAAAGGGTATTTAAACCTTACTATAGTTACTACTTTATAGGAACTAATCTTTAGAGATTGACTTGATTTTGATGAATTTATAGTGTGCTGGTTTTGTGTTTTTTGTGTCTTTTAAGGTATAGACCTTTTTTCCTTTTGAGATGTGGTATTTTAGTTTGTTGGGCATTTTACTTTTCCTTGTAATCGAACTGGGTTTTGTGCTTTTGAGCTTTTTCTTTTATTTGTTTTAGTATTTTTTCTAAGAGGACTTCTGCTTCTTTTGGATTTGTTGTTTTTATTGATATTGAGAATTTGGAAGAGCCGAGGTAGTTTATTTCTGCTTCTTTGGTTTCTAATATTGCTTTTAGGTCTTTTATTCCTGAAGGTCCTATGGACATTAGCTTGAAGGTTTTCTTTATTGTTTTTTGTTTTTCTGGGCGGTCTGCTAAGATTTTTGTTAATTTTGCAGCGTCTGTTTTGGAAAGGAAGGATTCAATTATCTTTGGGTTTTCACGGGCTTCTTCCATGAATTCTGGAATTGTGGATTTTGCTTTTATGGAATCCAAGATTTTCTCAGGGTCTTTGGAGAAAGTTTTGAGCATGCTTTTTAGAGTGGCTTCTTTTTTGTAGGCTTCTGTGACTTCTTCTTTTTCTTTTGAAGTTACTCTTCTAAGTGAGAGGTCTATGTGGCCTTTGGATATTTTTAGAATTTTGCAGACTATTTTTCTTCCTGGGGAGACATAATCCCTCAGATTTCTAATACGGCCTGCTGCGATTTCTGAGAGAACTATTGTTCCTTGTCCTGAGGGTTCTATGTCTACGAAGACTGTTGTCTTTTCAATTTTTTTTACTGTGCAGAGCACGAGGTCTGATTCTTTTAGCGCCATAGGACTTTTGTTATTAGAGCGCGGATTTTTGTTTTTCCGCCTGTTGTTTTAGTTAATAATCTGTTGCATTCAGGACATTTTATTTGCATAGCTGATTTGCCGAAGATCATCTGTTCGCTTTTACATCTTGGACATTTGACTTTTAAGTATTTGCTTTTTTCAGTGTGGGATATTTTTATGATTTTAGGCATAAGAGATAATGAGAAAGAGGGCTTAAAAAGATTTGGATTGATTAAACTTTAATTACATCGAGATCAAGGGTTTTTTGCAGTTCTTCTAGGAAGATTGATTCTTGTTCTTTTGATATTAAACAGCCGGCTGCGTTTGGATGTCCGCCGACTTCTCCCCCTAGTGGGACGACGGCTTTGTGCAGGACGTCTCGGACGTTGCGCCCCTCTTTTCCGACCATTCTTGCTGAAACTTTTATTTTGTCTTCATTATATGCTAGAGCTATAATCATAGTTCCTTTTTCATAGGCTGGAGAGTAGGATATGATTGATGCGACTGTTCCGATGATTGTGTCTTTGATATTATCTTTTGCGTTTATTATTGTGTAATTTTTGCCGGAGATTTTTTCTGAATCTTGGACATATCTTAGTGCTGAGACAAGGTTTTGTTTGTATTTAATATAGATTTTTTCTGCTTGTTTTTTAAAAGTTGGATTTCCAAGGCAGAATCCGAGGGCGACATGAGGATGGCCCATTCTGCTGCAAGCGTTTATTGATGCGGAAACTTCTCTAGCGTCTTCTAATTTATTGAAGAATTTTATTAGGAAGAGGTTTCCGATGAATTCGTCTGGGTTTTTTGTATTGGGGATACGAAGCATTATTGCCGTAATTAGTGCGCGCATTTCTTCTTCTGTTAGTTCGTAGAGGGCTTTGTATTTTCCGTTTTCTGGTGTGATGTTTGCTTCTCTTAATAATTCAAGAACGCCCTTGTAGTTTCCTGTCACGTCTGGGATGAATGGGCTTGATGAATATTCTAAGGCTTTATTTAATGGTCTTGTGGAAGGATAGATAAGGAATCCTTTTTTTAGAGTTGTTTCACTTTCTTTGATGATTTGGTTGTAGATTGAGCCCATGTTTTTTTCGTGGTTGTCTCCGACCATTCCTATGACTGCTAGGGTTGAAAGGTCTTTGTTTGAAGGAGAGAGGGTTTTTGCAAAGAGATAGCAAATGGCTGCTGAAGAAATTGATTCTTCATTTTTTATTGTTGGATTTATTATTATGATGTTTTCTGGGATTTTCTGAGTGATTTCGTGATGGTCGAAGATGAATACTTGTGTATTTTTTTTGGCTAAGTATTCTAAAGAGTTGGATGCTAAATCGAGGAAGATTAAAATGTGTGAATCTGGCAAGGAATTTATGAATTCTTCTTCTAGACCTTTAACTATCTCTAATGAATATTGTTTTTTCCATCTTTGCATTGCTCGCGAGAAAATGGCTGCTGAAGTTATTCCATCTGTGTCGAAATGGGAGATTATTTTTATTGGCTTTTCTTTCGATAAGGCGTTGATTTTCTCAATAGCTGATTTTATTTCTTCTAACATTTTACCTCTTTTTTAAATTTTGGACCGATTAATTTTTGTTCAAGCTTTTTTGTGTTGCCAAAGTTTTTTTGTCATGGCGTTATAGGCTGCGTAATCATGTTTGTGAGCTGCAAAGTGTTTTTTTAAATTCTCGATCTTTTTTGAGATGATGTCTTTTTCTGTGATGTGAGAAGCTTCTTTTTCTTTTAGTAAATGAGTTATCTTTTTAGTTACTAACTTTGCTTTTGGAATGCCGTGCTGGTCTCTTAGGATTAGGCCTATTTGAGCAGGGGTGTTGTCTTCTTTTGCAAGTTCAAGAATTAGTTTGTCTACATCAACTGATTTGAGTTTTGAAATCATTAAAGATTGTTCTGCCATGGTGAGTATTTGAAAGACTTGATTATAAATGTTTCTATACTAGAAGGATAATAACAAGGTTTAAAAAGCAAAAGTTGATAGGAATGCTGAAGTACACCTCTCTATTTACTGGTCGATCGAGAGTTAGCTTCTGACTGATAAGTCCTGAATTCCTTAAGGATTCAGATTATGACCTTAATGACATGAAACCTCAGAAATCAGGAAAATTTCTGGGACTACATTTCCAAGGAAAATAGAAAGAAAATGAAGTTACCCAAAGAAACGAAAAGATATTGTCCGACATGTAAGAAGCATACAAAGCACAAGATTGATACTGCTAAGCAGAAGTCTAGATCTGCAGCAAGACCTCTTTCTAGAGGCGGGCCTGTTAGGGCAAAAGCTAGAGGATTAAGTTCTGGAAAAGGGAATAAAGGAAAATGGGGAAGTAAGCCTGCTGTTAAATCTTGGAAGAGAAAGACTAAAGTTACGAGGAGAATTACTGTTCTTTACAAATGTGCTGATTGTGGGAAGGCCCACGGGATTAAGAAAGCGATTAGGACTGGAAGAGTTGAAGTAGGGGAGAAGGTGGCAAAGTAAATGGCAATAAAACAAAAAGTAAAAGCAAAGAAAGGTTTGAGGAAGAAGTTTTTTGAAGTTGAAACTAAAGTGACAGGGGCGAAGATTGAAGTTTATGCTTTTAGTCCTGAGGAAGTTGATGGACAGGTTGTGAAGTTGGATTTGAGTAGGAGTTTGAGAGGGAAGAATTTGGATTTGAAATTGAAAGTTAAGGCTGATGGTGAGAAGTTAGTGGCCAGTCCTGTTAAGGCGACTTTGTTGGCTACTTATATTAGGAAGATGATGAGGCGCGGAGTTAATTATGTTGAAGATAGTTTTGAAGTTGATTGCAGGGATGCTAGGGTTAGAATTAAGCCGTTTTTGATTACGAGGAAGAGAGTTTCTAGGGCTGTTCGAAACGCTTTGAGTGTGGCTGCTCGGAAATATTTAGAAGGGTATGTTAAAGTTAGGACAGCTGAAGAGATTTTCTCTGAGATTATGGCTAATAAGATTCAGAAAGATATGTCTTTGAAGTTGAAGAAGATTTATCCTTTGTCTATGAGTGAGATTAGGGTTTTTGAAGTGGTTGGGGAAAAGGGTTCTGATAAATAGCCCCTCCAGTTGAAAGATTAAAAATCTTAGTACTGTAGGTTCTAATGTTATCTCGTTGTGCTCGATAACATATAGCTCCTCCAGTGCCACAGAACAAGTTCCGTGGACAACTTCAACTCTTACGAGATTGAAGTGATTCAAACCTTCCAGGTTCGAATACAGAATAGCCCCTCCAGGATTCGAACCTGGGTCCCGGGCGCCAAAGGCCCGTATACTTGACCACTATACTAAGGGGCTACAATAATAGAGAAGAAAAATGGTTTATAAAGATTGCTTATTATCTTTATTTGAGACGAGGCATTATCTCTTCTGCGACATCAGGATCCATAATAAATTTATATTTGTCTTTTTCTAATATCATTCTATTTATTATTGTTGGTCTGTTAGTAGAAACTATTACTCTAGATCCAACCCTTATTCTGTATTGATGTTTTGTATCTGGATCTCTGTCCACTATTGCTCCTGTATTTCCGGAACCATAAGTTTCTTGTGTTTGAGAGTTCATTTTATTATGTGATAGAACATTGTTTAAAAGGATTATTGTTGTTGAGAATGATTTAGTAATTGTGTTAGAGCACTGGGATTTCTAATTTCTTCATCACCAATTATGAATGTTACATTAGAATCTTGAGACATTCTGTCTAGTAATCCGCGTTTTGTTGTTTTTCTTCCAACTTGATGCCATAATTCTTTGTCTTGTTGTCCGTTATAGAATTGATTTGGTTTTAAGAGTTGATACCCTGTTTCAGATATCTGTTGAACTTTTAAATAGGTTTTACCATCTTGTAAATAAGGATTTGTGATTTTCATTAGTACTAGTAAGATTGCTTGTATCTTCCGCGGGCTTCGAC
This sequence comes from Candidatus Pacearchaeota archaeon, assembly GCA_002686195.1. The sequence goes on along the minus strand of NZAS01000190.1, from coordinate 4,026 downwards.
TTTTTTAAGTCTTTCTATAATTGTTTTTGAGTTTTCTGAGGATTTGTATCCTTCTATTACTGCTTTGAAAAATTCTTCATAATGTTTGAAGTGCTTTGCTTCTAGGGCTTGTTTTATTAGATGTAGATCGACGGCTTTGTCTTCGGCTTTGTTTGATATGAAGGAGAGGCCGAAGTCTATGAAATATAGTTTGTCTTTTTCGAGAATCATGTTGGAAGTTGTGAGGTCTCCGTGGATTATTTCGTTGTCGTGTAGGGTTGCTATTTGGGATCCAATGGTTTCGCAGATTTCTATTGAGTTTGGCAATTCATCAAGATGATCGGAGAGTTTTTTGCCGTCGATGAAATCCATTGTTATCTGGAAATCGGAGAGTTCGGAGGAACTTATTTTTGGGATTGGTATGAGTTTAGATGCTTTTTCTAGGATTTTGGCTTCACTTTTTGTTCTTCTTTTTCTAATTTTGTTATCTAGTTCTTGTAATCTATAGGATTTTGGGATACGATCTTTGATAACTTTATTTTTTACTTGGAGGATTTTGGCTTCTGCGCCTTGCTGGATAATTTTTAGTGTCATGTTAGAATTTCATCTTCTTGCCGAACTTCTTGGCGAGCTTCATTAGGGTTTTTTGGTCTATCTTTCCGGAGGTCATGTCTGATTGTGATTTTATCATTTCACTTAGCATTTTGTATTGTTTTAATAGGGCTCGGACTTGGGCTGTTGTTGTGCCGGAACCCTTTGCTATTCTTTGGATCCTTGAGGTTTGCTTTTCAAGTATTTGGGGATCCAATTTTTCTTCTTGAGTCATTGAATCGTAGATGTTTCTATATTGTTTTATCTTTTGTTCTTGTTCTTCTAGTTTTTCTTCTCCAAGTTTTTCTGTGGCTTTTCCTAATCCTGGAATCATAGATGTGATTTTACCTATTCCTCCCATTGAGCCCATTGTTTCTATTTGATCAATTAGATCTTTCATTGTCAATTTTCCTTCTGAAATCCGAGATTGCTGTTTTTCTAGGGTTTTTTGGTCCATTGAAGAATGGATTTTTTCTATTAGAGTTTTTAGATCGCCCATTCCTAGAAGACGTGATAGGAAAGATTCTGGGTCGAATGTTTCTAAGTCTGATGGTTTTTCTCCTGTTCCCATGAAAACAACTGGAACTTTCGCTTCTGAGCAGGCTGTTAAAGCGCCTCCTGCTTTTGCTGTGGAATCCATACGAGTTATGATGACGCCTGTGATTTTTGCGGATTCTTTGAAGGCTTTGGCTTGTGCTTTTGCTGATTGGCCGATGTCTGCCGGCATGACTAGGAGAGTTTCACTTGGCTTTATCAAAGTGTGAATGTATCTTATTTCTTTTATTAAGTCATCTGAGAGTGCATCACGTCCTGCAGTGTCTATTAAGATTAAGTCATATGGTTTGAGTTTGTCTTGATATTTTTTCCAAATTAATGCAGGGTTTTTTTCTTTTTCATCGATGAAAGCAGGGACGTCTACCTTGTCGCAAGCTTGTTTTAATTGTTCTGGGGCTGCTGGACGGTGGACGTCTAGACCAATTGCGCAGACATTATGTCCTCTTTTTTTATAATAAGAAGCGATTTTTGAGATTGTTGTTGTTTTTCCGGCTCCGTAAAGACCAACTAGCATTATTTTATCCTTTTTACCTAGAACAAGATCTTTTTTGGTGCCGAGGATTTTGATTAATTCGTCATGGAGAAGTTTGATTATGTGTTCTTTTTTTTCTATGCCTGAAACCCGAGTATCTAATGCTGCTTTTTTTATTTTATCTGTTAGTTGAATTACTAAGGCGACATTTACATCTGCTTCTAAAAGAGCACGTTGTAAGTCTTTTATGATAGAATCGACGAGTTTTTTGTCTAATAAGACAGCGTTGGCTATTTTATCTGTTGTTTTCTTGAGGGCATTTCCTAATGATTCTAACATATGAGAAAGAGAAGGGGAGAGGTTTTTAAACTTGCGGTTTTTAGTTTATTGATGAAGAAAGAAGGTGTTTTGAAAAAGGAGTTGGCGAGGGACTTTTTGGCTTTGGGGAGTTGGGTGTTTTTTGTTTTGGTTTTAGCGAGAGCTTTGGTTTTGCCTTATAGGCCTTTTGTTGATCAGATTATTATTGCAGGAATCTTTCTTGTATTGGTTGGGTTGATTTGGAAAAATTGGGATGGTTATGTTGCTCGAGTTTTGGTTTTGGGGATTTTTACTATGTTGTTTTATTATAGTACGGTGTATAGTTGGTTTGCTGTTGTAATTGGGCTTGGGATTTTAGGAAGTGCATGGTATGTTTCTAAAGACTGGAAGAAAATTATTGCAGGGATTGTTATAGGGTTGATTGCGACAGGGCTTGGGTATTATTTGAGTGGATTTAGCTTTGTAACTTAGTTTTGAAATTGAAGTGAGTTATTGAAATGTTTTTAAAGAAAGGTTTTCTTGTATTTGTGATGAAAAAAGAGGGAATGAACTATAAGAAACTTGTAGTTGGTGTTGTCTTGTTGTTAGGTTTTGTTATGTTAGTTGGGTTTGTTGGTGATGGAAAAGTAACTGGAAATGCGATTTTTGATAATGTTGTGGGAATTGGAAGCGGTTTGATGAAGTTGGTTATTTCTGGTTTTGTTACAACAGAAATTCAGGAGTGTCATGTTGCTGATGTGGATGGAAGTGGTCTTGTTGGGCAGGGAGATATGGATGCTATTGGGGCAGTGTCTGGAGAGCAAGAGTATTGTGGTTATGAAGATGTAAATGGAGATGGTCTTGTTGATGTTGGAGATATAGGAGTAGTTGGAGCGAATTGGAATGCTACTACTGGGAACTGTAATTTAAGAGAGCTTGCTTGTGAGAGTCAAAGTGAAGTTTGTGTTGATTCTGATGGAGGTATTAATGAGTATGTTAAAAGTGAAGTTTGTTTAGGAACAGATTGTTTAACAGATGTTTGTGAAGCAGGACAGATTAAAGAGTATTATTGTGAAGATAATGTTAGACAGGAAACAGTTATGGATTGTCCAGAGGGAAGCTCTTGTATTGAAGGGGAATGTTTTAGAGAGGCTAGGGCTACGAGTTCTGGAGGGGGAGGGGGCGGAAGTAGTGTACAATTGAGTCCTGAAAATCAAACTGATAATTCTACTACAAATTCTACAGAAGAGCAGGTTTTTGCAAGTAAGCAGAAAACTGCTGGTTTAACGGGATTAGTTTCTAATGGAAGTAATAATACTTCTAATGATACTATTGAGACATTGGCAGATGATTGTGTTTTAGATAGAGCTTATTGGAGTACAATACAAGCAGGTGAAGGGCAGAAAGTTAAGTTAATTGTTGAGGCGACGAATTGTCAGACAAGGCAAGTTAAATTTAAGATTAAGGAAGATGATTTGTTGGGAGATGATGACGTTAATGTAACTCCTCAAGATGGTTATGTGAGGTCAGGAATAGCTGAAACTGAATGGTATGCAGAATATCAAGATGACTTTTGGCAAGACCCTGAATATTATTTTGATGCTTGGACTGCTTATGATCCTAATGTTAGTGTTAGAAGTGAGAATCTTTTGAGTGTTAGTGAATCTGTTTTGTTAAGCCCTAATCCTATTGGAGCGCCAGATAGTTACTTTGAATATGGGGATGTTTTATTGGTTTGTAATGATAATAGTGCTATAAGTATGCAGATATGTAATTATTTTGAGCAAGAGAGGGGGCCTCAGGGTGGGACTGGTTTTGGTTATGGGTTTGATCCGAATCATAGAATTAATTTAGGGGAAGGTGCTGCAACAGATATTCCTACAACTGAAAGGATAGGGAGTGATTGCGTTGATTATAATAATATCTTGACTCAGATTGAAACTAAGCTTGATTCTATTTCGACTCCAATTAATTATATTGTTACAACGAAAGGTGTGCCTTTGTTGGGTTGTGAAATTAATACAGGATTTAAATCAGTCGATAGTCAATTAGCATATGATTTGAGGAATCAACTTCCAGGAGAGTATAAAAGTTATCAAGGTCAAGAAGAGATATTTTCTTATGAGGATTAT
>NZAS01000189.1 GCA_002686195.1 Candidatus Pacearchaeota archaeon | reverse complement strand
GTCTCATGTGGTATCTAACAATTGTAGATACAAAGTTTCTGTCGGCTCCGATTCCAAGTCTTTTCAATACAACATCTGCTATATCTGCGGATGATTTTTCGTGACCGTAATATGTCATTTGACCTGGGTTGTGAGAGTGCTCTGCAACAATACTCGGGTCTAGCTTGCCTATATCATGAAACATTGCACTCATAGTCATTAGTGCCCTTTCCTTATCTGACAGCCCTTCATCTCTGCTTATATTATTGACATTCTTCATAGTTAGTAGAGTGTGTTCCATTAAGTTGTGCTTATGATGAGGTGTTTTTTGATCCATATCTAATGGATTGAGTTTGTCAAATATATCAGCTCCAAAAACCTGTCTATGCATACCACTTTCAAATAGAACCCTAATTGCTTCGTCTGGTTTTTCTCCAGACATAAGTTTCATTATTTCTTTTCCAGCTCTTTCAGGTGCAACTTTTTGTAAATACAATCTTTGTACTTCTGGATCTTTTATGGCAGTAATAATTTCTGAATCTACAGTAGAGTTTGGGTACTTGCTATAGAATCTCAATGCCCTCAGTATCCTAAGTGGGTCTTCGGAAAATGTTTTTTTAGCATTATCTGGGGTTTTAAGTGTCATGTTTTTTATATCTTCAATACCACCAACATAGTCTTCAACCATACCTGTGTCTATATTATAATATAGACCATTTATGGTCAGATCTCTTCTCATTGCATCTAATCTTGGGTCATCGGTAATTTCAAGTATTGGCGCTCGGGAATCTTCTTCGTATCTCTCTGTTCTCATGGGGACAAACTCTACTTTTAGTCCACCCATTTCTACCCCTCCGACCTGAAGGCTTTGTAGATCTGTTTTGTTTTCAGATTTTAAGCTTTTGTCCAAGCTTACTTGAAATGTCTTTCCAAGTACGTTTTTGAAGTCGTTATTTTTTAAGATACTTACGACATCATGACCACTTATATTGGAGACTGCTACGTCTATATCATCTGATAATATTCCCATTATTTTATCACGAACCCAACCTCCTGCAATTCTCATGTCAACATTTTTTAATGATGGGATGCTTTTCTTGGCACTTCTTAGGTAACTAATTATAAATTTTTCTTGATCAGTTAGTGATATATTCATTATTTCTTTTGGACCCCATTTATTATGTTATCTATCATGCTATCTATGATATTTTCACTATCTGCATTAATAGTAAATCTTTTATCTTGATCAAATATAGACATCCTATAGTCATTAGATATAGTAGCAATTACTTGATTATTGTTATTTTTAGAAAAATCAGATAAATACCTGTAAAACAATAAAAAATCATCATTATCTAGTTTAAAGTCAATATCATCTATTAGGATAACAGAATTTTGTATTTTTCTCGTACTTATATCTGACAATACACCAAAAACACCACTAGCTGCAGATCCTTTAAAGAAAGAGCTTTCTTCAACCAAAAAACATCTATCTATAGGGTAATACAATATAGATCCGTATACGGCGGAGTCCGTAATCTTTGAATGATCCCTTACTTTCTTTCTATTAATTGATGGGCTATGAGTTCTCGATATAGACAAGTACCCAAGTCTGTCCAGGTCTAATTCAAGGTCAATGGAAGCATAAGTTAAGTTTTTGTCATCATTTGAAAATACGTGATGAGACCATCTGCTTGCCATTGTACTTAAGAGAAGACTTTTTCCTACATTGGGGTTTCCGTGAATACAATATAGCCCATTTAAATCTCTGTCATTATTTGAAAAGTCTATAGAGACTGATGGGTTAAATGCTTCATGATAACATTTGATAGACTTGATTTTCATGTAATTACATTAGTTCGTCAGTAGCACAAGTTCACTTGGTTTTATCTTTTTTTAATATTTGATCTGCACGAATTCGGACTATTTTTTTAGAGCCAGTTTGTGGATCGGCATGAAGGATAAATACTGTTTCATTATCTATTTTATCTAAAAACATTGAATTTGGCAGTACTTTTCCTTTTTTGTATTTAACCCCCGAAAAAAGATAATCTACAAAATGTGGCTCATATGGTTGCTTCTTTTGCTGATCTAATTGAGTTTTTATTTCCCATGGCTTTAAATATTCAATTTTATTGTTGATAGTTTTAATTTTTAGCAAGTCATGATCTAATATGTTTTTTGTTTTACCAATAACATCTCCAGAAATAGTATTTCCTAGATTGTTTACTCCAATGATGGACTGAGATTCCTTTGTTAGTGTATACCAATTCATTACAGCTGTTCTAAAAATGGATTCCCGCCCTCATATTCACCCCGTGATGTATCCATAAGGCTATTCCATAGAAGACCTTTTGACTTTCCTTTGTTGCCATCTCTTTCTTCCAATGCTTGCTCTAATTGATGGGCAGATCGGTCATCGTCTGCCATATCCATCATCATTAAAGTCCCTATTCCTACACCGCCAACAGCTCCACCAGGAATTCTCTTTCTTTTCATTATTTTTCCTGCTGAACCCAATTCTTTGTGAAATACTTCAATTTCTTTTAGACGATTAGTGAAGCCCTTGCCCTTACCTTTAAGATTGGTTTTAAACATACTTTTTTGTAGGGGTGTTAATGCTTTCCATCTATCGGGATTTTTTTCTAAAATAGCTAAGAATTTTTCTGGTCTTTTGCTGATCATCTTATCTATTCCAGCTATGGCTTTGGTTCCTGCTTTTGCAGATCCCATTGCTTTTTCTGCATTTTTAACCGCTCCAGATAAGTTGCTTTCTGTTTTGGCAAACCAGGATTCCACTTTTTTAGCATATTTGTTTAGTTTTAATTTCTTTAGTAGTGAGATAACTCCGGATTTTAAATTCCCCATTAGCTTTAGTGCAGTCTTTCCAAGACCTAGCTTTCCACCTGTAGTAAGCATTTTTAACAAATAACCACCTCCGCGAGAAGCTGCCCTCAGAAGCATTTGTATTCCTTTTACGGCAAAACCACCACCATAAAGAGCTAATGGAATTCCCAACAGGAATAGAATACCAGATGTAATGTCTCCTACTGCAAAATACGCAGCTGATGCAACCCCAGAGGCGACTGCGCCAATGCCAGGGATAATTGAAAGCCACCCAGCTCCAGCTCCAATCCAGCTGAGTAATCCAGATGTTTTTACGAGATCCTTAAATATTTCTTTGTTTTCAATTACACAAGATATTTTATTTAATTTACTAATATCGTCTTCATAGGACTCGGATGCCGACTTTTTGAATTTACCATCTTCGGTAATATATTTATTAAGAATTAATAGATCATCAAAGCATAAGTTATTGTCAATGAGTAAATTAGCTATTTTGTCAAGTTTTTTTGCAATATTTCCAAAAATAGATCTCGGAAGTAGTTCTCTCACCGGAATTATGTATCCAGCAGACAATCCTGATGAAGCCCATTTTTGGAAGTCGTCATTATGTGAATATTGTATTGATAGTGGCATTTAGTTGTTTTCCTTGATGTAAAACGTGTTTTTTCCTTCATATTATATTTCAACAATGATTTCAAAACACCTTAATTATAAATTGGTAAAAAACCTCATTCAAATTACTCTTCCAAGGGCTGTTCGAATAGATCGACCAAAGAAACACGTATCTATTATTGTTTCGAAAATAAATTCTTACAAGGACACCCCCCAGAATATTTTTTGCCGACAAATAAAAGTGAAAGAAGAGATGCCTATGCTGGGTCTCTTAAATAAATTGTGTACCTTGCTTAATAAGGAGGAACTATTATGACAAAAACAACACAATTATCTATTTTAGATTGGCCAAAACCACTCGCTGTGGGATTTGACCGCGTTCTCAATCGACTTATGGACGTACCAACCAACTATAAGTCAGAGGGATACCCCCCATACAATATAGTTAAAATCAGTGAATCTGACTTTATTATTGAATTAGCGGTCGCTGGATTCAAGGATGAAGACTTATTTATTGAGTACGACACTGGGGCTTTAACCATTACTGGTAATATTCATAAAAAAGAAGACGAAAACAAGTTAGACAAAGAATATCAATATAAAGGTATTGCGAATAGAAGTTTTCAAAAAATATTTCAGCTTGCTGAAAATGTAATTGTTTCAGGTGCCAATTTGGATAGCGGAATATTAACTGTATCTCTGGAGGCGATTCTTCCAGAGAAGTCAAAGCCTGTCAAGATTGAAATTCAATCAACATAATTTACCGAGTGGTAATCATTAATTTGGTTATCACTCATTTTTTAATAAAAGGAATTTAACATGGAAGAGCCAGAAAATATTTCACAAATTAAAGATAAGTTCTTTAATGGACATACACTAAGTAGGGATGAAATCAATGATTTGTTTGATTTTTTGAGAGAACTTGAAGCCCTGTTGGATGATGGTTCAAATAAAAAAGAGTCCAGCTCTGGAGATGGTGGATTCGTCAAGTACGGTTAAAATTTGGCAATAATACATAGTATTGTTCATAGGGAAAATTTAAGGAACGCACCTACAAAATGCACATAGATAATGAAATTCACTTAGATTATTGTGATGTTTTAATTAGACCGAAGAGAAGCACTCTCGTTTCAAGGGCTGATGTCGAGTTAAAAAGATGTTTTAAATTTTACTGGGGAGGGGAGTGGAATGGTGTACCGGTTGTTGCTGCAAATATGGATACGACAGGCACGCTTGAGATGGCACGAAAATTTTCTCCGCATAAAATGTTAACCTGTTTGTCTAAGCATATTTCGATTGATGATATTAAATCGCAACTAACAGATAACGAGAGAAGAAATGTAGCTATATCAATTGGGATATCTCAGGCTGATAGAGACACAATATTTTGTTCTGATCATTGGATTGATGAAATACCTTTTGTATGTATTGATGCAGCAAACGGTTATACTCAAAAGTTTCTTGAGTTTGTAAGAGAAGTAAGGGATAGGTGTAGTGATAAGATTATAGTAGCTGGGAATGTAGCGACTTCCGAAATGACAGAGGCTTTAATTCTTGCAGGAGCAGATATAGTAAAAATAGGTATTGGTGGTGGTTCTGCCTGTTTAACAAGGAGAGTAGCTGGGGTTGGTGTACCTCAATTGTCTGCAGTTATGGCTTGCGCAGATGCTGCGCATGGACTTGGGGGTCACATTATGGCTGATGGAGGATGTACGTGTCCAGGGGACGTTGCAAAGGCATTTGGAGGGGGAAGTGATTTTGCAATGCTTGGTGGAATGTTGGCTGGACATAAAGAGTCTGGTGGGGATGAAATATTAGATAGTAGTGGGGAGATTACTCATAAGCATTTTTATGGAATGTCTTCAGAAACCGCTATGGACAAATATAGCGGAGGGATTGCTGAACATAGAGCATCTGAAGGTAGGACCTTGAAGGTTCAATATAAAGGGTCTGTTGTTAAAACCATTCAATCAATACTGGGTGGAGTTAGGTCTGCATGCACATATTGCGGAGCAAATAATCTAAAAGCTCTACCTAAGTGTTGTACATTTCTTAGAGTTAATACTCAATTAAATACTGTATTTGAAGATTAATATATGTCAAAAAAAACAAGAATTGAAATGTCTTTGATGGCAGATTTAGATCACGATATTCCAGCGTTCAATATAAAAAACAACAGAGAGGGACATGCTTTGATAAATAACATTCAGGATATGTTGCGTGAAATTGTTCGCGATAGAAAAATTGAATTTATGATAAAAAAGAGTGACGCTTCTTCTCTTAAAAATCCAGAAGAAAAAATTCCAGAACTTAAAAAACTATATTTAGAAAATGAAATATTAAGTAATTTGGTGAGTTCTCTTGATGAAAAAACCGGGACAATAAATCTAAAAGTGGTCAGCAATGGTCCGCAGAGGTGAAAAAGTGTATTTTTACATCTAACATAGATTATGTGTCAATGTAAAAAGGAGACCACAAAATGAAAGAGAGTGAATCGTTTGATTTTCTAAAAGCGTCCGATGCTGACTTTTTAATGTTTGCAATGGACGAAGAAGACGAAAGAGAGAAAAGTAATTTATTTAAAGACTGTGTGCCAATATTCAAAACATACATAGAGGATCGAGGAGAACTTGCTGAGATATTCCCAGGCGAAGACTTTAATGATGAAGATTTGTTTGGATTCGATCTGTATTGCATAGTGGATGGTGTTTATTTGAATATAGAGACATTTGACACAGAAGATGAGGCAGAGATGGCAGAGGGAACTTTCCGTCTCAGGCTAGAAAAGAAACTTAAAGAGCAAATAAAAAGTGCGTTTAAAGGATTAAGCTAAGTAAAGTTTTTTCTTAACTATTTTCGGAAGACTAGAGTATACTTCGTCAATAGATGGCAGTACGATATTTCTTAAATAATTACTCCCCCCTTTTTTAATCCTCTCGTAGCTCAGCGGTTAGAGCAGAAAACTCATAATTTTAAGGTCCCTGGTTCGAATCCAGGCGGGAGGATTCGATTACGGACGAGAGAGGTATCTCACAAAGAAGAGAAAGCCTCTTTTTTGTGTTTTATTTCTCCTACAGTAAATATATATATCATAGGAGAATAATAGATGCAAGATAATGAAGCAAAAGTAAAAATTAAATGGATGAGCAATCATTGTCCATATGAGGCTAGGGGGACCATTGGTGAAAAACCCTTTTCTTTTAGCTCAACCAATGAAGCGTGGAGTTTAAACATAATGAAGAGTCAACTGATGCCTAATCCAAATTGTGCTGATAATATTGGGTGGCAATATTGGGGCGAAGTTGATGGGTTTGTAGACCCAGGATCCACGTTCTTAACAAGATCAAGTGTTCGTAGGCTTGTTAAGGATGTTGCATACACATGGTTTGATGAGGATAAACATTCTCACTTTAGATGTAAGTATTTGTCTGGAACAGGAAATTGGGTGTAATTTAGCTGTGGACGGTAAGAGTGTCGTTAAAAAAGTTTTTGACAATACATCTACAGTAGAGTCATTTGACATGAATGTTCATAGAAGAATTTCTACTGGACTTCCCAGCTGCGAGAACCATGAATGGGAAGTTTACTCTAAACCTCATTATGATGGATTCATGCAAAACACACTTTCTTGTAAGGCATTTCCTGGAAGTGTAATAATGACGGATGGGCATTATAATGGGTATCGCAAGTTTCTAACTGAATTAACAGAATGTGGAAATGATCTAAATAATGTTCACATGTCTGGGCTCGGGCTTGGTACGATGATCCCGGTAATTCTTAGTTATAAAAATATTAAAATGTTAAATGTAGTAGAAATTAGTAAATCTTTGATAGATCTTATTGGACCATTTTATAAACAGTACACATCTGACGGTCGATTAAAAATTACCTGTGCGGACGCTAGAAAATACGATATGGGAGAGGCACATTATGATTTGGCATTTCATGATATCTGGACAGCAAATGACAATAAAGAGAGGATAGATATTTTAAAGAAATACCAGAATAATAGCACAAAGCAAGCGTGTTGGACTAGAACTTAAAAATGTTTCGATGAATGTATTAAAAAAGACGGATTGCTCCGTCTTTTTTAATTGAACTAATTTAAAAGTTAGAGTTAGGTCATGCCTTATCTGATGATTTAGCAAAGATGTATAAGAAGATTAGCATTGCGATAACTCCTGCAACTCCTTGAGCTCCAAAACTATTCACCAAGTTCATCATATTTTCGGTAACATGACCGAAGTACCATGAATTGTCTGCTCCAAAAAGAATCTGCCATACCACACCGATGGCGATAAATAGCAGAGACAGGTCTAGAAGTCCAACCATAAAACTTTTTACGTTTTCGAAAACTTTTGTCATTTAATTTCTCCTTTTTTTTGATTGAAAATAATGAACTTTTATATTCTATCTCAAAACAAGGGAAAAAGCAATGTTTTCATTATTTTTCACTCAAATCTCTTAAAGAGACTGTATATCTAAGTTGGAATCGTCGAAAAGAGAGCAAAGAAGGTAGTCTGACCCCTGTCTTGCTACCAAAAATGGCGATCCCATAAAATAGGTAGTAACAAATTCATCTACGTTAGAACTATCTGAGGTTGATACAATAAGAACATCGTCATTATTTGCAATTAAAGGAACTCCAAGCCACATTACTGTATTCCTCACAGGATCGTTTGATCTTAAATTGTTAAGTCCGGATAAATTTTCTTGATCTAGAAGCCTATCAAATGATAATATCTTTTTCCCGTCATTTGCGACAAAAACATCTATATTTGTTCCCTTAAAAACTGCAGCTTCAGATGATCTTTCAAATACATCTGGAGAATATGTCGGTGTCTCATCGCTTATCGCATAGACGTGTAATACATAGTTCCCATTGCTGGCTTGCTTTAAGGTTAATGGCATACCTCCAAGTGTTAGTTTTGTGCTAGTGTCAGATAGTGATATTGAATTGTCAAGAATGGATGCCTGTATCCTGTTCTTCCCTGTACCTGAATCTTCAGATAATGCGATCTTGTTTCCCCCAACCATCGCAGATGGTTTTATTACTGTAATGACAGTTTTATCAGATGATATCCTTGTTATGTTTGGTATTAATTTTTTAAATTCAAAAATAATTGCACCATCGTTTCCGTCTGTGTTGTTTTGAGAACTAGTTGAAGTTGATCCATCTCCAGCTTCTCCAAACCCCTCACTATGAATAGATGCTCCACCAAGTCCTCCAACGGCTCCTGCTGCTCCACTTACTCCAGTTATATTCTCATCCCCATCACTTGCCACTACTGCGGATCCTTTACCTCCACCTAAATTTCCGTCTCGCCCACCTCCACCACCGAATCCAGAATATGAGATTCCATTATATGTAAAAGTTGTATCTTCTCCGTCTGGGAAGAGCGCGTCATTGAATTGCCCTCCAGCACCAACATCATATGTTATTGTATCTTTTGGCTCAATCGATAGTGACTTTATAATTTGAGATCCACTGGCTCCGCCGCCACCATATTCGGTCCCATACTTCGAGATGTGAGCTATTCCCCCGCCTCCACCTGCACCAACTGCTGTAATAGTTACTTGATACGTATATTTTGGAACTGTTATTGACCCAGTTCCTGGTGTTACAATTTTTGTAATAGATATTTCTTCATCACCATCATAAGACGGAGAGCTGGGAGAGCTGACTGGTGTTGATTCGGATGTTGAAAATGTTGATTGAGAGCTTGATCTTGAAGTTACTCCTGATGACGATGGAGAGCCAGGAGAACTAGGAGATCCTTTCGGAGCAGATGAAGCTCCTGAAGATGAGTCCGTATGGGCTGTACTGCACGGCGATGATTTTGAAGAAGATGATCCGGCACTTGGACTACTTGATGATGAGCCTGATAGACTGCTCGATACAGCTGTTCTTGCGGAAGAAGAAGAAGAAGAAGAAGGGTCAGGGCTACTTGGAGAAAGTTGAGACGATGGAGAAGTCTTGGCTGATGAAGATGGAGACGATAGAGATGTCGATGCGTGAGGTGGACTGCTTGGGGATGAAGATTTACTTACCTCTGGGTTTGTACTGCAGCTTGATGCTGGACTACTTGTAGATGGAATTGGGCTTGAGCTGCCTGGGCTGGGCGTTGGGTTTGGACTACTTGAAGACGATGAACTGCTTGGAGATATTGATGGACTACTTGGTGACGGTGACGGATCCGGTGACGACAGAGACGATGGAGACGATGGAGACGTTGCTGGATCTGGACTACTTGGTGACGGTGACGGAGACGAAGGTGGAGAAGAGATACTTGACGCGCTACTACTTGGAGACAGTGGAGATATTCCTTCACTTGGAGATTCGGGGCTGCTTTTTGGAGACGGAGAAGACGATGGAGACGTTGCTGGATCTGGACTACTTGGTGACGGTGATGGATCTGGTGACGATGGAGACGGAGAAGACTCTGGAGACGCACTTGGATCTGGGCTGCTTGGCGACGCTAGTGATGATTGTTCTGATTCTGGTGAAGGCATTTCATCTTTTTTCGTTTTTTCAAGAGATTAACCTGTTTTTGATCCAGATAACACATATGTTATTGTTATCTTTTTGGAAGGTTGAAGTAAAATAATATTGAAAAGATATATAGCTATTTGATGTAAATAGCGTCGATATATTGATAAAACAATCAAATAAACAGGATTTATATTATGGCAAAAATAGGTGATTTTACATTTAAATTAACAAAAACAGCTCAAGGTAAAAGCAGAGCAGAGTTTAATATTGCATGGCTCAGTCCAGACAAGAATAAAGCAGCTACAGATTTATGGTACAGAATATCATCTTCTAGCATAAGTCAATTAGAAAAAAACACATTTCATAGGCAATTACTTGACTGGATTAACTCTCAAAAAAATATAACTCAAAAGAAGGATCAAACTCCAGCCCCTACGACTCCAAAACCAAAAACTCCAGTAAAACCAGAAGCGACTCCAAAACCAAAGCCAAAAGCTCCAGTAAAGCCAGAATGGATGCTTATATCAGACAACAATAAACCAGGAAGACTTAAGTATTTTAATGCCCTTAATGACAGGTATGGAAGAAGGGTTCATGAGATTGTAAAGAAAAATTACGATAATTTCATGAGGGATTTGAATGTTAATACAATCCTTACAGTCCCACAGACAAGAAGTATATTATCTTCATTAAATACAATTAAAGACAAGGCATCTATGGATAATTTTCTTTCTGAATTAGGGCTGAATCCAACTCAAATGTCAAATATAGATACATTTATGAGGAATAATAAAGTTGGTTTTTACCAAGAGACATCTGCAGTACTAACGAGTGACGAAAAGAACTATGTTCGTGCAATGAATGCCACACTAAGGCAGGGCACACTATCTGAAGATGCATATGCGACAAAACTTGCAAATGAAGGATTCGCTACAAGTGAGATAGAGCAGTTGATCCCTAAAAGATGGACTCAAGAGTCGTATGATAAAAATATAGAACAAGAACATAAAATGCAAGCTCGTCGTGATGCACAAAGAGAAATGAAGCCATTACTTGCAGAAATATATAGTAAATATAAGACCCTATATAGCAAAGCAAATCAAATAGGCGACAGAAAGAAGAGAAGTCAAAGAAGACAACTTTTGTCTGCACAGAAGAAAGCAGAAATAGCAGACCTTAAAAGGTCGTATAGAATTTAATCGATAAGTGGGTAATCATCCACGTCAGGAAAAGGAGGGATATCCTCTGGTTTTAAAAATGGATGGTTAGACTTTGATAGATCATTTAAGAAGCCCCACCTATCTACAGCATCTTGATAATCCCTCCAATCTCCGGAGGGATTTCTTAATTCATGAGTTAGTTTTTCTACAAAAAATAGTCTCATGGATTCGCTTATTTTTAAATTAGACATTGGCTAAAAACTATACTCGCCTTCGTATGGGTCGAAATCATATTTTTGTATTAAGAATCTTTGAGCAATGGAATAGTATGGATCCTTTAGTTCACCATCTTCATCCTTATACTCATTATCTATATCTTTTTTAAATTCAATGAAGGCGTCTCTTACAATGCCTTCCATTTCAATGTCCCCTAGATTTGAATATT
>NZAS01000188.1 GCA_002686195.1 Candidatus Pacearchaeota archaeon | reverse complement strand
AATTTATCTCCTTTTTTTGATGTTTATGAGTAAACAATAAGCGTTCCTTACTGTTCTAGTATAACACTCTCAACTAAGCAAGTCAAGAGTTTTTTTGGATTGCGTTAGTGTGGGCAACGCAGAACCCAAAGTCTTGTGGTAGAGGGGTTTCATAGATTGCATATGAAATTTTTCTAAAAGCATTTCTTGGTTTTTCCTTTAGTATATTTACAATCTTTCTATGAAGACCGCCTTCTTCCTTTAATCTTTTTTCATTGATACACATATAATAACACAGTTCTCTCTCGGTGTCAATGTCAAAGATCCACTTTTCTTCAAGAGTTTTCATATCTAACATGCCAACTGTTCTGATTCGATTAATGTCAGCAGGCTTAGAAACTTGACCGATTTCCGGCTCTGAATGTTCAAAGTAATTTAAATAATGTATGGTTGAAAAAATTGACGTATTTAATGTTTCATAATATTCTTTCACCGGAATGTGTTGTAGAATATTTTCTAGATTTAAATTAGAAAAAATAGTCATGGAACGAAACAATCCCGAACGGGCATATTCTTGAAGAACTCCAAACGCTGTATTTTCCAATAACCGTGGGATTCCTGTAAGCAAATCAGTATCGGGCTTGATATAAAATATGTCCAACCTTTTATCTTTTAGTTGTTCTAATATTCCCAAAGCATAATTGGAACTGTAAGATGCCCCCACGATAATAAATTGAACATGCTCGTCTACATCTTTGAAAAACTTTTTTACATCCGGAATATTATGTTCATATTCTTCAGGTGTATCATACGTTTTCAATCTAAATTGGTATTTAGAATTCCGCTTCACTTTGTTGTTCATTTTATACACGTGATAATTCGGCGTATCACCAAACTTCTCCGCAATAGCAGTGGCGGCATTTCCTAGGGCGACAATTGAAATCACAGATTCAAATCCTCCAGATCACAATAATTCTTACCTGCCTTAAGGTTCACCATGTAGTCTCCGAACCGAGTCTCGGAGAATATCTTTTTAATATCTACAATCAATTCCCTTTCATCCTCTGCCATGTCCAATACAATCTCATCATGAACAACATGCGATACAAAAGATTTCTTTCCTTCCAAGAACTCATCAATCACGACTGCTTTGTGTAAAACTAAATCTGCAGTTGTGCTCTGGACGACATAATTGAGCGCCTTTCTTTCGTCAACGATAATAGATCGATCAAACGGAGTCTTTACTTTTCCATCCACATACCATCTATCAAGTACTTCTTGTTTGTTGTATGTGCTGTCCTTTAATACATTCTGTGTGGTTCCGCCATAGAGCCAAGCAAAAAATATAGTTTTCATTTCATCACGTGATAAGTCTTTCTTCCGAATGACATTGATTTTATTCCATTCGTGAATATCTTCTTGGGGCTGTCTCTTTCCTGTTAGCCCCAAAAAGGTGCGCACTTCGGCACCATTATAATCCAACGATATAAACCATTCATTGTGAGGTTTCACTATCTTTCTCAAATCACGCATCATTGTCAGAATCGGAAAAGAATTAGAATGGGTTGCCAATCTCCCTGTCACTGTGCCGAACAAATTATAATCAATATGCAATGGGCCCTTCAATAATTTGCGTGCGCGATCCCTCATGTGTGTCTGATAAAACAAAGCTTTACTGTTGGCTCCGCTAACATTAAGATCTCTATACTTAATCTTATACAATAATTTTTGAACCCGATCTAAATGATCATAATTTGCTGGCTTCTCGTAGTTATCAAATACATCTTGTGTGATTTTATTCTTAACATCACAAAACTCATGCAAGAAATCTTTAGGCACCAAATCAAAAAAACAATGCTCGCGCATACTAATCTTTCCGATTCTGAAAGATTTTAAATATGCTTCAAAACGTCGCTGTAATCGGCGCCAGTCCTCGATTAACTCTTCGGGGCATGCCTGTTTGAGAGACTGTCCCCCACAGCGCAGCCATGCATACTCCACATTAGGATCAGTAATGGATCCTGTATACTTCCATGTTCTGGTGAGATTGGACGGCAATGCATCAAAATGCAATTTACCATCTACATATATTCCCACACATTCGGACTTATCATCCAATGTCTGAAATATCACGGTCCCTCCGAGTCGCGAACTGCTCTTCTATGATCAATAATATAACTCATTGAACCACTATAGTCAAATGTTTTATTAATAATTCTTTCAAATTTTTCCAAAGCTGCTCCGAGACTCTTACTATTATACAACGCTATGGTATCTTTAGTCAAGCTTATTTTTTTATATTCTGGAAACGATGACTCTTCCTCCAAAAATCGAATACGACAATACAGTTCCAAAAAATAAGATTCAGAATATTTTTCCGTGAGTTCCTCCATGGAATAAGTTTTTGTCTGAATGCGTTTTTGAATAGTTCTACCTCCGCACTGTTCCTCAACTGTCACCATTTTTTTTCTCACATGATTATACATGTTTAGGAGATAATATTTAAAGTTACGATAGTATCTTCCATGAGTATAACTGTATGCCAAGTCTATTATCTGTTGAGTGGATGTCACCCCATACTTAGAAACATAATCTCGAATCATAGCTGGTGCGCCAATGTCCGCAACCAAGCGCCAGGGGTTCCATTGATCTACCATAAAACCATATGAATTACAAGCATTAACATAAAAGCCCCAGTTAGGGCTCCGGACAAAAGCCACGATCTTATCAAAATCATTGGATGCATTTAGATTGGCAATTTCCACAGCCAATCCAGAAGTCTGAATAGAACATCTTCTACTTTTAGTAAATGCAGGCTGCGTAAAAGCGGTGGTGGCGGCTGTCTTGTTTAACACTATCATCAGTTCTTTAATAAACTCATCGAAATCTTTGACTTCCACATTGGCAGCTTTAAATGCAGCGTCCACAAGTGCCATATAGGCGCGCCATTGATCATTATAAGCTTGGTGAGGAGGCACATAAGCTCTAAACACACGCAGAGTACTTAAATATGGATCATCTTTTGAGATTTTTCCTTGCGTTGCACATTTGGCAAATTGCTGATTGAGTCCATTAAAAGCATCCACTACGAAATTAATAGCAGATATGCCGTCCCCCTGAGAGACAGACGCATCAAACTGTTTTAATTGGAGAACGCTATTATTAAATGTGATAGGCGTGAACACTCTATTGACTCTGCCATAGAGTTGCTTTTCTGCAAAATTAAAATCTATGATGTTAGGAAAACGTGCGGCTGCTCCTATCATCCGGTTACGATAAATGTTTCTTTTAATAAAGAGTTTTCGCGTCGTTTCGCTATTTGATTCGGCATAATATAATGACATATAATCTTTCTCCTATTAGTCCGTTGGCGTGGGAGGGGTGTCATCGGTGCCGTCGCCTTCGGCAACTTCGGGATTTGCACCACCGAGCCCCATTGCCTCTAGGACGCCAGCCACTTTGCCGCTCCACCAATCAGTTCTTTTTGCCTCCGTACTGCGATTTGCTCTGCATTTCTGAGTATCGGTATTGGCGCCTCGGCCTGAGTCAGGAAACTCCGATTTTTCATTAGCACCAATAGATGCCACCCATTTAGCCGTAATCTTAGAATTTGCCTTTCCGGCACCAAAGGAGTGTTCTGAACGGATAATCATGCAATAGCCTCCTATTCCCAATCGAGTAAGATCGAAATCTGTGTTGGGCGCCCACCCTTTAGGGTTCACATATATGTATGTTCCCGGAAATGTTTTTACATTGGCATACGTCTCGATATCTACATCATACACTTCTCTTAGTTGTTCAAGTCCATTGTAGCCTTCTTGTTCAAAACGCACTTCACGCAAAAATTTAGCATCTGTACGCGTCAGATCAATCTTTTTAACGATGCCGCGATCCTTCCCCAGCATATAATGAAAAATGCCACGTGACTCATCAGCCGTTCGGGAGCCTTTCATAATGTCGGAAGGCTGTGTTCTTCCTGCAAAAAATACCATATAATTAATTTCCTGCGAGGGCCCTGGGTTTACCTCGGGATGACGATCTTTGCCCGAAATGTTCAATATAGGCTGGGGCATTCCTCCGGCGCCGGGATTAATCATTCCACGCGCAATCCCCGCATGGACCCGATTGTCCACAATCCATTGAGTTACTTCATCATTTTTATTTTTACTACTTTTATAAGATGTGATAGCTGCTTGGTTCACCCTGGTTTTTTGCTTAATAGAATAGCCAAAACATGTGTTATCATTAAGAAATCCGCTCACTAAATGATTAAAGAAATCGCTTAAGAACTTACTTAAAGTATAAATTGACTTCTCTTTGCGGACGAGCTTATCAGTGAGCCATTCCATAAAGTATTTTAATGAAACAGGCACGTCTCCAAAGTTTACAAATACGCTAGCTACATCATCTTTGGGACTCACCAATTCAAGGGGACCCAGCAATACTCTAAATTTCTCAAATTGCACACGAAATTTATTAATCCTAGCTATTTCTGCCGCCACATCATCCATATCTATTTTATCGTTTGCTATCTGTTCTATCACTGGTGAACCTTCACCTGTAATTTTAGACGGCATATCTCTGAGATAGTCATCTATCCCCTCCAGGATGAGATCTATTAAATCACTAACAAAGAAAAAGGCGATATTATAAGTGTTCAAGTTAACAATTTTACGAGGTATCTCTCCCATTTCCTGCACGCCCGTGCCACTCTTTTCTTCTTCTTCTAAGGCTTTGTCCGCATCAGGCATCACATCCGCCACAAGCTCGTCAGCCTGATTCTGAGTAAGCTCTTCCCCTGCATCATAAGTCCCATAGAGTGATGCGTCAGCGGCATATGCTTCGGCGGCCTCCGTGGCATCAACATCAACAAACCCTGGAAGTTGTGCTTCTATCGCTGCGGAGGCGATATCAGCGGCTGTTTGCTCGCCTGTCGCGACAGTGTTGGCATCACCTCCTGTCCAGGGTTCTGGTTCTGTCGAAACTAAATCTGCCACAGTGCTGGCTCCTACCGCATCTGATTCTGCAGCAGTCGGTTGCCACCGGGCTTTGCCGAGTGCCTCTTCAGCTTCGCTAACAGCTGCCTGCGCGTCGGAAACGGCGTCCTGCATGCTGCCGCCTATATCCCGATGCGCTGCGGCCTCTGTTTGCCTCAGAAGAGCCTTAGCCTCCTCTAATTCTTTTTCGGCTAGTTCTACTTCATCAGGACCGGTGGCCATCCCCAGATCATCCAGCATGTCTTTGGTGGCAGTTTCCGGCACGTTTAAAGCGATTTGTTCATACAGTCCAGTTGCACGATTATAAAAGGGGCCCTTTTCTAAAAAGGATAACTGCTCCTCAAAGGGTACAGACATATAACGTATTAAGTTCTTCTTCATCAGTTGGCGAGCTAATGAGCGCATGTTAATTTGGCGAGCTTCTTTTACAACATCCGCATATCCGTCTTCCTTCTTCATTTCCGCAATATCTGCAGCATTACAGTTAGGCGATTGCATTACTTTTTTATATCTCAGATCTCGGGTAAGCAATGTAAGGGCAGCATTCTGATCAGAAAAAATATTGAAAGTCGGTTGATCATAAAAATCATCTACATATGCCAAATAATTAATTGTTAATGTAGTGCGCCCAGTTTCATCAATACCAAATTCATGAATGGTCGGTGTCAAATTAAGCGTCACAAAGGAATCATAAATAGCTCTAATAAGCTCTCTCTTTTTTATAACCTCGCCATTCTTTTTTCTCCAGCCTCCAAAATGTTCCAATTCGCCAGGGGGAAGTGCCCATCCCACCAACGCTTTTAGGCGGAAGTTTAATTTAGATAAATTAGCCTCTTGAAGTTCTGTCTGGGCGCCAGTCTTTGTTCCTGTTTTTAATGCTAAATCAATATATCTATACTTTTTAGAGGAGCGTCCGCGTGGCTTTAACAGTTCGTCAAAATTATTCGCCACCAACGTTAATTTGGCTTTAATGCTTTTCTTAGCGGCAAAAGGCGTCGAGCCATCATATGTAAAATTAAACTCTTTTATACCAACGCCTACCCCTCTTCTGCCCGAATCATCAAAAGCACTTTTTATTTCCTGATAAGTGGCGTTTGAAGAGAAATTCATTTCTATTTCAGTTTCGTCGCCTGTCTCTTTATCAGTATTAACTTTGTAAAGACGAATCATGGGCTGTAAGGTGGCAATGTCTTTAGGTTCCATATCAAAAAATACATTTTGAGTGGGACTTTGAGTAAGCTGATTAATAAAACCATATGACTCGCCATCAATCATCAAGCACGCATTGCTTCCTTTGTCTACATAAGGAAGCCTCTTTGTAACAAGCCCCCCTGATTCTAGTTTAAACTTTTTATAAACTGCAAAATCTAGAATATTTGCCAAAAGAAAACACTGTTCTCGAAAGTGCTGAGAGGAAACTGTTCCTTGGATTAAAGTAATGTCGCCTGCTTTGGCTTTCTTTAGTT
>NZAS01000187.1 GCA_002686195.1 Candidatus Pacearchaeota archaeon | reverse complement strand
TAGAGATACCATTATATTTGTTGATACTTGGTACCATTACTTTAAATGAAGGATATGTTGGATATTCAATATGTTTATTCGCTCTTTCAATGATAAGATTATGGGTTAATACCATAACATATAAGGAATAATATGGACAAACACGATAAAATACAAGCCGCGATGATTTGGTTTGGATCAGGAATGCTTGTAGCATTTCTATTACAACAACTAACGGGAGCTTAAGAGATGGCAAAACCAAAAAAGGTATGGAACCCACAGTACAATAAGGTTTGGGTAAGAACAGCGCTACAAGACGTTTTAAGCAGGCATGATATTTATGGACTTAGCGGAGGCAGCCATAAACTAATAAAAGACGTGCTTTCAATTTGCGACAAGAAAGCCAAAGAGAAAGAGAAAACAAAATGACCAAACCAATATGGAAACACTAATAGCAGTACCATTGATAATATTCATGGGTCTAATTTACCTCGAAGAGAGGCATTAGAAAAACAAACAAGAAACACAAATTAAGAAAAATATATTATGAAAAAAGAGATTTTGATAAGCAGGTCAAAGAATGGAATGGCACAGTACGTGATACATCACTACCAGGAAGGATTGAAGAACAGGTGTGGCAAACCGTACCGCACTTCAATCACCGTGCATAAGAGATACAGTGGTGACCCAAATTCAGAATCCAAAACTAAAGAAACGCATGATTAAAATAGCAATAATAGCATTCGTCATGTTGTGGATATGGCTCATATGGGAGATAGTAACAGCACCAGTGATGCCGGATGACTACGACGACAGAATGAAAGAATGAAACTCACCCAACACAGGATGAAATAATAACCTTCAACCTCAGAAGGAATACAACAGTAAGAACGAAATGAAGACATCAGCGATAAAGCTCATAAGGATAACCAACGAACGACCAGACGAATACGCGTACTCGGTGTATAAGAAGGGATGGGTACTACAGGTACTGCACGAATACGACGGTTACGTGACAGCCAGAGTGCTCACTGGCGCAGGGTCCAAGACGGATTCTGTCATATCAGTGCACCCCCTGGACCACGTTGAACTAAACACGACGATATATTAAGGGGTAAAAGAGTGTATACTGTACACGGTACGGTGTCCCAAACCCCCAACAGATATGATACACCCAGATGGTAATGAATTAAACCGGTGGTATATAATTATAGACCTATGGCGTGTGAGATGGTGAGTCGCACTTTTTCTGCACCCCGGCTGACACCGGTTCTGCGGTACAATTATACACACATGTATTAAAATGCTGCAAGCCTGCAACACGGCTGTGTACCAAATAATCCCAGAATGCTACCATTTAATCACACATCTGTGCAACCAAGGCTACCAACCCGTGTAATCTCTGTGAATCCAAGGCTATCGGCTCGGGGGCCCGAATTACATATGAGGGAATGACAAATTGTCATATTTTTTGGCCACATTGTCATACACCGGATTTTCCTATGTCGTGGGAATTGATTATATTACCTATATAAAAAGATTAACCTATGCAAATTAACAAAATGGACAAATACACAGTTTACCTGACGTGCCCTGCCTTTCCTGGTATAGTGCGAAAATCGGTATTAGAAGCCGCTAACCTATCAGCAGCTAAAGCAGTTGCCTTAGAGATGTATCCTGGTTACGCTATACTATAGGTGTTAATAACTAAGTGAAAATTGTTAATAACTTTTTCACCCAGATTTTCCCGTTTGAAGGGAATTGATTATATTACCTATGTAATAACAATTACATAAAACCAATAACTAATAACTAAATAAAAAATAAGAATGGCAAAGAAATTCACCACCACAAAGAAGATTTACTTAAAACCTATAGGCCCTACTAAGCTAGTAGATGGCAAAGGTAATGAATTTAAGTGTCCTAAAGACAGCGTATCCAAGGAACGCGTAGGAAGAGCTTTCAAAGAAGGCGATAGGGCAATTAAAATTATGGATAAAGATGGTACCCTAACCATGGGTACAGTCGATATTAACTTTTTCGAAACCGGACCAAACGTCTATAAAGGCGATGATTGGGAAGGACTGACCAGCTTGAAGATAGTTGATACAAAAAATATAACGCTCCCTGACGAACAAGTGGAGCTAATGCAGTTTATAGAGACCTCTGATACGCTTAAGCCCAAACAACTATTCCTATCCGAAATTAAATGGAAGTTCTTGGTTAGGAGTGCAATGAGAGGTAAAAACATAATGATGACCGGTCCCGCTGGTTGTGGTAAAACGATGGCAGCCAAAACACTCACCAATAGCTTAAATAGACCACATTTCTATTTTAACTTAGGCGCCACACAAGACCCAAGGTCTGCCCTAATAGGTAATACACACTTCAATAAATCGGATGGTACCTTCTTCTCTGAAGCGCTATTCGTTAAAGCAATTCAAACAGAAGATGCAATCATACTATTAGATGAGTTGTCTAGAGCACACCCAGAAGCACATAACATATTGATGACAGTGCTAGATGAGGGCCAAAGATACCTACGTTTAGATGAAGCCGATGGGTCCCCTACAATTAAAGTGGCCAGTGGTGTCACCTTCGTAGCGACAGCAAATATTGGTAATGAGTACACAGCTACTAGAGTTATGGATAGAGCACTAATAGACAGGTTCATTACAGTGGAAATGGACGTATTAGACGCGGAGCAGGAAACAGATTTGCTAAGCATGCTGTTCCCGTTAGTAGATAAAAAACAAATTGAATCCGTGGCGGCTATCGTAAATGATACACGTAAAGAGCTAAACAGTGAGATGCCTAGATTATCAACGCATATAAGTACACGTAGTAGCGTAGAGATGGTATCCCTAATATATGATGGATTTACCCTTGCAGAGGCCAGTGAAGTATGTATATACCCACTATTTGATAATGCAGGTGGTATAGATAGCGAACGTACGTTTATAAAACAAATCGTCCAAAAGTACATCCCACAGGATAATACAGATGAGGACCTATTTAATACAGAGGATATAGAGGATATGGATGATACCGACCAAAATATATAATATGCCTATAGCGAATATAGTGGATATAGCGACATACAGTGGTGCAATAGTGCCCAGGAGCCATAAGACCAATCAAAGCAATTTGATAGGAATCGTGCTCCTGGGTCTTTGCCTAATTGTTTGTTCACCGGCAAAAATTGACTTTTCGGGCCTGCGCTTAGTGCACGTCCATATAGGTGGCCAGAAAAATAACCCGGGGGTTAATACACGTCGAGTTAAATACATTAAGTAAAACAATATAAGATATGGAACATTACGAAAATAAAGCAATATGTGGTATAACATCAGAGGTGACTATAGCTCAGATAGAGGCATTAGCTCACGGTATACCAGGATTGAAAGAGGCCGTACTACAGAAACTAATTATAGGAATGGACTCTAAAGAGGTACAGGCCATAGTTGATAAGATTAACGGTTGGAACAAAAAGAAATAAGATATGACAACACAAAGATTAAAGAAACACATCACACCCCAATCGAAGATAGGGGATATAGGCGAAGCACTTGTTGCTAAAGTAATGGGGTGCACAGTAAGTGACAACCCATACGATACTACAAAGGATATGGTACAGAATATAACGGGTCTTACAGTTGAGGTTAAGACACAACTAAGATTCTGGATGAAGGATTCCTTTACCATCCATATATCTCAACTACCCAAATGTACTAATGTAGATAAACTGGTATTCGTTGATTATGGTTTATCAGGTCACTGTAGATTATATCTATGTAACAATAGAACTAACTATACCCTATATAACTATGATACTATGGCGGCATTTCCAGTTGCTGATATGGTTTTAACTGCAGACTTTGAAACGCCAAGGGCATTGAAAATGTGTAAGCTCACAGAAACTAAATATAAATCATCACTTAACGATAGCAGATTATATGAAAACAAAAGAACATAAATACTTAAGAAGATTAGAAGAACTATACCAACGTATAAAACAATGGAAACAGATAGGTCCAGCTTGTTCAGAAGACGAATGGAATGCTATGGAAGATGCCTTAAAGGATATAGGTGAACTTATGAGATTAATTAAAGCTAATGTTAATTATATAGTACCAGTTCATAGATTAAAGAAAGCAAATAGATATTGGAAGCACTATAGTATAATGAATATTAAAACAGTTAAGATTGCTGCCGGTACAATTGCAGATATATTTAAGAGTAAAACAAAAATAAGATGACAGTAAAATACACAAATAGACACGAAATAGATTACTATCACGATATAGCTAAGCAAACACAATACCTTGAACGTATTGCAACAGCCTTAGAGAAAATGGTAATACAGGATGCCTTAATAGCATCAGAAGAGAATACATCGATTTTAACTGTTAAGGAAATTCTAGACACAGTAACAAATAAAAAATAAATTAGATATGAAGAAGAATCGGATTTTAAACCCCTATCCCTATCAGAACTCATTGAAAAAGAAAGATGAGTACGGATACATAACAAAAAGAATGCTAGACTACGTAGAAAACTGTAACGGTGAAGGCAACTACCCTACTTGGACGCAATTGAATGAGAAGTATGTTGAGGTTAGTGGTGGTAGCAATAGCATGTCGCATCACCTCCCCAACTGGCGCAATGAGTTTACAGAACGTCCTTGTGGTAGATACCTACTGAAGATTACATCATTCCCTTCCAAATTTGTGGATGGGTATACTGTTAAGTATTTTAATCGTGAGGTTAACCCCTATATAGCTAAGCTTAAAAAATTAGTACACGTTCTAACCTGCGCTGCTGATGAAGCCACCTATCCTTCTGTTACTAATAATATACAATCCAAGCTTAACTCTGTTTATGATGCATTGCAACGTTGTAAAACTAATAGTGATTACAAACCCAATAAACAGCGTCTTCTCAACTTTAACGATTACTATAGAATGTACCTGCCAGAACGATTAAAATAATAATATGAAACAACACAAACACTTAAGACAACTATTAAAGCTACAGAGTAGATTAGAACTATGGGAACAATTAGGTCCATCTGTTACTGAAGACGAATGGGATGACTTTGCTATTAAACTAAACGGAGTAAGAGACCTTATTCAGCTATGCCAACGAAACGTTAACCATACTATATCTAAGTATGAGCTTAAACAATTTAACCGAGATTATAAACAATATAGAACACATAAATTAATAACGAAATGACAAAACTAATTTGGAAGTTATACAATCAGAAAAAGATTACATTAGAGGTAGCAGTAGAGCTATTATCACAACACGATAGAAGTAAAGAGAGAAAGTTATGGCAGAAATAATAGCACAATATATTTTAATGACCTGGGTAGGAGTTATATTAGTATGCATAGTATGGTCATTTTGTAGATATATTCTAGGCTCAATTGAGAAGCCTGGAAAAAGAAACAAACAGTTGTTGAATGACATGAACAAACTAAAACAAAAATAGATATGGGGGATTAGCTCAGTTGGCTAGAGCGCTTCGTTTGCACCGAAGAGGTCATCGGTTCGAGTCCGATATTCTCCACAACATTAACTAAAATTATTAACTAAAATTATTAAACATGATAACGAATACATTACGTAGAGGATTAAAATCAGGTGACATAGTACAATATGGCATCAGAAGAATAGTCTTCAACGAAAAAAACCTACCTAACTTTAGGATAGTAAAATACTATGGAAAGTTAAACGGTACTCACCTAATTAACGGTAAGACTCACATCAAACCAGTGATTAAGGAAGACCATCCAAAAAATCAACATTACGTGCACGCCACAAATATATACAAAAAGGCAAAAGATTCAACAGACATAATGGAAGTACTGTGTCCAGAAGGTTTCACTTTGGAAAAGAAGGGAATAGCAGTAAATGCAGAAGGTAAAATTTACGCAGGACAGGGATTACTATTGGATATGCCTGATAAAAAACTATCAACAAAAAAGACTGCCATAACCCTGGTAGATTTATCCAAATCAACTAGAAGAACCAAAAAATCAGAGTTAGATGAGGCAATAAAAAAACAAAAGGATTTTGTAAAGGGTAAGACTAATGGATAGAGATGAAAGATTTATGGATGATTTATTTGACGATATAAACAGAAGTGATTGGGAAGAGAGGTTGACAAGAATGGCGTTCAACAATACTTATCGTGTAGCTATTGGCGAGATAACGCTTGGCGAGCTAATGGATAGTAATGACCCAGAGATAGCCCTAATGTTCAATCCACAGGACGTGATATATGGAAATGAGAAGGAATTGGTACCAGGTATAACTCGTGCCATGTTGGAAGAAATGATTGAATACTTTATAGAAACTGAAGAGTATGAGAAGTGCGCCAAATTGCAAAAGATTCTAGATGGAAGATGCAGCTCGCGAGAGCCTACCGAAATTAGTAAAAATTCTACCGCATGGAAACCACCTCGGGAGTAGTTCGCGCGCGCAAAAAGGTGTGGCCGTCCTTGCTAAAAGTTATTAACAATTGCCACACTGTCATACAAACATGACACATTGTCATATGAAATATTTTTATATGTCGCAAGAATTGATTATATTTATATATAAATAAAAAACAACAACCTATGTCAACAAATTATTCAAACTCTTCTTTCTGGTACAACTTCGACGATGACAATGATATCGATATTCTTACTGGAGAAGCAATAAAACCAGGCAAAGATTACGTTAAGATGGCAGCTACACTTAGAGCCATATCAAACTTCGTAAGAATCGTTACTGGAGAAAACATACCTGTAAAATATAACAATAAAGATGAAAGTTTTACTGATGGTAAAACAGTCGTTATATCTGGTAATATCAAAGATAAAGACTTCGACCCTACTGTGGGTCTAGCTCTTCATGAGGGCTCTCACTGCTTACTAACAGATTTTAGTGTTCTAAAGCAATTACAGTTCGATGAATATATAGACAGTAATTTTGATTTAGAAGCAATTGCTATTAAATATGGCATGTTTGAATCTGAATGGTCTGAAGAAGACTCTGAGTACGTTTCAACTGGTAAAGCTAATACTAATGATGCTCGAAGATATATAGCAAATAATCTAAAACAAATGTTAAATTTTGTTGAAGACAGACGAATTGACAACTTCATTTATAAAAATGCTCCAGGCTATCAGGGATATTATGAAGCTCTTTATGATAAATATTTTCATTCAAACGTTATTGATAAAGCTCTCCAATCTAACGAGAAAACTAGTCTTGACCTAGAATCATACATGTTCCGTTTGCTAAACATTACGAATGTAAATAGAAACTTTAGTGCTCTTCCTGGATTGATGAAGATTTGGAAAGCATTAGACCTAAAAAATATTGATAGATTAAAGACCACCCAAGACGCTTTAGAGGTTGCTAAAGAAGTTTTCAACATTATCGAGTCAAACATACCAAAACCAGAACCTCAACAAGAGGAAAAAACTGGTGGAGATTGCGAAGGAGATAGTGAAGAAGGTTCAGGAAATGGTGAAAGTACCTCAACCGTAACAGATGAACAAGTTGAAAAGATGATTGAAGATTTGGAAAGTACCGTTAAAGAAGCTATAGAAAATGGTGATAATACTGATGATGGTTCTAAAGCCCAAGGTTCTACTCCAAAGAGTGGTAAAGCCACTGCGCAAATAGAGCTTTCAGAGTCACAAAAAAGAAGCTTGGAAAAAGCTATTGAAAAGCAAAAGCAACTTGTTAATGGAGAAATTAAAAAAACCAATGTTAGTAAAAAAGACAACAACAATATAAAAGCAATCCAAGAATCTGGTTCAGAAACAAAGACTGTTGGTAAAGGAATACCAAAGAATTGGCATACTCCCGGAAATGGCACAGGTTGTTTAATTGTTAGGAACCTAACTAAATCTCTAATAGACTCAGGGTTATACAGTACTGTTTCTAAAGGATATTCTTGGAGAGAGGAGGATATTCAACAAAACGTAAATAATGGTTTAATCTTAGGTACTCAGCTTGGTAGAAAATTACAAGTTAGAAATGATGAAAGAACCTTAAAATACAATAGACTAGGTAAAGGTAAGATGGATAAGAGACTTATCGCTAGTTTAGGTTATGGATATAAAAATGTTTTTCACCAAATATTCGAAGAGAGATTTAATCCTGCTATTGTTCACATTAGCGTTGATGCTAGTGGTTCAATGAGTGGTTCAAAATGGAGAAACGCTCAAAAAGCTGCTATAGCAATTGCAAAAGCAGCTTCAATGGTTGGAAACCTTGATGTGGTTATCTCATATAGAAGCACTGAACACATTGGAAGTAAAAATACTCCAGCAATATTTATTGCTTACGATAGTAGAAAAGATAAGATAAATAAGATAGCTAATCTTTTCAAATACATACAATGCCCAGGTACTACTCCTGAAGGTCTTTGTTTTGAAGCGATTCAAAAGGAAATAGTTGATAGTTCAAATGGAATTGACAGTTATTTCATTAACTTCTCTGATGGAGAACCTTACTTCGAAAACCAAGATATTACATACTATGGCGATAGTGCTGCTAAACACACAAGAACTCAGGTAGAAAATATGAGAGATAGAGGAATTAAAGTTCTTGGCTACTTCATTGGAGGTGGTTACGGAGACAACGGCAACTTCAAAACAATGTATGGAAAAGGTGCAGAGTTTATTGATACAAACCAAGTAGTTCCTTTAGCAAAGACGCTAAACAAAATGTTCGCAACAAAATAAAATTATAGATATGAAATACAAAAATGGATTTTTATCAGCCGATATAGACGATTCTAAGTCATTATCAAAAATAGGTAAGGAAGTCGAAAAAAACAAAGTAAAGTTTAATCACTTCGCAATGGATAGATGCTACTATAAGGTGTTCCCATGGTATGAAAGTGAATACACAGAAATTGAAGACAATCCTGAACTAGAAATAGATGAGCTAGATAAGGCAATAAAAAAGCAAAAGGATTTTGTGGAAGGTAAAGTAAAAAACTAGTGAAGAAATTAGCATTGATATTATTGGTGGCATTTGCTGCTTGTGATAAAGAACATATAGAACCGTTAGGACATGAATTCGAGATAGACGTAAGACTCCAATCAGACTCTTCAGGTTATTATCATTTACAGCTATCACAGTCATGGCAGACATTGCATCGAATCTCTGGCCAAGTTTCTCCAGTAAAAAATAGTTATGACCTCACAAAGATATATTGGGAGAGCTCCCATTATTGGTACATTGGGGATACTTTAGGATACATAATACACTATAATGACCCATTAAATGATATTTATTTATATAACAGTCCAGACACAGCATACATAATATGGTT
>NZAS01000186.1 GCA_002686195.1 Candidatus Pacearchaeota archaeon | reverse complement strand
TCCCATCCTGGGAGTGGCACTAACCCCTGACGCCGGGGTTTTTTAGGTCCCAAAACGCGCGCAAATCCGTACTACTTTTTGGGTACAAGTATATGTCGGGTACCTATGCTTCCACTGGTTCCGGCACACATACCAAAATACCCGTGGG
Source organism: Candidatus Pacearchaeota archaeon (assembly GCA_002686195.1). The sequence continues at coordinate 66,903 of NZAS01000186.1, read as the reverse complement.
CTGATCCCCCAAAGAGTAGTAGCCAACCAAGGCGGTGCATATGACTTTTGAGGAAGCTAACATCATCCAACGGATCTACGCGGTCTTGACCGGGGACATCCTCCGGGACAAGGCTCAGAGGAAGTTTTGGGGTGTTCGCCTTCACGAAGGGGACAAGGTCAATGTCTACCCGACGTGCGACCCAAAGGCCTCTGTCTGGATGGGCTTGGAGGAATTCATGCCCAAGCCGTTGGCGAGCAAAACCGCCATCACGGCAATTCGGGATATGTCGGAGATGCTCTCCATCGAGTTCCGGGCGGAGGGCCGTCCGATGAAGGCGTTCATTTCTGAGCGGGCGCCTGGAGGTGTCCGTGTGGAGGTGCACGGGCGTCCCAACAGGCAGGGAAGAGAGACGTCGTGCAAGCTCCTGCTGACCTTGGACGAGGTGCGTCAGGAACTCCGGGAGATGTACGACGGGTAACTAGGCGGTAGTTCGAGGCCGTATGTGCGCTACCAATCCCATGAGGAATGGGGGGCGTACGTATGGCCATTGGCAACAACCAACCAGGAGGCTGGTATGTCCTAGCAGCGAGATGAGCGCATAGAGGCGCTGCTAAAAAGAAGAAGGGGCCACAGTGTGGTCCCACGAAAGCCCTCGTCTCCCAGCCTTGGTGGCTGCTGGGAGACTATGAGGGTGTGTTAGGCCACCAGCGGCATCCGCCACTCCCTGAGCAGGGGTGCGGATGCCGCCAAATACTCTGAGTACTGGAGACCCTGTCCGGGCGGACCACCGCAAAGACCCTCGGATGGGTTTGGTAGGTAAGGCAAACGGTTGCCGCACCCTACCTAGAAGAAATAATGCGCTCAGGCATTACTTTCTTTTAGCTTCCAACCACCCCTTATACGCGCGCAAATCAAAACCCGTTTTCGGGCACAAGTATGTGCCTAAGGAAACAGGTTCTTTGGGCAAGAGCATAAAACAGAAGGAGAGCTCATGCGCCAAAATTTCATCGTTCTACGGACAAGGGATATCCAACAGAGTTACGCCACTTGCGAGGACTGTACCCTAGAGTGGGGCAACGACGAGCGAAAGTTCCACCCCGAGCTTACCCCTCACAACGTGAAGGGTTCGATTATACGCGGCGAATGTTGGTGTAAACGTCCCGCCACTTTTCAAAGCTGGAGCACGGGTGGATTAGAGCGGGCCATGGAACTTTTCCCCGACCGGGAAATCATCGTGGTTTCCACTCGAGGCTACCCCTATACGCGGCGGAAGTCCCCACCTAAGGGGGCGGATATCGTTCCTGGCGACCACGACCATTGGTGGGTCAAGATGCTGGAGGATGCGGGTGGAAGACTGTTTCACCCGGGCAATCTTCTTGAAACTCGGCATGGGGGTCTTTTCCTTGAAACCAGCTGTCGGAACGGTAGGGATCTCGGCATTCCAGAATGGTGTGCCGCGTTCTTCCATATGCAGCTTCCCTATCCCGACTTTGACCCCCCCACCAACGCTATGGGGCTATACCAGTGGAGTGGCATCCGCCCCAAGAAGGTGATCGAAGATCTCGCCAAAGACCCTCGCTATGAGGGCCGTCTTTACGATTGGCGAGACCTGTATCGTCTCGACGGCGTCGATCCTGACACCTGCTGCGAGTGGGGCGCATGGGGCGGCGATCGCTACAGTAACATCCCGTCGTTCCTTTTCCGGCCTGATTGCGACTGCCAACGTTGTTGGGAGATGCGCGGATCGAGGGACGACGACCCCTTCCGCTTTTAGGGCCCCCCGGCGCACAGCGGGCAATCTGTGCATCCCCTAACACGCCATCCAGGGTCCCAAGGCCTGGACACGTATCCTGCGTGAGCTGTGGAGGGAGGGATACGATCTTGGAGGGATCATATGGACAACATCATTCGGGTCATTCGGGCCAACATCGTGACAGCCTTCGATAAGTTCACCGTCGGGACGAAAGTCACCGACGCTAAAGCCTTCGGGGCTTTTCTCAAGGAAGCAATCCCTCGACACGATGCAGCTACTGATCGTATGCCTGGGCAGCACGTCATCCCCCTGCCTCGGACGGCGTTCGACACCGTCTCCTGTGGTGTCGGGCGGCGTACCCACTCCCGCTCCGCCTACGTCCTACGGGAGTACCGAGGCCGGGTGTCGGCGTTCCTGCGGCGACACCTGGGGGGCGATGTCAATAGCCTGGCTGCAATCGTCTACACCCGGGAGGCCTACTTGGCCGATCCGGGCGTGGCCGACAAGCCCGGCTTGAAGCCCGTGGAGGCCGCCGAGCGGCAGCATGAGCGGGACCGGGTTGAGAGCAGTGACTGCACTCATGTGTTGGTCGCCGTGTTGACAAATGCCTTCGGCGCACCAGAGCATCCGCCCCTGTCACCGCTTCGCTTCGCCGCCAACTTGGCGGGGGGCAACAACGAGGCGTTGGCCTGGACCGCCGACGAGATCCGGGCACAGGCCGAGAAGGTCGCCGCCTACGACCGTGATTGGTGTGTGGTGGCCGACTAGGCGACACACCCCCGGCGCACAGCGGGCAATCTGTGCACCCTTAACACGCCATCCAGGGTCCCAAGGCCTGGACACGTATCCTGCGTGAGCTGTGGAGGGAGGGAATTTAGAGTGGAGGAATAACGTGCCGGAGGCTAACGAGCAACTTGACCTATTTTTCAAGCCACGTTTCAGCGCAATTCGGGAGCTAGAGCGCCGCCTCCGGGTGGCTGGCGATGACATCGATGATTTGATCGAGTTCCGCTTGGTCTGCATGAACGACCCTAATCTGGACGAACGGGTGTACGTCTTCGAACAACGCGGTGCGTACTCCCAGTACATCGTCCGCACGTTGTTCCGCGCAGACGTGTTCATGAGCGGGAAGGAGTTTTCCAGCCTAACCCTCGACGTCACGGGGGTGGATGAAAAGTTTGAGCACGAAGCTGTGAATGACCCGCGCGGGAGCTGGCTCTATGAGGGGGAGCACATCCTTCGTATCATCGAGGGCATCGACAACACGGACGAAAGTCACGGGTATGTCCTGCTCTCGGTGCTGGCCGCGCTTCTTCGGGCACACGACAAGGAGGATCGATGACCAAAGAGCAGATGATCGCATTGGCCAAGTCACTCGTCGGCACCACCGACGAGGTCGTGTTCGGCATCGCCTTCGATTCCTCGACGGCGTATCCCGAGGAGGTGGCAGACGACGTGTTCTCGGGACTGCTGTTCCAGCACGGCCTCTCCTTCAACACCAAGCCGAAGCCCTGGACGGAGGTCTACGCCGTCGAGCGGCTGGAGCGTGCTCTCACAGAGCTGGTCCACAATGCGGCGTGCTACGTGAAGGACTTCCCTCGACAGGACGACGTGTTCGGACCGCTGATGAAGGTGACCGTCCGCCGTGGACGCACCACCCTCGACGTGTTCAAGATCGGGGAGGAGCGGTGGAACGCCGCCACGGTATCCGCCTTGGCGGACAACCAGCCTCGGATTTACGCATACTGAAGTGCAGGTGCCAAGAAGGTGCGATAGGGAATTCAAACGCGAAACAAGAAGGGGACTGCATGCGCTCACGATTAGACACTACGGTATACGAAGAGGATCTTAGAGCGCTCCGTGGCCTGCACCGCTTAGACTGCCAATGCCGTACGTGCATATATATGCCTACGTATGACGTCTGGGGTTACCCCTTAGGCGATCTGGACGGGTCGGAAACTAGTAACGCGCAAATCCGCGTACCTATTCTGGTACAAGTAAGTGCGTAACAAGATACGCCCCTACACGGGGTGTGGCTTTTTGTCGTACGGAACTCCTGGCCGTACCGATAGACTGTCACACCTCGTGTAGGCCTCTCTAACCACAAGGACATCCGCCCACAGACCCGAGCAGGTCTAAAAACTGCTCGCCAACCACCCCCTCTTAGCTGCTTGCCGTAGAGGGGTTTGTGCTTTGAACTGTTGGCTCTTGCGTTTACCTTGTAACGCGTAAGAGCTTGTGAGAAAGCTGGTCGGCTCTAGTCGGCCACGGGCAGAGAAAAACTGCCTTCCTACGGCTTGCAAGCTCCCTGAGGAGTTTGAGCACGTAGGATACCAATACTCCCAGAGGCTTGCGGGCGGCAGCACTTCTACAGCGATCTGATTTCCCAGTTAATACTGGAAACAGGTTGTGGTGTTGCATCCCCCCTCTGGGACGGCGTTCGATGTTGGCCACCTGCTCGTGGTGGACGCTGCAAGCCTTGCCTTTGCGGGCAAGGCTACTGAGAGCCAACAATCCGTATACGCACAAGTGAGTTCACCACACGCATCTTGGGATGGCCCAGGTAGCCTTAGGCGGGGTCACTCCTGACCACGAGATGTGGGTGAGCATAGCTTGGTCACTATGCCCACGCCCGTTTAGAGGGTGGTGGACTCACTTGTGCGTACTACTACATCCGAGCGCCCACAAAGCGTAATACGTACAAGTCCCTTCCCGAGGGGCACTTCTGGAACCGAGGACACCTACAAAGTACTAGCGTCCCTTAGGAAGTAATGCTTTGGTCGGACTCCAGCCACATAGCTGGCGCTGCCTAGGTGAAGGGCAGAGAAGTTGAGTTGTGCAGAGTGGGGAAACCCTTCATTTGCGGGCAATAAATCCGCAAGCTCAAAACGGGCATGTACCCGTGGACTGATCCCCCAAAGATTAGTTGTGCAACAAAGGACCTCCTTTGGGGGGAGGATCTTCTGATCGGGAAGGGTCTTGTGCGTACTACTACACCCCAGAGCCCCACAAGGAGGGTTGTTTAGAATGAAGAAGTTCCCAAAGCGGAAGGATCTTCAAGAACCCAAGAAGTCTCCACATGCGCTGCTTTTGCTGCTCTTTGATGGAGCAATGCGCTACGCGCGTCGTAGCATCCGGTGCATCGAGGCCGAAGACGACGCCGGTCGTGACCTCTACACCAAGAAGGCGCAAGCCATCGTACAGGAGCTCCGCGACGGCTGGGACCACAGGCCGTCGCCGGAGCTGACGCACGCCATGCAGGCGTTGTGCGAGTACATTCTAGGACGGCTCGCAAGGGGTGCAGCAGAAGACGACACCGCGGCCATTGAGGAGGCGGTCGAGTTGCTGGCCACCCTCCGAACAGGATTTGCCGACTCTAACCAGTAACCCACAACAACTAGAGAGGTGCCTATGCCTTCTTTCTCCGTCCCTAACGGGATATGGACCTTCATCAAAGGCTGTTTCGGCCTGGCGTTGGTCTTGCTCCTCTTCAGCGGGGGGCTCTCTCTTTGGAAGTTTGCGGAGCGAGCGCTCCCTGGGCTGAAGAAGATCAACCAGAAGATCGTCGTGACGACTTGCAACGAGTCCATTCACGACGTGGACGATCAGCCCATCCGATGCTCCCCGGGAGCGGAAGTGGTGTTCGTCCCGGGCGCAGACGTCGTGGTCTGTGCCTGCAACGATCGCAAGATCACCAACATCCCCCCAAAGCGGGGGTTCTTCGAACGCACCTTCACGAGGTTGCACCGCTGGTGGAACGGGCCTGATAAGCCCGAACCCACTCCGCCAGCCGCGGCCAAGAAGGTGGAACCGCCCAAGGTGGAACCGCCCAAGGCGGAAGCCCCTCCGCCGCCACCCGCGCCGCCCAAGGCGCAGAAGCTGGGCGTACTCGCCTGGCTAAAGGGGTTCTATGGCTAAGAACCCTGCTGACAAAAAGGAAGACCCGCAAGTCGGGTCTTCGTTAATAGGAGAAGTGACCGTGATGGTTTTCGTAGGGACGTGGCTGATAGCAGCCGCGGACCTGTGGGAATTCGTCGGAGAAGCGGCCCTCGTCGGACTTGCGGCGGGGGCCTTCATTGGTACTGGTTGCTGGCTGTTACTAGCCGCAGCCTCTTACTTGGAGTAGGCCCATGGGTGATCCCACCCAAGAACCGATCGTTGATGGCAATAACCCTGACCTCGAAGCTGCCGCGAATGCGGCCATCGAGGCCAACGCGAAGGCCCAGGCGGAAACGTCTGCGCCGGATATTGAGACCGAGACCGAGACGGCGGCGCCCGAGGCCAACGTCGAGACCGAGACCGAGACCGAGACCGAGACGGCGGCGCCCGAGGCCAACGTCGAGACCGTCGAGACCGCCGCGCCGACCAACGGTGCGAACGGTGCGAACGGTGCGGCCAACGTCGCGACCGAGGCCCCCGCGGCCAACGTCGAGACCCAGGCCATTGAGGAGGCCGCCAAGGAGGTCGAGAAGGCCGCCAAGGAGGTCGAGAAGAAGATCAAGCGGCAGGAAGCGCTGCTTGATCGGCTCAAGTCCGAGGCGCACGTTCTCGAGGCCACTGGTGTGGTCGCGGGCGCGAACGCTTTTGGCAACTCGGACTACGCCCGTGCGCGGGTCGCGCGCGCGTCGCAGAAGAGCGGCGGCATGGTGAACACCTTCACGGTGGGCTTCATCTTGTCGATGGTGGGGGTCTTCGGACTCGAGGCGCTGGCGTCCTACCTGGGTTGGAGCGACAGCTTCTTCCTGGTTCGCTGGTTCTCCGAGCCTATGGACACGTTCTTCTCGACGGGTCTGATGGTCGGCACGGCGTACTGCTTGGCCCTGGCCATGGCGATGGGCGGCGTCTACGCTCGGCAGATCGAGAAGCCGAAGGACGACGGGCCCCTGTTGCGCAACAGCGCACCGTGGGCCTTCAACGCTGGTTGTGCCATCGCCGGTCTGGCGTTGGCGCATCCGGTCATCGAAGTGCTCACGTACCTCGTCGGCTAGGACGACATGCGGCGCAATTAAGCGCCGAACCCGGTCCCGTCCCAATACATGCGTAAAGCATGGGGGACTCGGGTAAGAATTGGGGAGAGGAGGTGGCGTAAAAACCACCTTCTCTTTAGCTTACAAAAGGTCGAACGTGCCTTTGTACTTTATCGTAACCCCACCCGGATTAAGTCTCCCTCCCAGGTGCTCCGCAGCCCACTGAACCGTAGGGTTGTTAACAGCGGCGTGGGCCACGTCAACCAAATGATCTCCAGTAGATACTGCCGGCAAAGGGAGCGTCCTTTTCAAGTACGCTGGCGGGGTCTTTTTTTCGGTCTCTTCCGTTTTGGACGGTAAGGCAACCGGAGCGGCGCTGGTCTTAAGCAACTCCAAGTACGGGTGCAGCTTTTTGTAGTTGTCCAAGTCTCCGGTAAGACCGGCCACCATGTCCTGTATGGACGGAGCATACTGTGTGTGCGGTACGCTTATGTGCAAAGGTTGCTCTCCCGTTACCGGGCTCAACCTGTTGACCTTCCTTACGGTTTTTACCCCGCCTAGCAACGCATCCACCGCGGACGCTGTTACCACTCTGCTAGTAAATTTCAGAGGGTTCATGTTCCCGAGGGAGGCGTCCGCAGCCACCTGCACGTTGTCGGGGGTTGCGGATTGCGTAGATTTTGTTGCCTTTACAGCCTCTCTGGGAGGTACCTCTTTCACCGCAGACGGCTGAACCATGCTTGTAGGCTTCTGCGCAGACGGAGTTGCCTGCTCATCCTCAGCGTGTTTCAGAAGTCGTAGGAACGGGTGCACTTAGAGCGGCTCTCCAGCCCTACTAACACGTTGTTTGCGCAATTCTTCCTCAACGGGTTCCATGCGATGCGCAAGCGCTCTGGTGGGGTTTTTTGGTTCTTCTTTTGGCCATTGTTTGAGGGGCTTAGCCTTGGCTGGCGGGCTGAACAGAGACGTTCCCCCCGAGCTCAAAAAGGTCCGCAAATCTGCTTTTTTAGCTGCGGACAGCTTGGGCTCACCGTAAGGGTTCCCGTACAGGGACCCTCGCGCCTCGTCTTCCAAGCGGTTTATTATGTCAGCTTGGTTAGCCGCGTTGGCCAGTCGCATGGCATCAGCCTCATCCAGGCCCTTCACGGTCCCTGTGAGGCCTCCTACGCCCGCACCCAGGCCTCCACCTAGGAGAGCACCCAGAACGGCACTGTCGCGCATACCAAGGCCTAACTGTTCACGTAAGGCAGCGCCCCCAACGCCTCCAAGCAAAGCACCCAGGCTTGCACCACCAGCCGCACCAGCCAACCCGCCCCCGCCCGCATACAAAGCCTTTCTAAAGGCGGGATTGATGGTTGCGTCCGCCATGGCTTCCGGCGGCAGATTCACGCCAGCTTCTTGAGCGGCTTTATACATTCCCAACATATACGCGCGTTTTAGCATTACTTGTCCCTTGACACTTACCCTTGACGGGGGCCCATGCCGAAGAAGTTCTTAGCGGCGTGCATGGAGAACGCTTCGGGAGGAGGCGGCGTGGGGTTCATGAGCCGTGCAGCGCCATACCCCAAACCCGCGGTGCCAAGACCTGCCGCGCCTACACCCGCTGCAACCCTACCAGGATGAGCCGCGGCCCATCGGCCCAACCCACCCAAGTGTTGGCCTGCCTGCTGCGCTGCAGTCCGCCGAGCGTCCCAAGCTGCCATATGGGCGGGTACGTCAGTTACCACCTTCTGGCCTCCTTGGACCTGCGTTACACCTTTCATCTTCTTACCCGCTCCAAGCCACCCCTTACCAGCCTCCCACAACCCCTTAACGCTTTCACCAAACCGGGGAACCGCCGCAGCCACGGCCACCTTGGACATGTCAAAGTCCTCAATGGCCTGCTGAACGCCTACGTCGTAAGCTGCTTTTAGATACGGGTTCATGGTTTAGTCCTCTTCCATTGTCTGCAGCTTCTGCGCGACATTACCCGCCAAAGCGCCTATTGCAGTATCCAAAACACCGCTACGTATAGAGCCGCCGGCCTTTGGCCCTAGTAAAAAGCCTGACGCGCCGCCTGCCAATGCCGCCGCCAGATCCCGTCGGTCCTTGTTCCGGGTGAACAGATCTTCCCAGGTGTCCCCCGGGTTTGTCATTTGCAGACCCGAGTACCCTAAACCCGACCCCAGAAGTCCGCTGGCTATACGAGCCAACAGAGTCTCGCGCAGACTGGCGGTCTTGACCTCGTCCAAAGCGGCTTGTGCGCCTATATGGTAAGCCTGGTTGATCAAGACTGGTCCTTCCAAGCTTCGTCAGAAAAGGTGTGCTCGACGCTCCGCTTAGCTTGTCGCGCTCTATCAGCTATATCTGCAGCCGTGCTGCTCATACGCTGACCAACGTCCGAGAAGAACCCACCGATAGGGGCTGTCTTAGCACCTATATAGCGCATCAACGCATCGGTGTTTTCGTCCCAAACTTGCCCAGCCTCTTCGCCAGTGGCTGGAAGGGCGTCCGAAGCTTGTAGGGCTTTCCTACGCAAAAGGGCTATGGGAGAAAGGTCTCGGGGGTCATTCCCACGCAACCGCTCCATGGCGACGTCTATGACATCACGTTGTTCGTTTTCTTCTTGGGCGTTCAGTCCCCCGAGCATCCCAACACCGGCCGCGGGTACGGCGCTCAACAAAGCGGCTCTTCCGGAGCCCAATCCCTTGGTGGCACTCAAAGCATTACGAAGCCCCGCAGCACCTGACAAACCGGCACCGGTGAGAGCACCATATAGCGCACCGCGCATAATACGATTCCGCCGGTCAACGCCCGAATACTGATCCCGCCAGGACTCCCCTCCCCCGAGATCTCCCGCTATAGCACCCGACATCCCACCGACACCTGCCCCACCCACTACAGGTAGAAGCTTCCTGGCAGCACCCAAAAACGCGCCCGCCGTCTTTTCACTCCAATCAGTGACAGCTTGAGTCGCCCCAGCGTTATACGCAGCTTGTAAATAAGGGTTCATCGTCAAGCTTTTCCTTCAATAAGCGCATCTAAAGCATGGGTCTTTGAGAGAGCATTTTCTACAGGACGGGCACTGCGTTGTTTTTTAGCTTCCACCAGGGCATTCACAAAGTCGTGCTGGCGTACTTTATTCATAAGCCCGGCATATGCGCCACCAGTGAGAGCGCTCTTTAGTGCAAATATCCCCGTAAACTTCGCTATGTCCGAAAGGTTCGCGTCCCGTTTGGTTGCGTATGCCAATCCCGCCCCGCCGACACCGCCCAACAGGCCCGCCAACGCTGACGCGCGCAGAACGGCCTTTGTCGTGTCCTCCGGCTGCACGAGGCTGGCTGGAATAAGCACCTTGCTAGGGTCCAAGGCCGCTTCCTCAAGAGCCAGCTTCACACCATGCTGATATGCGGTGTTAAGCGGCATACGTGTGTTTAGGGACCAGCGGCTTCAGGCTGCTGATACTGCGCTAGCATCTCCGACAAGCGCTGCTTGGCGCTACCGGCAGCGTTCTCAACACCCCCGCTAATGTCCTGACCGTAGCCAGAAGCGCCAGCCATGAGCTGCTCCATGAGTCCCTCAGCGCCTTCACGCTCACCGCGCTGTTGCGCCATGTACGCCGCGAGGCCCAGACCACCCAGCCCAGCCGCGCCTGCGGCATAGGGTGCCCAGTTGGTACCCTGCTGTTGGGGCTGCTGCATCATACGAGGATCCATGGCAGTCTTGATGCCTGCCTCGTTCAACGCGGTTTGCATGCCCACGTCGTAAGCTGCCTTGAGAAATGGATTCGCCATGTTATTCACCCTCTTCCGATTCTTCGGACAAGTTTTTCTTTGCGAGCGCCATGAGCTGCGCTTGTTCGTCAGCCTTTTGCTTTGAGTGCTCTAGACCGCTTTGCCTTCCGTAGTGTCCCCCAATTCCGCCGCCCAACAAGGCGCCTAGGATAGCGCCCCCATAGGTGCCTCCCAAAGCACCTTCGGGGCCACCCGCTAACCCGCCCAGCCCCGCACCTAGCGCTGCTCCACCCAACCCACCCAATATGCCGCCACCAAGTCCCCCGCCAGCCGTAGAAAACCCTGTACGGAAAGGGGTTTCACCCGGATCTGTGGCACCTGACACAATGCCCCCTACAAGGGGATGGAGGGCTGTTAGGGGAGGCGCCACATAGTCCCCGAGCGTCTCCCCACTGACAGCGGTCTTGATTCCCGCCTCGTGCAAGGCTCTTGTGACACCGACTTCGTAGGCTATTTTAAGCATCAGACTGCAGTCTCCTCAGTTTCCAACTCTGCGTGATCTTTGGGAAGTTTAAGCAACTTCTTATAGCCCTTTTCCCAAAAACGTTTCTCAGCAGCCCGCTGCCACCAGGACTTCCGGTCTTCCAAGTCCCGTATGTTCCGGTCCAACAACATAGTGAAATGTATTGGGCTAACAGCCTCTTTTACGGCTTTATCGGCACCCAGCTTGTAAGCCACATTCAACATAGAGTTACTTGTCTGCCGGTTCAGACTTCTCTTTATTTTTAGGCTCTTCTGGCTTCGAGACAACGATTCCTCGAGACTTGAGCATATCTCCAAGAGAAAACTTGAGCGGAGGGCTGTCTTCTTTCTGGTCTTTAGCCACAGTACAGGTATCCGTAGATGCCATCGGCGTTTCCGTCTCCATCGAAGGACACAGCCTCCAGGGCCTTGCCCACCGTGTACGAATGTACGATATCGTCGTCCTGCTTCATGAGCCTTCCCGCCACCCCCGAGGTGCAGAGAAGGTCGCCTGCGGCAATAGCGCCGCCTTCGTTGCAGACGCGGAAGCCTAGAAGAGGGGCCGCCTTAGAAAACGAGTGCGTCCGCGCATCCCCTGTTGACGCCACCGCCGCCCAAAAAGCGCCTTCTTCGGGCAACGCGTTTGTTAGGCTGTTCTTATAGGGCGAAGTCATGCCGGCAAACACACCCACAGCGGCTTTGTCCTTTGCCGATGTGCAACGTACGACTTTGTCGTTTTCTAGTTTTACGGCCTCGCCTACGACCAAGTCATCAAGGTCTGTGGCGTAAAAGTGTGAGCCCGTAAAGGTCTGGGTCCCTACTACCCCGCCAGCGGTATGCGTTGAAGGCGAAGCGCCTGTTAGATACTTTAACGTGCCGTCATTTTCGAAAAATAGGTTGTTCTGTCCACCACCCGCACTTTCCTGAAAAATTATGCAGGCAGGGTCTTCGTGATCCCGATTTGCCTTTAAATAGAGCAGTGCTCGTTGGTCGTTTCCAGAATTATTGCCGTCGCCTAACGTTAAGTACGTATCGTTGGCGCTTCCCCAAAGATTCATCCGATATCTTAAGGAAGCGCTATCGCTGTCCGTCGTATACCACTTTAACAGCGTAGCGTTCTCTACGGGGTTAGCCGTTTCGTCCCAAGCCCCATAGGTGTCACACACAATTCTAGCGCGATCGGCGCCCGTCGTATTGTTTTGCCCCCACTCCCCCACGTCCGAGCCTAGGTGGTTAGCAAAATTCACAGAACCCACGCTTGCGCCGTTATTCAGGCCACCGTCGTAACTGCTCACTAATGTTAATCGCGCCGCATTCGTGTTGCCCGCCCCACCGGTATCTCCAGAATCAGGGCCTATGAGAACTTCGTCCCGAAAGTTTATAGCTTTGTTGGTGTTGCCAGAAAACGACGCTACTACCGTTTCAGAAGCCGCACCGTTATTGGTCTTCAGCACTATGCGGCTGGCACGCGTGTTAGCGTCCCACGTACCCTCAGCCTCCCCTAGTATTTGGGCGCCGGTGCGTCCAAAGTAGTCAACAACATCGGGGTCATCTCCCGTGAAGTTGATTACGCCCAAGTCATTGCCAGACAAGATGGACTGGTCTTCCCGCATCAAATAGAGCGTCCCAGGGCCGCCGCTAGACGCTAAGTTGTTTAGGCCGGATACGGCCAGCCCGTCGTAAAACTTTCCCGCAATGGAGGCAGTACCGGATCCGGTGTGCAGCGTGGGACCAAAAAGGCTGAACCGGTTAGAGTCGGTAACAGCGTCCGTTATGGGGTTGATCCAAAACTTAATACCCGAAGGAGCGGAGCTGGCTTGGGGGCCTAGCATCTCTATGGCGGTCGAGTAGTACTTGTTGCTAGCCCCATTTAAGGACGCAGGGCAGTGGGCGATTATGCCGGTATGGCCGGCATCTGCGCCTGTAGCAAACGTCAAACCAGCGTCGTTGCTGTTCTCTATATACAAATCATCCGCGCCGACTGTCTGTACTAAGGCACCCGAGTCGCCACTTTTTAGGTGGAGAGTGCCTTTAGCTTGTGGGACGCTAGAAGCTAAAGAAGGGCCTAAGACGGTCTTCCCGTTGTACTGCATCTTGAAGTACGTGGACTCACCGTCACCACCTGCGGTGTTGGTGTTCTGAAATATGAGATCGGTGGGAGAGGAGTTCCCTCCCGCCCAGTCCACCGCCGCTGTGCACTGAATCTCAGAAAACGTGTCTATGACACCGTCGTCAACTCGCTCAGCCCGAAACTGTATCTTGCCAAGTATGTCCCCGGAGTTTACGTCGGTGTCGTCACGTACCAAGTTTAGCGTTGCAGGGGTGTCTTCCGAGCGCGCGGCCCCAAAAGCTGCGCCCGGCCCTGTGTAGTAGTGTGGGCGGATAGTGAGATCACACTGCGTGATAAGCTCTGTGGCGCTGTACAGGCTAAACACATCCGCCAGCAGCCCTAGCTCATTAGTGCGTATAGCATCCAGCCCACCGACCTGCATGCGCATAAGCTCGCCCGTCAGCATCGTGCCAACTACCTGCATGCGACCACCGCCAACACCCCCCGCAGGGGGCGTATTTGTCAGGGCGCCTGGCGTAGAGGCGTGCACGTATACAACATCGCCTTCGGTAAACCCGCTAGCCCCTCCAAAGTCGTACACACCGTCAAACTGTACTTTTACTTCCCCCTTAGTTCCCGGAATAGTGGACCACGGTATAACCTCCACAACAAGGCCAAGGCAGTACTTGCCGCTATCGTCCGCAACGGCCTTTTTAAGGTTGTCGAACCCGTAGTCCCAGTAAACAGCAGCGCCTAGTGCAGGAGTGCTGCCGTAGATTGCGTTAGTGTACTGGTACGTAGCCAGGGAGTTTTTTATCGTGGCAGGGCCTACAATGTCCTGAAACCCGCTACCCTCAACCCAAGATCCCCTGTTAAACCCCCGCGAGTAGCTCTGGACCTTGACCAAATCGAAAAAACTTGTAGGCATTATCTAATCCCTAAATAAGCACAGTTGTGTGTCGCAAAAGAAGAATACGCGCGTAGCGCACCGTACCATAGTAATTTATTTACTACGCTTCTATGATTACTTCCTTTTTCCACCAAAGTATTCGACGGCATGGCCCTCTTTGACAAGAGTGTCGTTCACATCCAGGCGCTTATTGCCGTGCTTTGCTAAGAAGGTACCTAATACTCTGCCGTATTTCCCCTTCTTGTCCAGTCGAGTGGCTATTATGAGCTCATCGGACTTCATTAACTCTTTGAGGCGCTTCTTGGCCGCCATGCCTTTACGCTTCTCAGCCCTATCCCGGGTCCGAGACTCTGGAGCGTTTATCCCGTAAAGGCGCACTCGAGACTTGTATTTGATGTCAAAGCCCATGTCGATGAGCACGTCTACGGTGTCCCCGTCGACTACCTTGATTACCTTGTCCACTCGGTATTGATACATTTAGGACTCTAGTCGAGTATGTTTTTGTCGAACAGATCCGGCACCCGCTCAGTGTCGGACTCGTTCGACATCTTCTCCAGAGCTTCCTGCACCTTCCGCTCAATCTGAATGGTCATTCCGCCACCGGGTGGTTCCGGCTGAAGTGCCGGCGGGGGCGGAATTGTAGGCGGCGCTGGCGCTGGCACTGACTGAGTGGTTTGTTGTCGCATTCGGCACGTATCGAACAACTGGTCGAGCTTTCCAAAGCCCGTAATCATGTCGGCGCGCTCCTTGTTGTATTCGGCTATCACCTTATCGTACCTCTCCCGCAGCGTCGCCACAGCAGCGTCGCTGCGCTCGTCCATAGCGTCCAGCCGGGTCAGGAACTTCTCCTGCAGCGCTTCCATCCGCAGCGTGTCCTTCTGCCGCTGCCAGATGAGGTACAGGGCGAAAATTCCGAGGGGTCCCGCCTCTGTGAGAATGTTTACTACTTCTTCGGTCATCATACTCTCCAGGCTTCACTGCTGCACACTAAAGATAGGTACTGGAGAGCGTAGTGGCGAGATGCTTGTTTACTAGTTATTGGCGCAATCCACGCAAGCCTTGCGCGCTTTGTCTGTCCAAGGCAAACACACAGTAACCCACCCTGTGCCCTTGCAGGTTTCGCAGTCCGCGTGTCCGGACGCTCTTACACACGTCTTACAAGTAGGGACTGCAACCAAGTTGTAATCCCCAACCGGGCGGCCGCAAAGAGTTTGATCCGTGCCGGGCTTTTTCCTGTGGGTGCTTACTCTTTTAGTCATAGATACCTACTTATACGACGCTATCTGTACCAAATATCTCATCCCACCAGCAGGCCATGTCCCACTTCTTCTTGCTGATGTGATGGTGTCCTACCACCCCCATGAACTTGCCAGCTTTGAGATCAGACTTGGCGAACGTCCCATGCCATACAGGGCCAGCATCACCAAACCCAGCAGAACCACGAGGGAAACGATAAGGAACGTTCGTAACATCACAAATTGCCTTTACGCACCGCTGTACATTGGATGCAGTGCGCGGATCGAGTGAAAGTATCTTTTTAGACCCTCTTCCCGACGTATTGACCACGGGTTCTTTCTGGTAACCCTTTTTAGCGTACCAATCCGCCCATTTGCGCTCTGGTTGTTCGCATATGTCTATTCCGACGCTAAAAGAGTTCGGATACCCGGCGTGGAAGGCCACATGCGCCATATCAAGCCATTGATAGACGCCATCCTTGCCAATTCCGAAATGAGAGCTCAAATCCCGGTTTGCCAACACGTTTCGGCACTGTTTGGGATGCAACCCGCCCCAATGTATGACAACCAGCCGCACTTCGCGATTTTTGTCCTTACGCCAACCGCCATCTTTGTGTAAGTCCAGTCCTCCGGAGTCGTCCCACGTAATAATCTCTCCGTGGTCCACTCCGAAGCGCCTTCCGCCCCAATATACAAAATCTTCGTGGTCCGAGACGGGATCAAACATTCGCAGCATGGCATCCCACGTATGCCGTCCGAATTTTCCGTCTTGATCGCTCTTGTCGAAGCCGGCGCTGACCTGGAACGCCATCAGAGTGGACGCAAACTCTGTTTTTTCCTCTTTGGTGCCGTTTATGGCGTCAAACACCAAGCCCGGGTACGTGTCGAACACCTTTTCCGGTATATTTCCGTACCAGCCGTTCTTTTTCGCAAATTTGGCGTTGTAAGCGATGGCTGACTTCCAGCTAAACGAATAATTTACGGTATCGCTCATGGTGTCCTCGTACTTGGGGTCGTGTTTTGCGCTTTCAGAGCTTCTAGAGAGGGCAATTGTTGTTGCAGCCAGGGTTTCCGCGTGCCGAGAGCCGGAATTTCCGCGTTTTCGCCGCTTGCCAACGTGAACGTTTCCACTTTCGGCTCTTCAGCGACCACCAAGGCGCTCGCGGCCTTTTTCAACGCCTTATTTTTTGCCTTTTTAGCTTTTTTAGCTTTTTTCGGGGGTTTTTTAGGCGTCGCCGCGGTCATTTTCAGTATGAGCGTCTCCAAACGGAAAACGCGCGCAGTGAGTTCCTCTACTTGGGAGCTCGTAGCCACAAATGCGGGTTTCAAAGCCTCGTAGCTGGACTCTGCCATGGGCTCTGCGGGGTCAAACCGGTTGATCAGGGACGATGAAAGACCCCCCACCGCTGTTATGAGAGCTACGGAGACAGCGGCGGTGTGTTTATCCATCAAACCCCGCCCTATCCGGTAGTAATCTTTCTCGCAAGACGCGTGGCCTGATCGGTCGTTGGCACCATATTCATCTCAAACCTAACTAAAGGCTCAGAAAACGCTTTCTGCATATTACGCATCTGATTGCCCGCGCCCCGCCACGCCCCGCGAGCCAGACCGCCAAACCCGCCTAATTGCTCAGCAGTCGCCTCAAGGGCCTTTTGCCCCGTCCCACTACCCCGCTGCAACCGACCCAATGCGTCTATACCGCCTTGGCCGTATACAGGGACCTTTCCTCGCCAAGCAGACCCTAAACCCGCAATACCCGACTCCAGAAGTCCGTAGTGTTTACCCGGTCCTAATTGGTGCGCCCCTGTATTTGGAAGACCCCGAGCAGCCCTTGCCCCGCTGTAGGCCTTTTGTGCCAAGCCTTTCCCGCCCTGCCATATATTACGCAGATGCGGCATGTACTGGGCGATGGCTTCCTTGGTGAAACCCAAGTCCGACAAGGCCTGAGCCTGGCCAGCCTCGTATGCGGTTTTTACGAAATTGTCCATGTCGTTAGTCCTGTAAGGCCTCTCGGGCCTTGACCACTCCAAGCATCGTCAGCGCTGTCGTAGGTGCAGAAACACCCAGTGCCAGAGTCAGCGGCGTTACCGGGATGGTAATGGCTTTATCCAGAGGCTTGTTCAGTGCTTTGAGGAGACGTCCGAGACCCGCTGTTTTGTCGGAAGACTCTTTCAAACTCCCTACCCCACGGCCTGCCAGAGCGGACAGAGGTACCGTCCCTGCAGTTATGCCCAGGCCAAGCTTGCCGCCAAGGCCAAGGCCCGTGGCTGCTTCCAATGCTTTAGCGGCCCGTAGACGCTGCAACGCCTTTACGCCTCCAACTCCCCCGAGTACGCCTGCGGCACCTCCAACAATGCCGCCGAGCGCCCCGTCACCCACGTCGCTGCCTACGCCATAGCCCAGAAGACCGCTTGCGGGTATGGCCAATACCTCAGGGTTGGCGGCAAGTTCTTCGGCAGCTGTGAGTGCTTTTTTGCCGCTTGCCGCAACGTCACTTACTACTTTTCCCGCGCCAGTTTGCGCTGCCGCATCCGCAGCGTCCCGGGCTTGTTGTAGGGCCCACTCCTTTGCCCTCCGTGCTTTCTCTGCGGCAAGAGCCTTAGTCGTGGCTGCCCCTTCTCGCCCCGCAGCACGGACATAAGTACCCACATCTGAAACGCTGTGTAGGGGTTTTGACAAAGACGGAGCAAATCGGCCTGCAGCCTCATTGAGAGCCTGCCGCTTAGCCCGTATAGCTTCTAAAATTCTCAGGTTGGCCTGCTTCTCCCGGGACAGACCGCTCGGATCCACCAAGCCGAAGTCCACCAACGCCTGGGTGGTCCCAGCGTCGTAAGCAGTCTTGTAAAAAGTGTCCATTCCTACACTTCACCCGCCAAGTTATCTGCCATCAAGTACGCAGGCAACACCGCTGCGCCCGGTGCAAGCGCTGCTGGGAGCGCAGACTCCGCTGCGCGGGCCATTGTCGGGGCAGTGCCCAGTTGTTTACTCAAAAAGTGCTTGAGGCGCTCAGTCCTTGTGGCGTTTTCGGCCAATTCCGGGAGCTTGCCCCTGAGCACCCCGGGTAGCTCATGCAGCAATTTGCCGCCAACGCCGCCTGCCAGCGCGCCTGTCAGACCTCCCAGCAAGGCCCCGGATGCGCGGTGGTCCTCGCCTGCGCCCAAAGCGCCCGCGCCAGTTCCCAGAGCGCCGCCCATGAGGGCGTTCCTGAGAAGCACGCTAGCCTGTTTTTCAACACCAAAGTCCACCAGCGCCTGTTGGGCTCCAGCGGTGTAGGCGGTTTTTAAGAAGTTGTTCATGGGGTCTCACCGCCGATCAGCGCCTCTTCAAAGCGATCAAGAGCGCTATCGTACTCAGGTTGATTGTCTAGGTATCGGCTCTTTGCATCTTGTCCGATGACGTCGGCTATGTGCTGCCTGAGGACACCGGGGTCGAGGTGCTTCCAGCTAATATTAGCCATTGGTGCGTCGTTTAGATCTTCATCCTCTATACGGTCCATAAGACGACCGTATAGATCGGCGCCAACAAGGCCGGTAGCGCCGAGTCCCAATCCTCGACCACCCCACAACGCACCCGTGCGCACAGCCTTATTACCGGCCACACTGCCTAACAGCGCCTTTACGCTAGCCGGACTCAAGGCCGTCTTCTCAACACCAAAGTCCACCAGCGCCTGTTGGGCTCCGGCGGTGTAAGCGGTTTTTAAGAAGTTGTTCATGGTTTATCTTTACCCAGAGACCGGGTGTTGTGCGCGTACATGTCGGCTGTAATACCCCCTAGTAAGCCGCTAGCAACCGGCATCGGATAAGAAGCGGCCTGGCCCCCTAGCTCCGCTAAAGCACTACGAAGTCTTGTAGGGCGTATGGCCCGCTGTCCGTGAAAAAGGGTACTAGCCGGGCCTAGAATCGCCCCATGCGCCAAATGCCCGGCCTGCAACGCCGGCAGCATGGTCAGTAGGCTAAGGACGCCTCCCACAGTAGCGCCAACACCTTTGGCGTCCTCAGGTGCAGCCATATACCCTGCCGTCGCACCTAAAGCCGGAACGCTAAGGACACCTAAACCCCGTAATCCCGTCAACGCAGCGCCTGCAGCTTGTTTGCCTTTAGCGCGTATCATGGCCGGCAGACCCGCTTTCTTAGTAACGCCAAAGTCCACCAGCGTCTGTTGGGCTCCAGCGGTGTAGGCGGTTTTTAAGAAGTTGTTCACGCCGTTAAATCCTTTACCGACTCCGCTCCGGTGGCAAACACATCCGGCAACCAACCCATACCCGCACCGGCGCTCGCCCCCAACAGCGGCGACAGTAGTCTATGGGCTCTGCTGAACGGATGCTTTAAGCCCGCAACGCCGCCTATTACGGCTCCCAGCGCAGGGCCTGCCCGCAACGCTGTCCGGAATTTACTCTCCTGAGGCTGCGACGGAGGTATGTATCCGGGAGAGTCCATCAAGTACTGCACGGACCCGTCGTGGCCGTATTGTTGTTGCTGCTGTGCGTACATAGCCTGAAGCTGGGCTACCTCTTCAGGGGTGTATTGATACTGGCCCTGTGCGAGCTTGTTTATACCGAAGTCCTCGAGGGCCCTGTTTACGCCGTGGTCATGCGCGCGTTTTTGGAAGTCGGTGAGGGTCATTCGTATATGCGTCCGTAGTGGTCAAGCCCCGCACGGCTCTGGGCCATTTGTTCAAACAAGTCAGGCTGCTTGGCCCTAAGTTCTTTCAAAAGGTTGCTGCGGTTTTTACGGTCGGAGGTGCCAAACGGCGAAGCTTCCAGTCCCCCGCCAACCAGCGCTCCCAAAGCACCACCCCCCGCAACCCACGGGAGAAGTTCACCCCAATCAAGGGACATGCGCCCCTCGCGCTTTTGAGCAGCCGCGGCTCTTGTCCCTGCAAGGGCACTTACGATAAGGCCCGTCCCTAGCGCTCGGGTGGCTATGTCACGCTGCCTAGAAGGAAGCGGATGCCGGGCTTTCAACTCTTCGATCAATGCGGCTCTTGCCGACTCCTTACCTTCGAGGGCGCGCCGCGCCGCGTACGTTTCGTAATCGTCCCTTTGCTGATCACCGCTGCGATAACCGCTGACCAAGCCGGCGCCCCCACCCAACAAAGTCCCTAACAAGGCAGACCTGCCCGCTTGTCCCCAGTCAAGATCTGCGCCGGGGTTGCTCAGGGCGCTCTGCCTGAGACCGAAAAGACCTCCCAGGGCGCCGCCTGCCAAACCTCCAAAAGTACCGCGCAACGCCATGTGCGCAGGTACAAAGTCGTCCGGGTGTGGTGCATCCGGCCTATCTATCCGCGCTAGCGCCATGCGGCTCTCGTCCACGTCTTCCTCCGAGAGTCCTGGAGGATGTGTTCCCAGAAGAATCGCATTCTTAACCAGTCCAACCTCTGTGAGAGCCTGTTGGGCTCCGGCGGTGTAGGCTTGTTTATGGAAGTCCGTGAGGGTCACTTGTTGACGCCCTCGACCTCGTCAGCGATCACCGGATAGTTGCGCAGCATCGTACGCGCGTCCGCCTTGTAGTCGTTCGCCCTGAAAGGGTGCCGCAACGCACCCGTGGCTCCGCCAAACAGAGCTCCGGCGCCGCCGCCCATCAGCGCCGTTCGCGCTGCTTCTTCCCAGTCGGGCTTCTGAGCGCTGGGCTGCAGGGCCAGCGACCCCAATCCTCCCATCAACCCTCCTACCACTCCCCAGCCGCCCGCTCGTCTGCCCACGGTGCTCGCCAGGGTCGGACTGTCCTCCAGCAATCGGGCCTTGAACCTTGCAAGAGCCTCTTCCCGGCCGTACCCCTTGCGCTCGTCAACATACCTCGCGTACTGGTTGCGGGCCTGGTTACCTTTATGAGCCCCGCTGATCTGACCCGCCAGCAAGCCCGCCATCAAGCCTGCTAGCGACCCCTTTCCTAGTTGGCCCCAGCTTGCGCCGCCTTCGTTGTCGCGTAGTGCGCGGTGCGCCACCACTCCACCCAGCAACGCGCCCAGCCCACCGCCCACCGCCCCCCTACTCAACATGTGACTGGGCACAAACGTGTCCATGACATCGTCATGGCTCACAGCTTCTTCTTCGGCGGTTTTAGCGACGCCAAAGTCCACCAGCGCCTGTTGGGCTCCGGCGGTGTAGGCTTGTTTATGGAAGTCCGTGAGGGTCATTCCTATAAGTCCTTGTAGTTGGCAAGAAGCGACAGCCCCGCACCTAGGCCCGCTCCGCCTATGGCCCCTGTGGTTCCATGGACGAAGGAAGAAAAATCCCGCCAATGTGGGTCGTCATCCGTGAGGGGGTTTCCCTTAAACTGGAGCTGGGGCACTATGAGGCCTGCACCGCCTACGAGTGCTCCGCCCCCCAGCGTCGAGAGCAGTATGTTCTGCAGGGCTTTCTGCCTTTTCTGAGCCCTCAGGGCAATTGCCCGATAGTCCTGCGGTGCTTCTTCTTCGGCGGTTTTAGCGACGCCAAAGTCCACCAGCGCCTGTTGGGCTCCGGCGGTGTAGGCCTGTTTTTGGAAGTCGGTGAGGGTCATGGTGTCCTTCCGTAATCTATGCCAGCGCCTATCAAGCCCCCGCCTGCAGCAGTGGCCAAGGGCAAATAAGCGGTCTCCAGGCTACGGCCCAATGGCGACGCCAAAAGCGCTCCCAAAGCGGCACCCGAAAGACCTCCCGCGCGTACGCTCCGGTCACTACCGCCCATCAGCTCTCCGGCAGTAAGTGCGCCGGTACCGCCTCCCAGCAAGGCTCCGAGCAGTATGCGGGACACCCCGCCGGCTTCCTTCGCAAACCCAAAGTCCGTCAGCGCCTGGTTGGTGCCTGCGGTGTAGGCTTGTTTATGGAAGTCGGTGAGGGTCATTCCCGATCCTCAGATATCCCCCGTAACAAGTTTCCGTGTACGGAATCTCCAAGAGCGTTCATGGTGCGCTCAACGCTGTCCAAGCCAGCCTTGCCCACTGTTCCGCCTAGCGCCCCTGCGCCCAAGGCCAAACCGGTCAACCCCGTGGCGGGAAAGGCATACGCACCACCGCCCAACCCCGATAACGCCTTGGCTAGGGCCCCCGCTCCTGCTCGCCCTGTCAGAGCTCCCGCAAGGCCACCCATCACCGCCCCGCGGCCGCTGTCAGTGCCCAGCCCACCGCCCACCGCGCCGGCACCGCCACCAAGTATGGTTCCGAGCAACCTTTGCGTTGCGGGGCTCATTGCGATGGCTTGTTTGGTAAACCCAAAGTCCGTCAGAGCCTGATTGGTGCCTGCGGTGTAGGCCTGTTTATGGAAGTCGTTTAGGGTCATTATCCGGTGTACTCCGTTTCTTGGGGGCCTCTACCTTTAACGTTTTGCCCTTGCACATCGACTATAAATTTCGCCTTAGTCTTAGGGTCAGCCTCTCTAACTCGCTTCTGTTGGACTTTTACTGCCTTCTCGCTAATGGGAGGGATAAGCGTCTTCCGATTCACCGGGGTCCCTTTGGACATCTTGGTTAACCCAACCAGCGCCAACTTCAACCGATCAAAAGAGTGCATGGTCTAAAACTCCGGCTTCAATACGCAGTAATACTAGTCCGCGTGGTGTAGGTTGCCAATATCACTGAGCTTGCATTTGCTGCTGCTGTAACTGCTGCATGACTATCTGCTCCGCTTGTTGCGGGGCATAGCCAGCGGCAATAAGCTGGTTGTAATACCCCTGTATCATCTCCTGTATGGAGGTGTCTTGGGGGATGGACTCCACGGGCGCTGCTTCCGCTGCAGGCGACGCACCTTGCTGCTGCAGTTCCGCCTGTTCCGCAGGGCCCGCCTCGGCCTCTGGCTCAACGCGCTCAACCATGGGTTCGCGGTTTACGTCGTAAAAAGGGCCCTCACCAGAGATCATGTCAGGTCGCTGTTGCTGCAGTTGCTGCGCGCGGGCGCTTATAAGGTCCTGGTCTCCGGGGCCTAACCCGCCGAAGCTGAGCTGTCCCTCATCACCCATTGCGCGCGCAGCTTCCGCCAAGTAAAGCTGGCGTATCATGTCTTCATTGGGCTGCGCCGACTTTACCGTGGGCTCAACCGGACGGAGTTGAAGGCCGTAATCGCTGTAAGCGCTGCGAACGCCTGCGTCGTAGGCCAACTGGGCTATCTTTTCAGATTTGGTCATTTGCCTCACCTCCTTCCGTAATAAGGGGTCTGGTACTGGTTGTACTGTGGGTACTGCTGCTGCGGAGGTGCCGCTAATGACGCAACGCCGCGTGTCGCCAAGCCCGCCCCGACGCCTGCTGCTGCCATGGGCGCCAGTTTGTAGTTGATTGATGCTGTGCGATAGCGTCGGCTTAGATCCGCCATGTTCTGGGTAGCCGGGTTTAGTTTGGTACCCTCCCGGCTAGCTTTTCTCGCCGTGTTTAGGAAGCCCTGCCGCACTTTTCGGGCACCCCTGCCGCCGATACCCGCCATTTCCGCCTGGCGATATACGTCTGATTTTCCAAAGGCTCGAGACCCCGCACCGCCTGCCGCGAGTCCCGCTACGCCGCCTACCAAGGCGCCCATGCCTCTATTGCCCTCACCGGCAGTCATAGCGCCCATGCCCGCGCCAACGGCTCCTCGCGCAAGGTGCTGCACAATGGCCTCTTTCTCCAGACCGTAGTCTTGAAGGGCTTGGTCTACGCCAGCGTCGTAGGCTGTTTTGTAGAAGTTGTTCACCCTACGCTCCTACTAAGCTCTTTAGCGTAGTTACGTGCGTTGACAGCGAAATCCTTCCACCCAGGATTTGCGAAGTCCTTCGCCACTCTTTGCGTTGCGGCGACATCCCCTGCCACGGCGCTAAGCTCCCCCATATGCTTAGCGATACTTTTGCTAATCACCTCTCCTAGAGCTGCCTCGTGCGCTGCTTCAAGCGGCTTGAGGAGGGCCTTTGGGTTCAACAGAGAGTGCAACTTCCCAATGCCACCGGCATAACGCCCCACCGACGCACCCAACAGCGCGCCCCCTATACCCTTCAAAGGACTATAAGTGGTTGTTGTGTCGTCTACTCGAAAAAGGACCTTGGGGTTTTTCAGCGCCCTACGATGCGCACCCTCCAGATCAAAATCGGGTGTGGGCACAAAACCCCCCAAAGCCCCGGATGCCGCTCCCATCAGAGATACTTGGGCTCTTGGGCCCACCGCGTCTAACCCTTTTGAAAGGAGGGATTTCAGCGATGAAAGTTTTACGTAGTGGTCCTGAAGGGCTTGGTCTACGCCAGCGTCGTAGGCTGTTTTGTAGAAGTTGTTCATAGAATCACCTCAAGAGCTTGATTCACAGAGCCTGCTCGCGGGGATCTCATCGTCTCCGCGCCTAGCCCCTCAAGCCGCTTGGCTTTGTCAGTTGCTTCGCGCATTGCAGTCAAACTGTCGGGTCGTCCCTGAGGTCCCACCAACCGAGCCCTAAGCCAGCGCTGCATCCGGGTAAGGTCTCTGGTGGGGTGAGTACGAGGACTGGTGAGCTTTTTTAGGAACCCGCCCGCACCTGCCATTAATTGGCCAACAGACTCAACGGCTTGTAGCTGGCCTTTTTTACGGAGGCCATGGTCCTGAAGGGCTTGGTTTACGCCAGCGTCGTAGGCTGTTTTGTAGAAGTGGTTCATTGTGTGGGGGCCCAGGCGTCACAGACATAGCTGGCTTTGCAGGTGAAGTCGTAGGCTTTGCAATGTCCCCGGTCGCCCTCGGGGGTTGGCGTGAAGTTTACGCAGGTGCCGCAGGCCTTTCCGGCTTCTTCCGCAGGTCGATAGTTGGGAGCGTCGCTTTGCGCTGCCGCCTTGGACCTTAGGAGAGCCTTTTTGAGTCGTTGGAAGGGGTGCATTAGTTATTACCAAGAGCTTAAAAGTTCGTGGGGGATATCTCCCTGCGGTATCTCAGGCTCTTGGTCGTAATAAGACCCTCCCCGAATGTTATGTATGTCTCTCTCAAGATTCTCGATCGTAAGCCCGATACCTTCAGCTTCCCTACCCTGCCTTTCTAGCAGGCGCTTACGAGCATGCGTCTGAGCGCTGCCAGAGTATCCCAAGCCTGCCAGACCTCCCAGGGCACCCAGACCCACTAGGGAAGGTAGCAGCTCCGCCCGGTGGGTCTGTAGGTAGTCGCGCGCTTTCCCCGGGAGTCCTTTTGCAGCTCCCAGAGCTTGTACAACCCGAGCCTGCAAAGCTGCTGGTAACCCAGCTTCCTTGGTTATCCCGTAGTCCTGCAGGGCTTGTTGGGCTCCGAGGTCGTAAGCTTGTTTGAGGAAGGGGTTCATTACTGCCCCCTAGCCGCCAGCAGAACCTTGCTTAGCGCTGCCTCTAAAGCGTCGTCTCCGGACCCTAGGTGCCCAAACTCGACAGCGGGTTCATTAGGGTCCCCGTGCTCTCGGGTCCAATCATCCGTAGCCACGTCAATACCTTTAATTTTGGAGAGAGCCTCTCTCAACGAATCCACGTTTTCGGGTAAGACATATGGCCTCTTTCCAAACAGCGGGAACCTGTCCAGAAAACCCGCCTCGCGTATGGGAACGCCCCTATAAGAGCCCGGTTGTCCAGGCCCCTCTTCGTCGGGTGCTCCATACGGGATATAGTTACTTGTACCCACGTAGTCAGACAAATCAGAAACCTTGGTTATCCCATGGTCCTGCAGGGCTTGTTGGGCTCCGAGGTCGTAGGCTGTTTTGTAGAAGTTATGCATTGATTATTCCGGCTGGGAACTAAAGAAACCGGGGATAGCAGATAGGCGGTCGCCTTCTCCTCCGAATATGTCGGAGAGATACCCGCCGTCGGTCATACGTTCATGTGCCTCCAAACGTAACTTCTCCGGGATATCTCCCAACGGTATATCTTCCTCAGAAGAGCCTCCGAGAGATCGGATGTGGTCTCCAATGATGTTTTGAAGCTTTCTATCTGAGTTTTCAATTTCCAAGTCTTTTAAACCTAGATACGACTTCCTAGCTTCTTCAATCTCTCGGACTGCCCGGGCTTTGGCAGCGGTAAAATCCCCCAAATAGGCGGATGCCCCCAACACCGGGACGGCAAGTCCTCCCGCAGCGAGTGCGGTCCGTCCCCAGCCCAGGTGGGGCAACCCTCTATACGCTTCCGACGCCCTAGAAGGGAGTCCTTTTGCGGCTTCCAGAGCTTGGACGGCCTTAGCCCGTAGCGCTTGGAGGGCCCCGGCTTCCTTGGTTATCCCGTAGTCCTGCAGGGCCTGTTGGGCACCGAGGTCGTAGGCTGTTTTGTAGAAGTTGTTCATGGCTACATGTGCCCCAGGTGTTGTTGCGCATAGTACTGCTCGGGGTAGCCCTGCGGGACTGGTGGCCTATCCGGCATCTTGCTCTTATTGAACGCCGCAAGCGTTCCAAGCCCCGCGAGCGCTCCTCCTCCCATCAAAACGGGTAAGGACCGAGACCTGTACGCCTTGCGCAGAACCCCCAGAAGGTTTTCCGCCGCACCTTCCGCTTGTCCGGCTGACGTCAGAGCCCTTGGGCCTTTCAAGCCTAATGAGCGAAGTTCCCCTGCGAGCGCCTCAGACGCTGCAACGTCGCCTGCCGCCGCTCCATGCATCAACTCCGCTACGGGGCCCATTGCCCTTTCAGCGCGAACACGGGCCAGGCTCTCGGAGAGTCCTTTACCTAACAAACCACCAGAAGCCATGGCACCCGCAGCCAAAGCCTTATCCCCGGCGGTCATCGAAGGGTCCACTGGAAACCCTTGCTGGGCAAACTTCTTAAGCATTACGCGCGTAAAAGGCGATTCGGACGCTGCGCCTGCTTTGTGCAGCCTGTAGGCTCCGTAGCCCAAACCTGCAAAAGGGAGAAGACCGCCCACAACGTCCAAAGGGCTTGTAGTCCCCTTGACCGTGTCCACGGCAGACGTCAACGCTTGCTCCGCTTGCCCCAGCTGGTTGCGCGTATCCTGTATTTTCGTATTTAGGCTTTGGATGGTCTTCGTATCGGTGGCCAACTGCGCTCGAAGCGCATCCATTTGGTGTTTGGCCTGCTCAACAAGGGGTCTTTGCGCCAACCAACCCTCCTGCGCTGCTTGCGCTGCCTGTTCTAAAGGCGCGGTATCTCCGTAACGTCGGCCTTGGCCTATAGCGGAATCCACCAGGCTGTCCGCTTCACGAGTAAGCCGCGCCATAGACGATTGTTCTCTCCGCGCATTCCCCAACGCTTGCGTGGCTTGTTCTGCGAGCGTTCTATTGGTCTCCCGAAGCGTCGTTTGCGCTACTAAGTGCGATTCCTGATCGCTGAGTATCTTCGCGAGCCGCGTAACCTCGTCTTCGGCGCCCTGCGCAGCCCTAAGATGTGCCGGCCGTCGCATAAACGAGGTTATACGCTGGACGATGTTGGCTTGTTTTACTGAGGACAACTTACTTTCCTCCGGATTTACGTGTGTCTTAAGTCCTAACGCCAGGCCCTTAATCGGGACGCTTTGTCCGCCCGTCGGGGCAACCCCCCGATGTCCTAACACCGACGCAAACTGACGAGCAAACTCCGCATTCTGCGCAGCGCTTCCCGAAGCCTGCATCTGGCCCGAACCCGGTTGATCAACGACAGCGGCGTCACCTTTTATGACGGTGCCGACGTTTCCAGACCTATTGGCGTTCGCATTCAACGCTGCATCAACGCCTGCCCCGGAATTGGCTTCCGAAGCAGCATCGGTATTAGCCATCACGGACATGCCATCACCCTTCTCCTTTATTACGCCTACCGACCGTAAAAACCGAGCAATCCTGGTTTTACGTGCAAGGTCTCCCGCAACGTCCTTGGTCTTGCCCAAGGCATCAACGACCTTCTCCTTGCGGTCCTTCTTTCGCTCAACAGCGTCCCTATCCACGTTCTTCAACAACTCGGGGAGTTCCAGCGCACCGCCCTCTCCCGAAGCCTGGAGCTTGCCTCCCAAATAAGACTCAAGCCAGCTCAGCACCTTAGCCTCGTCAAAGGCCTTTTGGGGTGCTTCTGGAGCTGGCTTGGTTTCCTCAGCTTTTTTAGGCTGCTTGGCTGGCATGCCCAAAAAGTAGGACTTTCACGTTATTTTGTCGATAAAAGTGAGGGATTCTCCACACGTTTTCTGTGTTCTTCCTCTCTTTCCCTACTACTTTCAACGTTTTCGCTGTGCGTATTTTCTAGCGTCTCTAAGAACCCCGCAGCGTCTACCTCGGTATCTGCTACTTTCGCCCTGACAGCCACGTCATCTTTGTAATCACCGCTAAGCACCTCGATATTGACCACCCGTTTAAGGTGTCGGGCTTCGCGATCCTCCCAATTAGGGTTAGCCGCTTCCCATTCTGTAGCAAACGCCGCCAACCGGCTCGGAATGCGTACGTCGCTTTTTATATTCTTCGCCATGGCTGCACTGCACGCGCGCATCAACGCAGCATCAAAAGCTACCCGGATAGACTCCAAAGCGCTTGTAATTTCGTTATCCGACCGTTTTTTATCTTTTTCATACGCGCTAGCCAGGTCAAAGCACTCCCGCCAAGCCAGCGGAGGATTCTTCATATCGAGGTCTAATAGCTGCTGCATCTGGGCATATGACCGGGGATGTCCGGCCCGTCTGGTAAATGTTGGTTCGAGGTAGGAAACGATCATGGAGCTATCAAGACTCGGATTTTTGTGCACTTACTCTGCGCTCTTCAACAAGCTTTTCGAATTCGGATTCGCTGATTCCAAAAGCGGCTTCTTCCTCACGAGTGATCTTGGCCAACCAAGCCTCGTCGTAAATAGGTTCCTCGTCAGACTCCTCTGCAACGGAAGAATCCTCAGGAGGAGGGGCCTCTTCTGAAGAAATCTCCACGGATGAGGGTTTCGCCACAAAGGCAGGCGCAGTAGGAAGAATACCCAAATGCGTGTCCACGACAATACGTAAATATGCGCTCAACGTAATCCCTTCTGATGTCGCACGCTTACGCAGATTAGCCATTTGGTCTTTGTACAAAACCAGAGAAAAACCCGACGCTTTCGGGCGTCCAGATCCCGAGCGGGACAACGCCGCTTTGTTGCGCTCGCCGCCTTTTGGCGAAAGCACGCCATGCCGGGATAAGTAGCTAACCACGGAATCCCACTCATCGAAGTTCACAGCGCCCAGCGTCTTTTCGCTGAGGTAGCGGCGCTCTATCTCGAGCGGGATTTTCCCTCCAAGCGCTACGAGCCTTGTTTTGTGGATAGTCCAGCCAAGCTGAGCTGCCAGCTTTTTCCACGTCATGTGGTGAAGGCGGCGATACTTCGCCAGCGGCGTTTGTAGGTCTACGTCGGAATACGACTGCTTCACGGCGGATTTAGCACTCACGATGAACCTCCTTGGTTGCGGAAACCCAGTATATAACATGCGGTTTCAGCGAAGTCAACGAAAATGAGGAGCAGTTTTTGGGTTTCTCAACTAACTTTTAGAGCCATTTCTGCGAAAACAACTATAGCTACAAGGGATGAGGCCTCAAAC
Organism: Candidatus Pacearchaeota archaeon; assembly: GCA_002686195.1. The sequence continues at coordinate 37,398 of NZAS01000186.1, read as the reverse complement.
GCGAATAATAAATTTTTCATCGAAAAAAACGTTTTGCATTTTTTTTTACCCAATTTTTTAAAAATAGCAACACTGTAGGCAGATTCTCACAAGAAGTTGAAAAAGGCGTCTCGAATTCCTCAATGATATCAACGGTCGTGTTTTGGGTCGGTACTAACCACTCCTAAGGGTTTGAAAAAAACCGACTCAACAAATTTAAAGGGTAAGGAGTCCTCCCACCGGATTACCAGGTGAGAGAAGATAACATTGCTAGTGCTGTGAGCGCCGAAATCCCTCGAGCTCCCTACTCAAATCTAAAGTTTTTTATCCATATCCCTCACTACAGATACCGAGCTCACCGTACATAAACTTACCTGTAAGACAATGTATTCGCTGCTCTCCTTAAGAGAGATTCCTAAATAATATCAAGTGTTTAGAGAGGGAGTAAGGTAAAACAAAACAGCGCTAAAAACGCCCTTTTCTCACGTAACTACTACTACCTATTTATAAAATAATAAGAAAAGAAAGAAAGAAGCAGCGCTGGCAGCGCAAGCAGCGAGAATCATTCATCTTTCCTTCAGCAGCGCTCGCAACGCCTTCCTCGCAAACCCTTTATCTACGTACACTTGTCCCAAATATTTTTGCACAACATTCACCTCATTTCTAGTAGGCACAACACCTACATTATCCCCTTTTTCACCAATTTAGTGGAGATTTTGGTGAACTCTTCAACCAAATTTCGCGTTTGACCCCGTTTGACCAACGAATCGTTACTAAATCAGTGGATTTTTAGTGAAAACGTATGGCAACGTATGGCAACTTAGCGTACTGCAGCAGTACTACCTCAGTGTAGGGAAACTCCGCACACTACCCTACCTAAAACACTCTTAAAGCCGTTTTCAAGCTGTTTCTACTTGACCTGGCAAAAAAGTCTCGTCTAAATTCGGTGCATGGAAACACTCGATATCGCTGAAATAGCCAATATTGGACGCGCGCAGACTTCCGACGGCTTTGAGCCCTGGCAGCGCGGAGTTGTGACTGTCATACGCAGCAAAGCGTTCCAAAAGGCGTTCAGGCGGTTTGTGTCAGGGCTGTCAGAACCCGACGCACACCCAGAAGTGCTGCTAGAAGCCCTAAAGAACTACTTCAGCTATAGAAACCCTGGATTCAGCGCCAACTGGTGGCATTTTTCTAAATCTGAGCTGACCATGCGTATTGATGAGTGTGGATTCTATTTTGAGCACCCAGATGACGACGGATTTGCAATTGCCGCTACTCAGGTACTGGCTGGAGCCATACCGGAGACGAGATGGCGCACGTCGTTCTTACGTCCCCATCCTTTGCGAGATAGAGTCTCAAAATAGGCTAAAAACCAGCTATTTTTGGTATAAGTAAATGTATCGGGCTATATAAGCTCGAAAGTACCAGCCTTTTACTGCGCCACGCTGACCTAAGGGTAACGTGGTGCCCGTATACATTAGTACTAACGGCAGTTGCTTCGTTCGACAGGTTAGGCGTTTTTCTCCTTGATGCCTGTTGCCACGTTGAGCGACGTTCCACTGCAAATATCCTTAATAATGGGCACTTACGAGACTTACGCTCTGAGAGTTCACAATGCGCTAAGAGCAGTTAGCGTGGCGTAGTAAAGGACTGGAATTTGAACAACCTGTTGGACGTATTGGCGGAAGACGCCAACGCTGTGCGCGCGTTTAAGCGGCTTTACAGCGATAATGAATGGACCTTGGCGAAACAAACCAAGCTCCTTACTAACAAAAGGCTGTGCAGCTACTGGCGTTTGCTAAAAAACGCTGGATTGCCGGTCTTGTCTATGAAAGCGGCGGATTTAAAACGCCAAGACCTGTCTTATTTAGACTTCAGCGGTATGGATCTTCGCAAGACGGACTTCAGAAGCGCGGACCTGCAAGGCACCCGCTTCGATGGTTGTCGTTTGACCCGCGCAGACTTTAGAAAGGCTGACCTGGCGGGTGCGACGTTCGTAGGAGCACAGGCTTACCGAGCGGACTTTCGCTTGGCCCGCATGATGGACACGGATTTTACCGGAGCGTTGTTGCGCGAGGTCAAGATGGACAAAGGCGCACACATAATAAGGCGGCGTAAAGCTTACAGCCGCAAAGCGCCAACGAGGAACACAATGCAGCTAATATGCCCTAACGACGGGCTCGAGAATCACATGTCAGGGTCGGAGACGCTAGCGGTTTGGAAGAACTGCATACGCGACTTCGGCGTGGCGATGAAGAACGGCGCAAGCAGCGCCTGCATACTTATGGGTCTTCCCACAGCTGGACGACGCAAAGCGCTGTTGGACAGCGACAAAAAGTACGACGTTGTTTTTGAAGCAACGCTCGCAACGCCTATGGCGCGTGCACCGCTGATAGCGATAGCGGAGATGTTTGAATGTCCTTTGAGCGCGGTGTTCTGGGAGATTGACATAAACGTGTGTCTCTATGAAAACAGCATAAGAGAGCACAAGTTGCCAACCAACTATCTGTATGAGTTAAATAAGACCATGACTGCCCCTGATATGATTGAAGGGTTTAGCAGTGTGTCTGTGGTGAGCGTCCATGAAATTGGAGGGGGCAAAGATGCCTAAGAAGGTAATGCCGGTGAAATGTACTGGCTGCAATGAACGATACAGAACCAAGGTAAGCAAGAAGAACATGCATGTAAGAACTTGTCCGAGTTGTGGCTTGGACAATGGCCCACAACGGGAGGCGGACCATGCCGGAGACGTGACCGACTTAACCCTTTAGTTAAGAAACGACGATCCAATTATGGATAGCCGCAGTACATGACAGCTCTAGTGTCTAATAGACCTTGTAGGCGTTACGCTTACATAGTGGTACGTACCGTTGGCCATGTGCTTTAAGTCGCGCTTAGCGCGCTCGCACAACGCATACTCCGCTGACGTCGTAGAGCTCTTACACTAAGAATATCCAGCGTTTGAAGTACCGATCCAAAGAGATTGGTTTGCACAACCGAAGCGCAACGCTTCACCCGTAGTTATCGTGGTCCTCATAGACTGCGCTTGCTCTCCATCCCTGCACCCGGCAATTCCTCGCCGGCCTTCAGGCTCTAGAACGCCGCTGATGCCTTCGGCCCGCGGCTGGCCCGAAACCCGAGCGAAGGAATTCCGGGAGCTGGGATTCCGATAAACGAATATCGTGGATATGAAAAGGAAACCGTATGCCCGAAAGTGTTTTTATAGAATTTACCGCTGTAACAGAGACCTACTTGTCCCGCTTGGCGGGCTACAAGACCCAAGAACTAGGTTCGACAATCAAGGATATAGGTACCCTGCTGCATCCGCATTTGTTCAATGTGGCGCAAATAGCGTCCGTAGTGCCCGTTCCTTTGGGCTGGGCGTCGCAGAACTATCAGAAATTTGATACAGAAAACGCACCGATCACAAAGTTGTTTGTACCCAATACGTACCTACTCACCACAATGAACGATGGCTACTTCCTCAACGAACCCTACGAAGAAGTGAAGATGGCTATAATAAGACTGGTGGGACAGGTGTCCGCTTGATATGAGGAAGGTATGGAAGGGCATTACGCTGTAAGACAGCGCGCAGAGCTGGAAGAAATCAATAAAAAGCTTTCTGACGAGAATAAGGTTCTTAGAAAGCGTATACTGGAGTTAGAGGCAACTCTCAGGTCGCTACCGCCAAAGGACGACAGAAACCCAAGGATATAGAGCGTTTTGCGACATTACCTTTCATGCTTAGCAGGTGGCAGCCATCCTGCGCCGCGTCGCGCACCGCAGGCAGACCACGTAGAGCTTCAAAAGATAGCCCTTCAGAAGCGGAAGAAGGCATTGATACATTACAGGATGTCTACTGAGCAGCAGACTTACTGTGGGGTTGGCCTCGAGCAGAAGACGCTACGCTGGCGCTCCCGAGAAGAAGTTACCTGTAAGAACTGCCTGAGATCTAGCAAGATGACAAGCAAACCCTAACTCACGAGTCGCAAATTTCTTATGCGACGTGAAGATACCGTGTGTCGCGCGCGCGGTTAGCACACAGTGATTTGTTGTCTGACAGCGTTACGTTGTCCAAGAAGACAGCGCCCACGGGGCGCCGAACCGGCCAGGTCCTCTTCTAAGTTATACCTGAACGTAGAAATACGTGTGTGCCACAACGCCAATTACACAGCTATGACACTTTGTCTGGCAGCGAAACGCTGTCTGGGTCGACTGCGCGCTGCGCGCGCCCGGACATGACCCAGTTACTTCGAGAGCAGAAATACGTGTGTAGCAGGAGGTGAGATGTCTGGAAGAGGTCGCGCCTTGCGGCGCAAGTACGTTAGAAAGGCCAAAAGTTACGCCAGGAAGATTTCTAAGATATGGGGGAACACTTCTGATTTGGAAAACCCCACCAGAATAGGGAAGTTGGCGGCAACACACTGCAGGCCTTGCAGTTGTGAGTTATGCGGCAACCAACGCCACTTATACGGTTATGTGACACATAAAGAGCTGATAGCGTCTGTGTCCGCCAAGGAACAATTGAACGAGCCCCTAGAGCCGAGATAACCAGCACACCAGAGCGGGCCGGACTCGCCAAGTAACCCCCGGGTAATGAGCGAGCCTGATACGAGAAGAGACCCTTTTTTGATGAGCGAGCCCTCACTCAAGAGATAAACCCTTACGGATAGAGCGAGCCCGTCAAGCAAAGAGACCCTTAGATTGAGAGCGAGCCATAAAGTTGGAGGAACCCCTACCCAGATAGCGTGCCCCAAAGTCGCAGCAACCCTTAGCCAGGCAGCGAGCCATTCCCAAGTAGAAACCCTGACTTGCAGAGCGAGCCTTTGGCGGAAAGAAACCCATACCTGCTAAGCGAGCCTTAGATCAGAAGACACCCTACGGAGAAAAGCGAGCCAAAAGCTATGAGACACCCTGGTGGAGAAAGCGCGCCAAAGATGAAGAGGGGAACTATTCCTATGAGCGAGCCTTTGGGTTCGAGAAACCCTGATACGACGAGCGAGCCCGTGTATTCGAATAACCCGAACAACTAGAGCGCGCCAAAGCCGAAGAGTCACCCTGTACTAAAAAGCGTGCCTGTCTTCCCGAGAAACCCTAAGAGCGAAAGCGAGCCCCGCAGATTGAGAAACCCAGGCGATGAAAGCGAGCCAAAGGACTAAAAATCCCCCCGGTAGCAGAAGCGAGCCTTTGCAGGAGAGTAACCCCTATTTGATGAGCGAGCCCTATGCACCTGAAAACGCGCGCAGCGCCCTGCGTTAGAAGCGGCTATTGCTGCAAAGTAGCGACGTGCGCCATTGGAGTGGCCAACGGCGCGCCCCTTAAAAACTGTACTTATTTACAAGGAGATGCCCCCGGAGAATACACATGCCGACTAGTGACGGAAAAGCCTTGGTTGAAAGAGGCCATGGCAATAGGAGCAGGGTGCTCGAGCCCGATGTTCAATCAGGACAGGGATCGAGTGCTGAGATTGATTGGGAAAGAGGCTTCCTGACACTCAGCTCCCTGTTAGGCCGGCAAATGTTGTCCGGCGATGTTTTGAGGTTGATCTGTATGGGACTCATTCATCATGAAGGTCCCGAGCTGGCACGAGTATTTGCTGAAGCCGTAGCAGGTAACAGAGATCCTCGTATCAATGATTTCATGGGCTAACCATGCCCAAACATGCCAAGGAGATTAAATTGGTAGCCAAAAACACACCAGAATCAGAGTGGACACCCTACGACATGAACCCTGATCGCGTATTTTTGCGCGCGCTGGTTAACAATTACTACGACTGGCAGCGTTGGAAAATTTCCGCCAAACAACGCGGCATCCACGTCCCAACCTCCAAAGACCGCGAAAAGGCGCTCGTAGCGCTCGCAGACGGTCAGCCCTTGCCCAAGAAAGGGCCCAAGAAGGGTGGTGCCAATATCCACCTTCTCCCGGAACACCTGGACCGGATGGAGGACTTTGCTGTACGAGGCGACGCTCTTCTCAAAGACTACGAGAAGGACATTGACCGCTTGACCCGTAAATTCAAGGCGGGTCGTTGGTTGTTGGACATCGACGGCGTCGGTCCTCTCATGGCCGGCTTTATTATCAGCCACTTCGACCCCTACAAGGGTGAGCGCCCCAGTTCCTACTGGAGTTTTGCGGGCCTCAATGTGGTTCCTACCTCGAATGGTCGCGGCCGGAGTCCTCGTCGTGAGAAGGGTGTCGTCAATGCCTTCTCCATGAACGTGCGGGCAAAGATGTTGGGCGTTCTGCCTGTCAATTTGCTGCGGGGCTGTGTCCGTAACATCGACGGGAAGGACAAGGCGGAGATCGACGCCCTGGTGAAAAAGGGCTGGAAGCGCAAGGACACCCTCCGCGGTAAGAAATTGATCCGCGGACCTTACGTGGAAAGGTTCTGGGACCACATGTGGTACCTGAACACTCGAGGCGACTTCGACACCGCCTGGGGTTACGAAGCTTGTGCTACTTGTAAGAGTGAGAGCAAGCACAGCACCACGGAGGTTCCAACGGCCTACAAGGACGGCGCATGCCCCAAGTGCAGCGCTGGTCCGGACAAAGCCATTCGCGCGGGTAAGGACAAGCACGTCATGTCTACGTGTAACCGGGTGATGGTCAAGCAGTTGTTGGCCGATGCGTGGAAGCAGATGCGCTTGGAAGAAGACCTTCCGATTCCGCCGCACCTCACTTACTGGGAGGAGAAGCGCGGACGCTCTCACGGAGCGTAATGAAATACGCCTGAGCGACGCGGGACTCATAAAACGGTTCCGCGTCGCCCAGGTTACGTACAGCTATTTACAAAGTTCTAGTGGAGAATTACTCTCGACGGCGTTACGCTGTTTTTAGTTTGTTTTTAGGTATTAACCTTACTGGTTTGCGCAACCCCGCAAACATAAAGAGCGTAGAACAATAAAGCTATACACCGCTAAACCGAGCACACGCACGAGGACACAATGACAACAAAGTATTTTAGTGTCACAGGCTATGTGAACAGCCTAGGAAAGGTGACGAAATATTTTACCGCTAAAGAAGAACGTGTTGTTTCTCAGCACGTTACGGGCATACCAATGGATAAGGGCGGGTTTGTCTCATATACCATCGAGGAGCTACCTGAGCTCCCCGCAGAGGCTTACCGGGAATGCAGCAAGGATGAAGTCATCTTTACTGATTCCGGTACCCTCCTGGTTCCAGATATAGTCCATCTATAGAAGTGCTTAGCAGAAAGGTCTCTCTCGAAGATTTCGGGAAAGGCCTAGCGCAGGCTTTGGCTTGCGCCAAAAAAGAAGCTCTGAAATCAGAGTGTACTTATAAGCACGGTGCGGCGCTCTTCAAGAAGAATCGCATCTACTCAAGTGGTCATAACAAAGGGAGATCGGTCGGCTGGGTTCGTCCTTGCCGTAAAAGACCGTTTTTGGAAGCCAACATGCACGCTGAGATAGCGTGTATTCATTTTGTTCCGAAGGAGATTGTCAGTGGTAGAGATGTCATCGTTGTGCGAATCAACACCTATGGATTCGCCAATTCAAGACCATGTTCAATGTGTCTTAGTGTGCTCAAACGCAAAAACATACGGCGGTGTTACTACAGCATTAACAACGAATATTTTGGTGAACTCAATTTTTCCCAACCCTAGCTCGCCTCTCCGGCATGCCACGCTAGGGGCATCGCCCCACAAATCTTTAGGTTTGATAGATGGGTAAAAAAGCTACGACCCATGCACGCGGTTTGCGACTAAAAAAGCGTATAGAAGCATCAGAAGACGCGCGTGAGGAGTTTTTGGCGCGGTATCGCGTAGAGACCATCCCAGGCTTAATGCGTCAGTACAAGGTCAGTCGAGGAGTGGTGTTTAGCATCGCTGAGGCGTTAGGCCTAAATCACGACAGGCACGACAAGTTCTCCCGTTGCAAAGACGATTTTCTGCGCCTGTGTCCAAATAAAACCGCCAAAGAACTTGCGGTGTTGTTCGACATAACACCCACGACGGTGTCTTACTGGGCACGTCGGGCGGGTCTTTCACCTCTAAAGAAGGCACACACCGCTAAATACGGGTCTTCCGGGTACGTTGGAAAACTTACCGAAGAGGCGGTGGCGAAACTTGGCAAGGCCAAAGACATAGACATTGCCAAAGAACTTGGAGTTTCTAGGGAGCGGGTCCGGCAGTGGCGAAAGCTGCGCGGTATACCCAAGTTCCCTAGTAGGTGGGAGCGGGTACCGGCGGAAGTGGCGCAACGCGTTGCGAAAGAGAAACCCCTACTGGTTGATTTTGCGAAAGAGCTGAATCTCACCACGCGTATGGCGCAATTATTAGCCGATGCACACGGCCTCGTCCTGGTAACCCCCACAATGGCGATCGCCATGCGAGCGCATGATTTTAAACGGATATGGGACGCCGCGAGTACTGGCAAAGAAGCGGCCAAAAAACTAGGCATGACTTTGCCCAAGGCCAGTCAAAAAGCCAGCTACTATCGCAAGAAGGGCTACAACCTAAAGTATTTCTTGGACGAACATCGCAGGAATACTGATAGCAAATTTAACCCCGAAGAGGCCGAGAAACTGGTGGCCTTGTGGAACTCTTGTGACTCCATCGATGAGTTTATGGAAAAGAACGTAGACGGCTATTACAAATACACCACCAACCAAGCTGCGAGTGCCCGAATGCATAGCCTACGTAAGCGTGGTTATTTCTGTAAACCCATGCACCGAAAGTCACGAAGGAAGTGATAGCGGGCAGTAATTTGTTACAAGGTATTGAGTTTGGAAGATCTACGTGACGAAGGCGTAATTCCCAAGACCTTTATGGATGTGGTTTGGCTGCTCTGTAGCCATTTTGGCGTATACAGACCCAAACCTAAGAACCTTAAACAAAAACTATCCGTTCTGGGACTGGTTAGGACAAACAGCCCTCGAGACCCTTTTGACGCTAAGTACGCGCGTCAGTTTGAGGATCTGTACTCGGCTATCCCGCCCAGCGCCCCTCGGAGTCGAGGCGGGACGCATCCGCGGTCTCACGACAGTTATTACAAAGCCATAAGGGAGCATAGCGAACGATAGGAGAAACCCAAACGTGACTGAAAGAGATGAACGAAACAAAAACCCCAAACAACCTATTAAGTAAAACGTTAGATTGGTCGTACGACAAAGCTATAAATGGCGGCACTGGTTTAGATACCGCCATAGCACTGGCAGATGATTATTTAGAAGAGTTTCGCACCGTAAGGGAAAGCGCGGATTCCTTGGTGCGGTGGCAAACCACCAAAGCTGGGACCGCGGGGTTTTTGTTTAACTGTGCAGGGGCGCTAACAGTGCCCGCGATGCTACCCGCCAACATGGCGACTGCGTTGTTTCTGCAGCTCAGAATGTCTGCAGCGATTGCGCACATGGGGCGGCATGACCTCTACAGCGACCGGGTTAGGGTGTTCATATATGCCTGTCTCTGTGGAAATATGGCGATGGACGTTATGCGGAGTGCAGGCATTGACCTGTCTGTTGCGTTTACCCAGCGTGCAATATTAGCGATACCTGACGCCGCCATTGCGGAAATTAACAAATACGTAGGTTTAAAGTTGGTGACCAAGTACGGAAACGGTTTGGTCAATTTGGGCAAGCTGGCCCCTGTAGTAGGCGGTTTTACTGGAGGGGCTATTGATGCTTTCTCCACTAGAGCGATAGGGTCGGTTGCTAAACGGGTTTTCATCCCGTAAAGTCCCGCGACTCCCCCTTCAGACGAGGTTGTTTATGGTAGGTGTATTCCTGATGTGTATTTCTATGGTGTCCATGATTAACGGGGATGCCCATAAAAAAGAGCGAATCAATACGTGCACACAAGTCGGGCAAGCGGCGCTTGAGTCAGGAGAAAGCCCCGCCCTGCTTATAGCCATGGCTTGGCACGAGTCCCGATTTAGAGACGTTAAGTCGGGGAAAGGCGCCCTAGGCCCTCTGCAGGTTATACCGGGCTACTGGTGCCCGAGTGGGGAATCAGAGGATTGTGACCTCATACAAGCCGGGGTTACTGCGCTACAGGCGTACAAAGAGCAGTATAGCGACTTGGAAGAGGTTTTATGCCATTACAACGCCGGCAATGTCTGCTATTCTTCGTCATATACGTACGCTAAAAAAATTATCCGTCTTGCTAAGCGCTTAGATGCGAACTATTCCCTGGATGAGGCTTTATACAATTACAGATAAGCCTTAAATTTTGGTTAGGAACGCAATTCAGGCGGTGTCATGCAGAAAGTCAGTTTAGATGGTAACGACGTAGCGGTAGTCCTACGCGAACACGGCGGATTGGAATTTGTAATGTCCGACGACGCCGTGGGTAGCGCAGAAGCCGGTCGTTTACCGGACAGCGTGTTTTTAGCATTGCTGATAGGCGAGTTTTTACATAGGCCAGAATTTTTGAAGCTGGCCACCGATAGCCTAAAGCGCGCAGAAACTAACGACGAATATAGAAAGCACCTTAATTGATGCGAACGCGCTAACACTCAGTGGTCTCGAGAACCTTGGCGGTGTTACACCGTTTGTAGGGGTTCCCGGCTTTCAGCCGGGTGGAACAGCCCTACGTTGCCATACATCACAGTGCACTGCAGGTGTACCTCATCGGCTTAAATACGTGAGCGCGCGCGTTTGTTTACAGAATCTAGCAAACAAGTGTTTTGGGAGCGCTACGCTCCTCCCCGTAAATGCTGCTTCGCAGCACACCGGAAGCCCTGCTCCGAACAGCTCCTGTGTTGTCTCGAGCTGCCGGCGGCGCCAGGTAGAGAAATACGTAGATTTTGAAGACGGAAGGAATGAGATGGAAAAAGTTTCGCGCAGTAAACTAGGGACCTTGGAAGGGATTACGTACAACGTCCCCATACACGCCAGCCTTTACGAAAATGAGGTGCAAAGTACGCTTACTAAGATGTATGTCACCATAAACGGCAAAGACGGTTGTCCGTTAGAGGTGTTTATAAACATAGCCAAGTCGGGCAGTCACATGTCCATCATGGCTGATGCCATTGGTCGCCTGACGTCAGGATGGCTACAAGACGGCGCTGACCCTGAACGCATCCTGAAACACCTACTGCATATGAAATGCGGAACGCGCGTTTCCTGGCCTAAAGTTGGCGCAGCTCCAGATACCGCTCCCGACACGGTACTCTCTATACCCGACGGCGTGGCAAAGGCCTTACAGCGCTGGATAGACGCACAAACCCCGTAACCAGGATGTAGACATGCCTAGAACAGGTGCCCCCAGAAAAGTGGAGATAACTATCAAGATACGAAAACGCACACACGAACGTTTGCTCGCGGCGGCTGAAGACAAGTCGGTTACTCCGGATAAGCTTGTGGATCAGACGCTAGAGCTTTGGCTTATTGAACATGGCTACTGAATTTGACGAGAACCTTTACAAACGCGCCTTAGCGATAGCTGAGGATGTCCATAGGCACCAAACTAGAGACGGTGGGGAACCTTACATAGAGCACCCCAAAAGGGTCGCTAAGTTTAGTTTCCTCAAGTACGCAAGACACCTGGATTCAGCCTACTTGGCGGCAGCGGTCCTTCACGACACTCTCGAGGACAGCGATAACCCTAACAAGGTGTATCAGCGCATATACCGAGAGTGTGGCCCCACAGTGGCAGCTTACGTGGATTTACTGAGCAAACCTGCTGAAAAGCACTATAGAAACAAGCGATATTTAGCTACACTCAGCGTAGCCCCTCCCGGAGTCCTCATGATTAAGCTGGCAGATAGGATCGATAATCTGCAGGGCCTTAGCGTGGGTGGCTGGAAAGAGGAAAGAGTTAGGCACTACCTGGAAGATAGCGAAACGTTATACCGCTTAGCGGTAGATAGAGGCTTCCGCAGAGAAGCCGCTTTTTTAAAGGCGCCTATTTTGGTTGAAGAATTGGAACTTCGGAGTTTAAGTGTGCCAGGTAATCACAAAGAAGAAGAAAACTGCGTGCAAAAATAGGGCATTCATACAATTGCCCTGCACTTTAAGGAACCCCGAACGCGCCTTGATCGTAGAGGTGCAGGCTGGGAATAACATCATTCCAGACCCCGACAACAGCGTTTGGCTTTGTCAGTATCACTTTAGAGCAATAAGTCCTGAAAAAGCCGTTACGGTAGCTATTCCGGAAGAAAGTTGTGGTCCCTATTCCCTTCGCATTTTCTCCACGCCCTGTGGCCCTATGTATCTAGGAGAGCGCCGTGACACCCCATAAGACAGTCATAGTTGAGGCGGGTATAGGCTGCGGTAAGTCTACCCTGGTAAAAGAGCTAGGGGATGCTCTAGGCGATACTACCTTGGTGCTCATGGAGCCTGACGAGACAAATAACGCTAATCCCTACCTATCCGATTTTTATGAAGACATGGAACGTTACGCGTTCACCATGCAGGTGCACTTGCTCCAAGCTCGGTGGAAGCAGCATAAGCTGGCACAACATCATGTTTTGAATGACGTTGGCCATGCGGTATTGGATCGCTCATTTTACGGTGACACATGTTTTGCAAAGCTGCAGTTAGATGCGGGGTTCTTAACGCCAAGAGAGTTCTCAACGTATTCCAGCCTTTATCACGCCATGACTGCATCAGTATTATTGCCGAATGTATGCGTGAGGTTGTTAGTAGACCCGACAATAGCTTTGGGCCGTATAGCGAGACGTGCCGAATTACGCGCTGGCCGGAAATGCGAAGTAAATATAGATCTAGGCTATTTACAAGCGCTCGATGATGAAATTACGGCTATGTGCAATGTCTTGCAGGATATGGGTGTTAGTGTAATAAACATGCCCTGGGATATGGACAGGGATTCCTCAGAAGACAGGCAGGCTGCTGTACGCGCGCTTGCTGCGAGGATAAAAAAGATGAAAACCGTGAATCGATTTCTCGATTTACACCGGAGAACAACTTGATGGGGAATGTTGAGCGCATAGAAGCGTTGCGTAACGCCAAAGAAGCCGTAGAATTAGCAGTCGAGAGATTCAGAGCTGAGGGCTACGAGCGTAGTTCTCAGAACTACATGAATGATCTAGAGGTCGCTGTGAAAGAGTTGGATCAGTTGGTGCGCATTGCCAATCGTTGTGAAACGCACGATCCTCTTCGCGAAGGTATATGAGGAAATGCAGTCCCCGATTGAATCGCCTAGTTTAGAACGCCTTGAGGAAATGCTAAACTCACTAGAGAAAGAGCTGTTGTCCCCTATTCACGAGAAAGAGAGTGGCTGTGAAGAAACCCTCACCGAAAGCGGGGCGGAAAGCCCAAAGCTTTTCCGAGACGGAAATACAAATCGCATGCAACGTTTTTGGAGAACTGCTAAGTGGTGGCAGGCCTAGTTCGGTCATGCTCCAACAAAAGAACTTTGTCAGTCTCCACCGAAAATTCGTGCAAATGCAGGCAAACCTCAAAAACGATAAGAAAGAGGCCTTGGCAAGGCTGAAAGAAGAAGCTAGTAATACGTACTGGCAACCCACCCTAGTTAGCTAGCTAACAACACGAAACGAGGAGAACGGCGTGACGAAGTCTGATTTGGTTGGCAAGGTGTCTGAGGATTGTGACCTGAGCGCGGCAGAAGCCAAACGCGTTGTTGAGTCTGTTTTCGAGAATGTCGGAGATGCTCTTATCAATGGTGATATGTTTCGGTATCACGGGTTTGGGACGTTCAAGGTGCGGAGTCGCAAAGCACGTATGGGGCGTAATCCACATACGGGAGCTGCCCTTCAGATAGCCGCCTCCAAAAGCGTTGGCTTTAAGGTGGCCCCTAAGCTCAAAGAGAAACTGTAGCCTACACACCAGCCGCCGTTCGAAGATGCTAGCTCCAGAAAACCAAAGGATGGAGCAGGTGTGTCTTCGAACGGTGGCATTAATACAAAAACCATATCCATAGAGTGCCCACGATGTGGTCGGCGTACTTTCGCCGCGGTCCTATCCGAACCCCTTTTTTCCAAAAATACGCGCGTACCTAAACTCCAGTGCCTCGAGTGTGGCGCTTATTGGGGGTTTAAGTTTGTGGAATTCGTTTCTGAAGGAGACGTTTGAGATGAGCATGGCTATGCAACGAGCATACATAGAAAGACTTAACTACGAGAACGATTCCAGGGTTAAGGCGCTACACGAACACAGCTGGTTCGTAACCCTAAAGGAAGATAATCACAGCGCCTGGATAACCCTTAACGAGGGCCTCTTGGAAGGCCTTATAGATAACGAGTATTTACCCGCGGATCATGACGGAAAGTTTCGGGTCTCTGTAAAACGTATCGTATGTGAAATCTGTCGAGGGCGCGGGGAAATAGTAAATCCGGCCATAGACGCTAGCGGACTTACTGCGGAAGACTTCGATGAGGATCCGGAGTTTTACGAAAACTACATGAGCGGAGCCTACGATACCTTGTGCTCAGGCTGCCAAGGGTTACGTGTGCAGCTTATCCCAGCGTATCCGGAAGACCTTAAAGACGAGATACGCGCGTGGGAGGATGATTGGAGTGAGTACGAAGAGGAGTGCCGTCGCGAAAGGATAATGGGCTGTTAGATGCCCAATTGGTGTAGGAACACCCTCCGGGTGTCTGGACCTAAAGACGAGCTGCAAGCGTTTTTCGCTAAAGCGCGTGGCCGCACGGTAAATCGTAAAGAGTCATTCCAGTTTAATAACTTTCTACCCGTACCCTCCGACATACCCGCTCTAGAGAAAGCCCTAGAAGGAACTACGTGGGGTGCGTTTGCAGAAAGGGATAGCGGAGGCGAAGAAGAGCTAAGCCGGCGTAGGTCCAGTCTGCAGCACTACTGGCGTATACAGTGTTGGGGGACAAAGTGGGAACCTGACGTATACCGCTACAGGTACCCTAGCCCCACGGTACGCTCCGTAGAGTTTTTTACCGCGTGGGGTCCCCCGGTTAACTTTTTACTAGAAGCTTCAAAGTCGTGGCCAAGCTTATCTTTCCTACTAAGATACGCGGAGCCCGGCGCCGATTTTGCGGGAGAATGTAAAGTCGCTAACTCTCTGGAAGAGTTCCATGATGAAGGCGACGTTGATGCCTATAAATTCGCTAGGGATTGGTACCCATCAGAGCCCTATTAATAACCCGATTATGTGGCATAAGAGAGTGAACATCCTTGAAGATGTAGCTTACACCTGCGGTGCTAGGTGTTTTGTCCATGTTTATGGAGTAATACGATGACTGATGAATTGACTGTAGACTACAACAAATCACCTAGACGTGACTTTAGACCTAAATATGGCGAACCATCAGAACGCTACAGGTATAAAGTTATAGTGGGGACTTACAAGTCCCCCGGACAATTTGTGCAGAAAATGAATGCGTTTGGTGACAATGGTTGGGAGATCATTAACATCCACCGTAATGGCTTTGGTGCCATTTACGAGGTTGTTCTAAAGAGATATCAGGATGTAAAATCCGAAGTGGACGTAGGCGTACAGGAAGCCGCGTACGAGTAAGCTACCATTTCCGGGGAGGCACCGCTCCTTCGGATAGACACTTCTATAGCTGTTAGGGCCGCTTCAGCTTCTTTTAGTCTTGTTAGTCGTTTGCGGGTCAGAGCTATGAAGCGGCCTAGTCGGGGATTCTTGGGTAGTTGTTTTACGTTACACATTAGTCCTCTTCCAACATGGTCATGAGGCTATGTATCATAGCGGTGTTTTGTTCTAGAGCTGTCTTGGCCTGAACTACCACGTTCAGAGCGTCCTTGTTATGGCTCGTGTGCGCTTTGACCAAGTCTTTCCTAAAGCTCTCTTGAAGCTCGCGGATCTCTAGGTGCAGCGCTTCGTTTCTTTGCCATAGTTTATACGCTACCCACAGCGTTATAGCGACACCTACCGCTAGTATAGGCTTATCGAGTAGCGCGACCCAAGTGGCAATTTCGGCGGTGGGTTTCATCGGAGTAAACATACGACCACAACTGGAGAGTTTCAAACATGATAGCCCTTTCGGATCGCCCCTTGGCCTTTGTGGATATTGAGACCACAGGCCTCGATCCACTCATACACGAAATGATAGAAATCGCGGTGATCCGCGAAGACCGGGAGCCTTGGGTGACCAAGATAGCTCCGGAAAAACTATACACAGCTAGCCTTAAAGCCTTGGAAATAAACCACTACTCAGCTGAAGCATGGAAAGATGCGCCCCGGATGGTACGGGTTATAAGTGAGATCCAAACGCTGCTAAGTGATTGCGTAGTCGTCGCTCACAACGCCGGCTTCGATAGCAGTTTTATCCTCAAACACCTGCGCGAACACCGCGTGGTAAAAGGCATATCACACCACTGGCTGGACACGGCAACGCTGGCGTACCACTTGTTGGTACCCCGAGGCTTGGAAAGCCTGTCACTCGCAGCCATTTGTGATTTCTTGGAAATATCAAACACCGGGGCACACAGTGCCCTAATCGACGCGGAGCGATGCCAAAAAGTCTTTCAAAAACTCGTGAACCTGCCGACCGAAGAATCCATGATCTCCGGCGCGTAGGGTTTCACCTGCACAACTTTAATCCGATGTGGGTTCTTAACCCGCATGTCCATATGACAGCTATAAAAGAGCTATACACCGCAGCTAAGTGGCCCGTGCCCCTTCTATGCAGCAGTCAGACTGGATATATCCCAGACAGCTCCACGCCCCAGGGGGGCTATATATTAGATGCAGAGGGCGACATTTCTGGCGGATGTTTTGAGCTAGTCCGGCTGTCTTCTGCCATCATTGAAGCTACCGATGAAGCTGACCTCTGCATAGTAGTAGCCTTTCGCTGGGAGAACGCTTCTAACGTTCCTATGGCGAAAGCATTTTCTTACGAACGAACCGGGATAGGGGCCAATGGCCTTTGCAACCCCGTTATATCCAGTAAGCCGCTAGGCATCCCAAGCCCTTGGATCCGAAAAGGATGGCTTGAACGTTGGGCGCGAACAATACACATGACAGTACGAGAACTTGAAATGCCCAAGGAGGGTTTGTGGACACCGTGATAGTGACTTCAGGGGATGAAACCCCGGAGCACTTGCTGAGACTCGTAAAACGCAGAAAAGGGTTACTACCAGACTGGTTGGACATCGATGAAGTCTGGCCGTCAAGACCTGACTCTAAAGGCCGGATAGTAGGCTGGATAGAGGGCGCGGATTTACGACAGCTTAATAGAGACATACGAGAGTATCTCGCCATTGCGTATAAGCTGAAAAACGGTGAGACGGTTGTAGTAGTAAACGTTAAAAGGAATCGCGTAGTGCTCATATTGAAGCACTACAATTTGGTGTTCCACACTTCGCGGTATACCGGAAAATTATCGGCAGAGCTTAGTGTTGGCAATTTGATACGGAAGATATTCCCTTGAGGAGGGTAAATGGCTGGAACAGCGTACGCACAACCTGTTGAATATTTTATATCCAAGCAAGAAGCGGCGGAGTATCACAAGACCCGCCCGGCTAAAGTAAACAAATTGCACATAATTTGGGATCTGTTGGACGGCAATCCGAGCCTGACTAACGCGGACCTACGAGTTGCTCTAAATTCGCGTAAGCTGTCGCCCGATTTGACGCTCATAGGGGAAGTACGGCGCAGTATTAATCGCTTGTACGGATTGCCTGATAAGGGCTTGAAGCCCTCTAAGCACCGTATGCCGCGTAAAGAGTTTGAAAAGCTTTTTGTACGCTCGCAGTTCGAAGCGGCTTCTTCCAACGGGAGGAGCGCGACCTTAAACATGGCAACCGTTACTTCCAATCAACCCCCTAAGAAAACCAAGGGCAAACGCGTCCAGAAGGTTTCTGTAGTGCCCGATGCGGCTGTTGACGCTGTTAGTGCAAAGCCGCATAGCCCTGCTCAGTTGGCTATTGATACGCTACGTGCTCTTATGCGTGCTAATGGGTGGTTTTCTATGACCATACGCGCAGACTCCGCCACTTGGGAGCGTGTGTCTATCGATAGGGGAGATGTGTAGCTTGCAAGTTCTTCGGGTAAGCGTCCTTGTTTCCGAAGAGGTCGTGACCATCGTCATACCTGCTGAGGACATGAACAAGCCCTTAGAGGAAGTCATTCCTGAATTGCGGGGAACTTTCCCGGAAGGGTCTCTGGCTGAGGAGTTCGAGATTCACGATTTGCCAAGTGATAATCTTATATCAGCGGTCGCTGATAGCGTTGAGCAAGCTGGCGGCCATAGCTTGATAGAAGAACGCCTACGAAATCGTGCAATCTTCCGCTCCTGGATGTTGCATAAAGCGCGGTTGCTGACCGACACCGGAATTATAGCGACTAGTCAGCCAGTTCCTGATACTTACCGGCTGGAAGACTTAATTGAGGACATCAAGTATGTTGGTGAACGTCTTGGTTCCCAGCAAAGAATACGGGTGTTGTACGGGAAAGCTGACGGACCGTTGGCCTTAGAGTGGGAAAAAGGCAGTGTCAGGGACACTTCACCCCTCAACTAAGTGTGTAAATAAAAGTTGTTCGGCAAGTGCGGACACTCCCATGCTTAGTGGAGCACTCCTAACAGCGCTAGATAACCAGGGACACGTATTACGAGAGATGCGGTTCTTAGACGCATCATTTTGCAGCCGCGAATGCCTACTGGCGCTAGCGGCGCAAATGGTGCGGGAAGGAAGACTTCCTGAAGAAACCAGTCGCGTTATATGCGTAGTAGAGGAGGAGACCGATGCGGAAGATTGATTGGGATGCTGCGTACAAAGAACTTGAACAAAAACAAGCTGCTTTGGGTGTTCAGATACTCATGAAAGACACCTCGAGAACCCAGCGGTTCATCGGTCTCCTCCTCAAACCCTTTAATGACCGATACATGACAGGCTTCATAACTACCCTGGGTAAGAACGTATGGTGGCCTCGCGAGGTTTGGGCCAAAAAAAGTGCCCGAGGTAAATTTTCAACAATGGCGCACGAGCTCCAACACGTGTTGGACAGGTGTGACCACCCCTTTATGTTTCCCTTTACGTACATAGCTCCACAGATACTTGCCCTACCCTCTTTTTTAGCTTTGGGAGCCTTCTGGAACCTGCACTTTCTGTGGTTCCTGCTTGCTTTGGCGGCTCTGATCCCGGGGATACCCACCAAACGCGCCTACTGGGAGCTACGTGGCTATAAGATAAACGTGTCGCTGCGTTGCTTCGAGGAGGAAGAGATAGCGGTAGAGTTTATTGAGGGGGCTACCAAAGTCTTTACGGGACCGTCGTACTACTGGATGTGCCGAGATGGTGATAAGATATACGGAGTATTGTCTTCTGCGGGGAAGCAAACCCTTATGGAGGAACGGCATTCCGAAGCTTGGCTCAATGACGTACTAGACATCGTTAAGAGGCACACCCGCTCTTAGATATATGCGAGAAGATACTCTAGTAACGCACCGTATAGGGCTAACCCCCCTACTAGTAAGGCTAGCTTGGAGCTTCGCCAAACGAGGCGTGGGGCACTACTACATAGAGCATAAAGACTACGACAACGTACTTGTTTCTGAGCTGTATGGCTGGCGAGTTGTCGAGTCTGAGGGAAGCGCAGGAACGCGCGTAGAGTTTCGCAGGAAAAACACGTCTCTTCGCTACGTGGAGTTTGGGACACAGCTCATAGGTGGGGGAGGGATCCCCATAATTTCCAAGGTGCCTAGTATTTAATCCCTTTAGGGTTTCCGCTAGTGGGATACCGGTTAGGACCGGGTGCTGGTGTCTTGGTGCGCTCGTCCAGAGCTGCTTTGCGCTTCAACTTGATCTCTTTCTTGAGCAGCGTCTCAGTGGTGATCTCTTCTTCTTCGCCTTCCACTACGCCGTACTTGACTAGCATGCCTCCTCCTTGTCCTCTTCATTCGTAGTCGAAGCCATATCGGGTGTAAACATTGTTTCCGACGTCGTTACGGTGTCTTCGGGGGAAACACCCGTGGTAACTCCCATGCCCAGATCAAAAGTGGTGGTTGTGCGCTGCTTTGGACGTCCGAACTTTTCCTCTTTGTCATCGTCGGGGTCAGGGCCCACTGCGTCTATGGCTTTTTTGCTGGGATCTTCCGCACTTCCCTCGTCTCCCCCAAAAAGAAGCATGATAAGCCCTATTAGTTCTCTGATGGCCTCCAGGGATTCGTCGCCGCCTATGGCCATATACCCACCACACAGCGTTTCAGGCCCTAGGTTGGGTATCTGCTTATTCTTGAACAAAGATACATCGGACAACTTGGCGGTCCTCTCCGCCTCCGGGTCCAACACGCCTCTTTTGACGTCCAGGCCATCCACTAGCACATCTAGTAGGCCCACATTAGGCTCGGGGTCTGGCGAAAGCGCTATGGATTGTTTGAACACGTTCAGGGCGAACTCATTTCCCCCTTTCCCAAAGAACATAAGAGCGTGAATACCCGCTTTGGGGGAAAGAAGGGCCTTGAGCTGTTCTAGCAACGCATTTATACGCTTTCCAACGCGTATCCAGCGTTTAATCTCTCGTATGTGCGCCTCCACAAACTTTTTAAGCTCTTTTACGGAGTCTTGGAGCGATTCTTCGAAGTCTTTTAAGAATTCCGCTAGCTCAACTAACGTTTCCTCCAACCCTGTGCCTTTGAGAAGGTCTCCTATGGATCCGTACTTGGTCCAGTCAGGAGCTATGCCCGTGCTACTTGAGGTACCCTTGTCCCAATCTACGGAAAGGGCCGGCGAAGATACTTCTACGGTGACATCCTCGCCATCGCTACCCACCGCTTTTGTCCAACCTTCATTGAGCTCCCCAATAGCTGTCGTTCCGGAGTCATCCCGCTCGTAAAGCGTGTAGGTCCTACCTACCCGGTAGAGTACGCCTACGTCCTTTACATCAACTTCCGATCCTTCCGTGTTCGCGCTCTGTGGTGTGTCGTCGGTGAACTCAGCCTTCAGCTTTATGATACCCCCCAGCGTACCTATGGGCGTCAGGTCGAACAGCAGGTCGTTGTCCGCCAGACTCGAGCTGGACTTTTTTATGGTGAGCTGTGGATCTCCGCCGCCCGGTCCCGAAGACCAGGAATACTTTTGCTTGATAGGCTTCCCAGCAGCGTTTTCAGCCGCAAACAAGGGGTGTAGGACACCTTGGAATGCAAATTTTTGTATGTCCAATTGTTCATTAAGCAGGTCGCGTTGCGCTTTGGGCATGTTTTTGTAATTGACGCAGCGGTACAACACGTCGCTGGTGGGTAGCCATTTCTTTTGCTGCCCTTGATCCGAAAACACACTGTGAGCCCACTCGAGCAAGTTTGGGGGGTCCACGTCGGGGTACTTCCACTTGGCGACAACCTGTATATCTGCAGGTACCCGCCCCCCAGCCACCATAGACACCTTAGCGCCCGTCCCTTTGGTTCTTACGGTAAACCCTTTGACAGGTTCCGGGCGTAAGGGGTCTTCTGTTTTTGCTAGGTCCGAGAAGAGTTCCTTAAGTAACTCCCACAGCTCAAGAATCAGTGTCAGGTCTGTTCCGCCGTAAACCAGGTACAGACCGGCCACCCAAGCGCTGGTGCCGAATTGTGGGCGGCTTGAGTCCAGCGTGTCATTCATGGACCGCTCTACAGCTTGAATAAACCCGTCTGTCCCTCCTGCGGTGGGCACGTCCATGGCCATGGCGTCTGCGAAGTTATAGTTGCTCCAGTCCAGGCTTAGCTTCTCGGGGCTCCCGCTAAAGTCGTTAAGCTGTTTTTCCAGCCCGGATTCTAGGCGGTCTTGTAGGTACGTACTGGTGTCCGTAAGCAGTTCATACCGTTCTTTTACTTTACTACCCGGCGGTATTTGCGGAGGTATCCAAATACCGTGCAAAGCCGTTTTACCCTGAACTACGCCTAGAAGTTCGTCCAAGACACGCTGAAGTTCTTGTACTACGGTCAATAGCAAACTGCCGAAAGCCAGGGCTACCTTCAGCAAAAATTCCAGAATGGCTTGTATCAGCTCAAGCAGCGCGACTACTTGTTCTATCCCCTCTTGGACTTTTGTTACAACGCTTTCCAAGCCCGTGGGGATCGTCAGTTCAAGACCTTCCCACTGCCAGGCGCTTACGTCCCAGTCCCCGAAAAAGTCTCTGTAGCCGTCCATGTCTGCCAAGTCGGGAGACGCTAGCATTTGACTAGCGCCGGTTTCTCCGTCGTACCAGGCGTTGTTTTTGTCGTAAGACGCCGCTATAGGCTCTTTTTGATTGTTGTCCCGTATGTAGTTTTTGCGGGCTTCCGTGAAAGGCAGCTCCACTGATCCGCCGTACACCGGGTCCATGCGCGCGTCAAAGCCCAAACGGACATTAGCGGTGCTCTTTCGCCAATCTTCTAAGTCGGTGGAGAAGGGCACTATTTCCTGTACTTGCTTAGGCGCTGTTTACGCTTCAGTTCTTCGGTAACGCGTTGTAGTTCATTGACATGATGGTTGATGCGTTCTGCAACCAACTGGCTGGTCAGGGATTGCGTGTCACGCAGCAAACCTCTCAAGGGCACCTCATTACCAATATGGTCTTGTACGCGTATCTCCTCAAACAAACGTTCAGCGTCAGTTTTGTCTTTTGGGTCGCTCATAAGACAACCCGGGTCGTTGTGGACATGATGGCACTCGCCAAGGAAAACGCGGGATTAAAGAACGCGGGAGCCCCGATGGGGGGTGAGGATGGCCCAACGCCTGTGCCGTGTATGTGGGTTTCCAGCAGGACATGGAGTGCTTCCAGGTACAGCATCAAAGCTTCCCACTTACATACAGCCATGGATCCAGGCACTGCGTAGGGATTTCCGGGGACACCTCCTAGCGTCACGAGCGGAGAGTTCAATACAATTCCCGCACCCGCTCCAAGAGGGCTGGGCGCTCCCGGAGCACTTATGATGACAGAAGCAGGTCCCAGAGGCCCTGCAGTGATGTTCACGTCCCCTTGCCACGCATTGATATTCATCGTGGGTCGCGCAGCTATTACACCACCCTCCAGGGGATCCCCTACGTTGATATCGTAATCACCAGTAACCACGCTCACAGATTTACCGCTGATCAAAGAGGGAGCTGGCACAGCATCTGCCTTGGGATCGTACCCCAGCCATTTCTCAACGCATTTGCTACCCGTGGTATACACGGCCCCGTTGGGGACCGTCGTGGAATGTGAGCCTCGATCGACATTCATTTCATACGTGCCGGTCGTAGTTACCTGCTTATTGGAGGTGGTGGTGTCAGCGCCATCGATCTTAACGGTTCTATCAGCGGAAATGGCGTCCGTTACGCTAGCACCCAGGGTCTTGGTTCCCGCAGGCGTCTCTTCAATTATCTTAACGCCCTGCAGGACTATCTCGCCGTTTTGGTTTATTTCTAGCTTGGCTTTTGTTTCCGACCCTTCCACGACAGAGAGCTTAAAAAGGCTGTCTCTGGAGCCAAGCTCCATTTCTATCTTTGACGCGTTCTTGCCTAGCGGGTTTCCAGCCTTCTTGTCGCTGTTGCCCGAAAACTCCATCCACGCGCGGTCTTTGTCAGATTCAAATCGGAGTTCCCCAAAATCCGTCATGAGCTGAAAGCGGGATGCAACGATGCGAATCAAATCTCCAACCTTGGACCCTACGATCTGCGCTAGGTCACTGGCCTTAAAAACTGTGACACCTCCGTCGTAAACACCTACCGCGTTACCGTCAGTACCTGTTACGGCCCAGTCCCCGGGCAGTACGTCTTTAGCCTGTCCCGCTCTGAAGCTGGTGTCCCCTACCTTGCTGAAGTAGGGATCGTCACCCGCGAATTTCGGGTCTAATACTGAAGGCGCGCGCTCAGATATGTTGAGTTCAAACTCGCTGAGTTCCTCACCCGTGTCCGCAGGCTCTTCGCTGGCATTGTTTACGCAGCCTAACCACACTAGGGGTGCTCCCGGCGTTCCAGCTAAAACAATGCCCTCGGTTCCTATCTTGGGCAGGTGCTTAACACCTCCCCGAAGGTCTGCATCATTCAAGGCTGACAGTATCCGCACGTCTTGTTCTTGATCACCGTGACCATCCACGGCCACACGTATCGAGTATAAGCGGGGATTTACGCGCGTAACTTGCGCTAAATAGGTGCCCGCGGGTAGTGGAGAATTCTGTGTCGCCATTTCAACCTGCTGTGCTTTAGGACCTAAATTCTAGGGTCTTTTTAGGTATAAGTATATGGTAGGCTCTAAAAGCTTCCGAACATAAAATTACCCCACTAAGGTTAGTTTTAGCTTGAAGCGGTACCTAGAAAATAAGCTCGCGGCGGCATCCGCTGTAGTTAGGAAATTGCCTAATACAGCCAACAGAGGACCCCAGATGGATGACGACATCACAGCAGTTCTTGGATGTCTGAAAACGTCCCGGGTTCCTAAGACAGCTAAAGGCATCGCACAACAATTAAACTGGTACCACCAGAGTGACGTATCGGCAAAACGTCAGGGCGCCCACGAAACGCGCGTAGTGAGAGCACTATCCGCGCTCGTTCGTCAGGGCATAGTCACTCGGAAGGTAAGCGCAGACGGGACCAAGTGGGTCCTTTCCAAAGACAGCAAGGGCTGTTGCAGATAAACCTGAGATCCCTCAGGTGGCGGTAAACGAAATTTAAGGAAAATTACGTTTAACCGACCACTCCTTTGGGTGCTCAAGTACGTAGATCAACAAAGTTCTAGCAATCAAAAGTGATAAGGCCGCGCTACGCGGTCATGTGTGGGAGAGGTACACCTCAACAAGTCCCAACCGTGTATCGGTTACGACTTAATGAAGTCCGTAGAACTACAAGGGCCCTTAGCTCAGGGGTTAGAGCCGCCGGCTCATAACCGGCTGGTCCTCGGTTCAAATCCGAGAGGGCCCACTTTCTCAATCCAACAAGGAAACCATATGCCTACAGAAACACTCACAACGTGGCGGTTTACTGACCGTCCATACCAAGAAGATAGCGCAGAAGAGCTCTTCTTCACCCTGCCTAACAAGCACCAAGAGTACGTAAGTCCCCTTAAAGCCTTTCGTGAGGGCGGGGGATACTTTGGTACGCAAATGCAGTTGGAAATTATCCGCGGCACTAGCGGCACCGTCGGTGCTAACACCCGCCAACTTCCCGCGCACCGTGTGGTCCAAAGGTCCGTAGTCAGGGAGCTTGGGGAACAGGAGGTGTGGGATAGTATCGAACTGTATCTTCGTAACAACCTTGAGGACCTTCGCAACAGGCCGGGGTACCTGGTCGAATCCGTGACTGCTAATCGGTGCGCGGGCCACTGGAAAATCGCGAACGACGCCGCCCGGAAGAAGCTTCATGACATACTCTCAGAGGCGTATTCCCCAAGCGCGCTAGCCCTTACCCGCGCTCAGCGCATGGACATGATTATCGAGAAACCACGACCTAAGGACATTGTGAGCTATCGTGAAGGCGGTGCTCTCTTTCTGTCTGAGATCTTGGATTATTACTACGCTGACAAACGCTATCCGTGTAAGGAGTGTTACCAAGAAGGCCGCTATGGCGGGTTAGAGTCCTCAGCCCAACGCTGGTCGGTCGTCTCCAAAGAAGCTCGACCTAGTGGAAGGCCGTATACGTTTGAAAATCGCGAGGATGTTCTCCTCTGCCTTCAAGGCTTAGTCGGGCCTCTTATGGAGACGTTTCACGCTGCGTTTAAGCAGCCCCGATACGCTTCTTGGCCCCGACTACGCGTGGACAGGTGCCCGTGCATCGAGGTTGAGCTAGACGACGCTTTTACCGAGGCCCTATGCTAGCCCTTCGTAACGGCACCTGATGCCTGAAGATGCCCGCGTCGTGTTGACCTTGTTAAGGATCAACGGGCGTCCAAGGCCCATAGCCCGAATAGCCGAGGCGCTCGGTTGGCTGCGAAATGGCGACGAGATAGTAAAGAAGACGGGGCCTTTCGCGAACCGCGGGTGGGACACCCACCGGGTCCGTTTGGCGCTTAACGACTTGGCTGACCAGGGTTTAGTTGAGGAGCATTTAAGCGGTGCCGGAAGCCGGTGGCGCGCGAAGAAGCAGCTTTAAAACAAACCTTGGTTTCTTAGGAAAAACCATTAGTATTCTACGCCACCCAAACACTGACATTGAGACGGACCAAGACAGATGGCATCGGAACGTGAAATTGAAAACGAGCTCAGCGCGAACAGGAGCAAGGACTTCTATTTGCGCTGCACAGAGAGCTCAAACGACCCTCATCAGACATGGGATCAACTAGAACCCGTGTTACAGCGCAGACGGCTCGAGCGGCTCCTCGGAGAGCTTAACGAGCATACGTGGAAGGCATACCTGTGAGAATCCGCATCCAGCAGACACCTACGCACCGGTATGCCACGAAAGGAACGTCTTCCACAGACGTCCTGGAAGTTATAGAGAAAGCCGCCTTGGTAAGGCAGCAGTGCGATCCTGAGATATTGCACAAGGTGCATGCCCTAGAAGCCGGGGAGTCTGTGACTATCCCCGTGTTGGGCGGTGTTTACGTAAACACCTACACCTTAATAAACTAGCAGGTACCGCTGGCCCATAGCTCAAGGGTTAGAGCCCCCGTCTTATAAGCGGGAGGTTCCGGGTTCAAGTCCCGGTGGGCCAACTTGCTGGTGTAGCTCAATGGCAGAGCTTTTGCCTTGTAAGCAGAGGGTTGTGGGTTCGATCCCCACCGCCAGCTCTAGCGGCGACTGTGGTCAGAGCTGCAGTCGCCGCTTCCCTTTTCCAAATTCGCAGTAAAATCAAGATATGTTGGGAGATGAACAACATGAAAGAAGAACTTCGTGACCTAGATAAGAACAATCGCAGGCACTATCTTGGCCTGATGCGCCCTGAGTTGGCGCTGTACACCCATCTTAACCCGGACATGGACTCCGTGCTGGCAGTCTGGGCAATCCAGACGCTGCGGAAGGGAGCGGGTGTCGAGCCCGCCAAAGTGGAATTCGTTCCAGCGCGGTACTCCGATTTCAGCCCCGAGCGCTTCGGCGTGGATATCGGGGATGGCCACAGTCCTCACCACCTCAAGGAGTTTGACGACATGAGCGCCGGGGCGTTCTTCGTGTCCTTGTTGGACGACGAGGACAGCAACGCAATGCTCGCAGTAGCTGACGCTGTCAGCCACGCAGACCTGGGGCGAGGCACCCCGGTTTCTTGCCTGGCGCGGCAGTGCGGTAACCCTGACCCCGACTTGGTGGACTCAGCGCATGCCACGTCCTTGTGGAGTGTGCTGGGGGCGCTGGTCGAATACCAGAGGGCTATCGGGGCGTCGTCCAAGGAAGCCTCGCAAGAAGCTATGACGATTATGGGTGTGCTCTTTGATGCCACCCTGCATGATCGACGTAGTATCGCCGGTGCCAAAAAGGCCGCTGAGGAGGCGGACCTGTCAATGCACCCTAAGGTGGCTGTACTGCCGCACAACGCCCCTCAGAGCACTGCCCAGTACCTTCCCCCGGAAATCTGGTACACGGTCTTCAGCGGGGACGTAGCGCCCGGAGAGAGCACGGTGGGTATTGCCCGCAGGATGGTGTCGCCACAGGATGTGCCTATTCCGGGGGACTACTCCGACATCAAGCGGTCGGGAGGATATATCCACCCCAAGGGGTTTCTTGTGGGGTGGACCCGTAAGTCACCCTATGCGGGCAAGGGTGTGGTAAATATGAAGGAAACCCTTCTTAGCTGTCTTATGGAGGCCCTTCATGCTGACCGTACCTAATGCCCTAAGCGTTGACGTCGCCTACGTACGCATTCCAAATCCAGAGGATCTGGTGGACCTATTCGTAGACACCGCCACTGAAGAGGAATGGAAGGACGGTGATGACATCGATTTCGCCGTTCTGGCGGAGGCGGTTGTTAGGCATTTGACCAAGAAATACAATATCGCGGTGCACTAGCACCGTGTAGTCGGCATGGCCCACCGACGGTCACAACGGGCCTCCTTTACAATGCTTCGCGCTGATCTCATCAGCAGGGGTCGCTACGACCTCACAGTGCAATGGGATTCTTCGAATCCCCCCGGACACGGCTGCCGGACATCAGAACATCTCGGTACAAATACGGAAGCACCTGCCCATCATTACTCACGCAAGTACGGAAGCACTAACAGCCCTCATAGCTCAGCAGGCAGAGCACCGGACTTTTAATCCGAGGGTCGTAGGTTCGATTCCTACTGAGGGTACCAAAACACCGCGAGGAACTGAGTTGAAACCTGAAACAACACCGGACGAATGGCATAAAGCCATTAGTGAATTAATCCACGATGAGGCTTTTTGGGCAGGCTTTGAGCTTGTGCCGGAGGTGCCCGTTATAGTGGCAGCGCTTGAGAGCGTCATCGCAGACTTGCGCAAGCTAAAAAATAAAAAGTGAAGGACGATCTGACGTTCGCCCTTTTGGTCTTAGGGACCTTGGCAAAAATAGCCCTAGCAGCGCTCATAGCGTTTGAGGGCCTCACATACTAGGTATAACGATGGAATCCGAACACACCGACACTCTAGACGTGACAGGGATAAACCCCTGGGTGCTTCTAGTCGCGCTATACGAAGGATCCCGAGTAGCGCCAACGGCGTTATGCAGGGCGCTTTCTACTACCGCAGAGCTTACGCCCGAAGCGGCCAAAGCTGAGAATAACGCGGGCGTACGAAACGCAGACACCTACCCCGAAGAAGCGCCTTTCTACGCAGACTACCTCTTTGGAAGGCCTATCAAGGTAGGCCTTAAAAAAGACGGGGACAGAGTGCTTCTCACACGCGCGTACTTTTACGACCGGGACGTAGGTTCCGGCGCGTGCCTGAGGGTAGTAGACAGCCTCAAAGCAGGGGGATGTCCATGAATGCAGAGTTGATCTACGTTAACGCTTACATCGTTACGCGCCACTTTGGTGGCCGAGAGGAGGGGGGCTGGTGGTACAACACAGGGCACCCCCTGGCCAGTGTGCCGGTGGCTACCGACGCTGAAGCCGACGCTGAGAAGAAGCGGCTTGCAAAGACCCTAGAGGACTACAATGAAGGCGACATCGACAGCGTTCTTGGTGGCCAAGAAGTGCGCGTCTACAAAGAAGAGAGCGTCGCAGAATACTGGTCTGAAGGGTCGACGTATGAATAGCAGCCTCGCACGCGCGCACGCACGCGAGGGTGTTAAAAAAGGAGGATTGGGTACTCACCAGGCAGCATAGCCCTGTACCCGGTTCCAACAAGTAAACAAGCCGAGCCCCACCTTGGGACCCGGCTTGTTTTTAGCTTACAAAGCCTGGTGAGACCTAGCTATTTACGTCGAAGTCATCAAACCCGATGGCTTTGTCTATCGCAGTCGAGCGACCTTCCCCGCCGGCGGATTTGGTGTCATAGTGCCAGGGGAGGAGACGATCGCACATGCCAGCGACGTTTTCCATGATCACATTTTGACCTGCGTTAAGACCCACAGACCAGTTGTTGATGGCGCAGAGTTCCAAGTAGAACCCGCCAAGCTGGTTGTGTGACTTGTCCCGAAACAGAACACCAAGTCCAAAAGGAATCAGGAACAGCTCGGAGTCCAAGTTGACGAAGTAGTTCTCGTTCTCTTGGAACGCTGGCTCATCGAAGGTGGATAGATCCACTCCCGCCGAATGAGCGTTCTGGTGCAACGCGCGCAGAAGGTTCTTGCCTTTCACGAACAGCCGTCCCATCTGCCAAGCGACTGCAGATTTGCTAGCCACAAAAAACTGCCTACCAGAACCGATGGTCTGCATCGGCATGATGGGCTTGCTTTGCGTAGCTTGGAATGCCTGAAGCATCCCTACGGGGTACAGGGTGTCCTTGATCCCCGCAGTCTCATGACCGTCATCAACCATGCCTAAACGCGGAGGACCAATGACCACGAGGGTATCATCCGGATGCGCTGCGGTGTACGCGGCGTTGTCCATGATACGTTCAACGTAGTTGTCCTGGTATTTCCAGTTATCAACTTTTGTCGTGGGTGAATTAGCCATTAGGACGTCCCCTGCATCTGCATCTGCATAGACTTAGTTCTCATAATGCGTACGGCCCCCTGACTAAGACGAAATCAGTTTCACCTTAAGGGTGTTCAAAACCTTAGGTATGGTGACCGAGATATCAATCTCTACCGTTCCCGCATCCGTTGCTGATTGCGCAATGGAGTTGATGGTACCCGAGATGAGCGGGGAACCTATGCGGGTGGCGGACCGTCCCTTAAGATCTAAAATTGCGGAGTTTAAGGAGGTTCTTAGAGAGCCAAACGCTTCTGGGATCACGTTCCAAAGACCTACGTAGGGAGTCATGCGTCCCTTGAAGAAGTTGGAAACGTAGTCAAAGTTGTTAACCACACTGATCTCTGAGAACTCCTGGGCTGCCAGGCCGTACGTGATAACCCCGGTGGTTACCTGGTGAACGATGTACGGAAGACCGGACAAGGAATCCTGT
This sequence comes from Candidatus Pacearchaeota archaeon, assembly GCA_002686195.1. The sequence continues at coordinate 7,156 of NZAS01000186.1, read as the reverse complement.
GTGAACACGGCGTATCCACCGTCACCCAGGGAATCGATTTGGTCGTAATCAAAGTGAAGATTGGAGTCGAAAATCTGTGTGATGCCCGCAACACCTGTGTTGTTCTTGGGGCGATGGGGCTGCTGTCCCGCAATCAAACCACCTAGAGCAGCTGACAAGTAGTACCCCGGCTGATCGGTGAACCCCCGTGCCGTGCATGTAGCAGGGTAGGTCATGACCAACCGGGGGCTGGCAGCACTCTTGATCGTTGCGAGAAGCTCCGTAGCCTGCAAGGCAGCGCTCGTAGCGATGGAGCGCTGAATGGTGTACGTGGCGGTCTCAGAACTGGCTGCGAAGGCTCCGGCAGCTGCGCCGCCAGCGTCTTTAACCGTGACGGTGTTCTCACTGACTACGGAGTCCACGAAGTAGGTAGCCGGGAAAACCACGGCATCCCCAGCGTCTGTTAGTCCCGTGTCAGCAGTGATTACGATGCTGTCGCCGGAGACCACGCCATCAGTGATAAACGTGGCGTCGTCGTCTGTGAGGTTAGCCGCGTCAAAGGTGCCGGTGTCTGTTTCACCGCCCAAAGAAGGACCGACGTACTTGATGGTCGGCAATTCCTTGGCGGACCCCAGGATGAGCCGGTACTTGGACTTGCCGGGCAGCGCCAGCGCCTCTGCGTCATTTTTCATGGGAACAATGACGTTGGAGAGGTCGTTGGACATGGGTACCACGCAGTACACAGTCCCATGCGAGTTGAGCTTGGCCCGTACTGCGGTGTACCCCGCGGTGTCATCGGTGGCTACAGCGAAGGCGCTCACCTTGGACCCGCCCGAGTTGGCCAACGAGATGGCCACGCCCATTGCCAGCGGGTTGCGGGAGTCAACTCGACCGATGTCCGCGAAGCCCGTAGCGGGCTCCGAGGCAAAGGTCATGTAGTCTGCCAGGTTGTTGATGATCGCGCGGTACTCTACGTACGCTTTTGCACGAGCAATCTTGTAACCGCTGATCGTCAGGTCAAGGGCGGTGTCGATGCTGTCAGCGTCCGTACCGTCGATCTGTCCAGCAGCGATCTCGAACCCGGTGTCGCCGTTGGGAGGCGTCAACTTACGCTCAAACCGTACTCGAGCGCCGCTATCGTCGTGCGCCCCTGTCTGAACTAGCGTGTTGCTAACGGAATGGAAGACCGCGGCACCGGAAGAGGTGACCACTTTGTGGACCACCAGCTCCACGGGCGTATGTCGGATACGCTTACCGCGGTCGGCGTCAACAACGATCTTGTTTACATTGCCAGCGTTGTTGGTGATCCTATAGTGGTGTGCCGCAGGGTCTATAACACCTTCCATGTCATTTAGAGAGCCACCAGCGTCGTCTGTCAGGTGCAGGTGGTTGTCATCAATTATGGCACGAATGACGTAGGTTTTGTCATCGCCACCTCCAATACCGCCAACGGGGGAGAAATCAACCTTGTCACCGACTACCAACCCTGCGGGCAGCGTCAGAAACGCAGCGTCCGCGTCATGTAAAACTTGCGGCATCAAAGAAGCAACTATGGCGGTGTCTTTGTTGGTCCCGCTATTGACCCCTGCGGAGTCTTGCAGGGTAGCTCCAATGTCCGCTGAGTCGCTGGTAAAGACGTTGGTTGCGCCGTTTGCTGTGGAGATCACCCAATCAGCTTCGGCCGCTTCCTTGATGACCGCGTAGGGGTCCTCCATGAAGACTTTGGGCTTGTGGACTGACGTAATGTCCACGACGTGCTTGCCCGAATCAAAGTCAAAGGTGCTGTAGGGAATGACCTCGATGGCGTGCGAGAAAGCAGCCGCTACGACAAACTTGGAATCACCAAAACCGCCTGTGTTACCGTACTGGTGTACACCGACGGTCTTGTCATCCGGGTAGTCGTTTATATGGTACGCGGGCCCTACGATGCAGGTTTCCTGCACGGGGTCTGGCGTTACAATGTTGACCGTCGCGACGGCCTGTGTGATTTCTACATGCGGGCGGGCCATAGAATACGCTCCTGAGGAACCACAGTGTCCTGACTATTCAATAATATAGCAACGTAGAGCTCTGACAAGGTCAGCGGTTCAACGAAGTTAAAGCTAAATCGTGTATTGCTTGTGCGTGCGCCTCGTTATCGAACTGCCCAATAACTTGGGCTATCTTACCTGCCTCAGGCGTTATTGCCCACCTGACGTCATATGAAATCTGGGAAGTTACGCGCGTATTGAAAAGCCTATTATCCTTTTCCCAGACTTCAGTGCCCCCCAAAGTGACCGGCGTTACGTCCCTAAAGGAGTATTTACTTAGGATTAAGTCCGCTGTCATAAGAATAAAACTTTGAACTATCTCCGCCAAGATCGCACTCTCGCCTCTGTTTTTGGACACAAGGTCCACGTTTATTTGTCCCGTGGCGGTGGAATAAAAAGCCTTGTAGCCGCTAGGCCGGTGTTCCCCGGCGTAATCTCCCAGAACAACCTTGGGAAATATGAAGGGACTCCTGTCCACATACAAAGCGGGCCGGACATCCTTTAGCTGGACTTCATCGCCCGCGCCTATCTCGATAAAGATCTTCGAGGTGGCCGGATCCTCTGTCCAAACCCAGGGGAAATCATCGGGAAGGTTGAATGAAAATCGATGCCGCAAAATACTGAGGTAGATACCCAGTATATCTAGGGGGGACTTGGAAAATACCAGTGCGTTATTAGCCATGCCTAGATTGTTACCGTGTACTCTACTGCTGATCGGCTCAATTCTGACACCTGCAAATCTTGATGCACAAGAATGCGCCTACCTTCCGTAGGTATCTTACGCTTAACTATGAAGCGCCTATTTGTTTCCCTTTCTACTACGATATCATCCGGCTCTACTTCTGGGTAGTCCAGCATCGTTATGCCGTTCACCGCCGTCTCAGTATCACCGGTGCGGTCAAACGCTGCCTGAACCACCGAGGGATCTATACGTCCGAAGACGGTAACGCCGGTATGGTACCCACCTGTAAACGATGTTCCGTAGCACTCACTGCAATGCGACAACAATACATCTTTGGTCGATGGGTTGTAGCAGGTGGAGCAGCGAGTACCGAAACGTTTGCGCTTTAGGATAACCAGCTCTACGCCATTAAGGCGTTTGAGGGTGATGCTTAGGTCGTAGCGCGCTTTTCTAGCTATACGGTCCTGCAGAGTACCTGAGCTCGAGGCTTTGGCAGACCGGGGTTCGCTAAGGGTGGCATTGATGGAGCCAGACTTGGGAACCGCGCGGATCACATACCAGATCTTGGTCGTCAGCCCGTAGTTGTGCGGAGACTTGTCTGTGTAGTGGTACACGTCCTCCAGTACTTGGGGCGCTACGGTTTTATAGGGGCCCGCAGGGGAGCCAGCCCTAAGCACATCAAAGTATTGAAGAACGTTGTTGGGGTCATCCAACGTCCACTGAATGAAATTCTGGCTAGGGTATATGGGGGTGACTTTGGTTACAGTGGGGATCATCTACCGCCACCACCGGTTACCTACGGGTGAAGCTAGGGAACCCCTGACCGACATGTTCTCAGCTATCTTTATAGACGTGACAAGTTGGATGTATTCCTGCTTCAACGCTTGCGACATACCTAGGTAAGCCGCTTGCTTGTCGTCTATGCCGATAGGCTGGATGTTTCCATCTTGGTACGTAGCCTGATTTCGGACCTGGCGGAAAGCTTCAGATTGCAGGATGTACTGGGCAGCGCCTATGAGCAGCGCGTACTTGTTTGGGAAGTTGGCGGCGGCCCACGTTGTTGCCCGGGATATTACGTTGGCGTGGTCCACGGCACGATCTATGGCCGTTGTAAACTCAGTGTCTGAAAACTCCACAGTGTCCAACAACGGGTTCTGCACTGCGTAGTCCCGCAGGAACTCGCGCATCTCTGTAGCAGTTATGGTGTTAGCTGCGGCAGCTACTACGGGTGTTCCGGTAACGGCCATTAGATGGTCACCTCTAATGTGTCAGGACCGAAAGACCCTATCTTGGTAAACACAACGGTATAGGTGTTACCAACTCCCAAGAACACTGGTGTCTGCCAACGCCCATCCGCGTTGGTCATGCTGACACCTTTGATAACATCTAGGCTGCCTGCATCATAATCTGCTTTGAGGTACAGCCGGATAATGGCGTCTTCGATTCCATCTCCGTTAGCCTCTACGTACTGAAGGTTGTCATCTCCACCGGTGTCGTGGTTTATACCCACTTCCCCTAACGCGATGCCCTCAGTGACCTCACCGCCACTTACTAGGACTGTGGAGTCTTCACCGGCAACTATCTCTGTGGTCCCCGCTAGCTCTCTAGTGGACAGCGTGTAGAACCCAGCGTTCCACGCCGAGACATCCAACGTCCAAGAGTACGTGCCTGCGGGATCTTCTGCGAACGCCACCCTAAAGTCTGCGCGCGTAGCCTCCACTGCGGTGCTGACATCGAAGAGGTCGAAAGACTCTGTGTCCGTATTCCAGTACAACCCGTCCTTTACGCGCTTGACGAAGCTGAACAGGGTTTTTCCGGCGGTGTGGGTGAGGCTGGCGGATAGAAGTCCACCGACAACAGCGCCGTTTGTGATGGTGATTGTCTTTGCGAGTACCTCGTCGTACTCAGTTTCCCCTATGAGCTCTTGGGATACGTAGGTGTAGGAACCGTTTAGGAAGTCCGTTACGTCAATGGTCCAGTCGTACTTACCATCGACGTCGGGGTCTTCCGCGTACGTTACCCGGTAGGGTTCTCGGGTTGCTTCATTGGCAGTGCCCAGATCTACTGTGGAGAATTCGCTATCGTCGGTGTCCCAGTAGAACTCGTCGGAGTTCCGCCTTAGAAACGAAAAAAACGTTCTGCCCGTGGGCTGCGTTATCGAAGATACGAGGTTCGCCATAGTACTCTAAAGATATTGCGTACGTGCTAGCTATCCAAGCTCTGCTCTAGCTTTTGCGTGAGCAAATCCAGCACAAAGCTGACTGTCGCAGCCGCCAACGCCCATTTGATCACGGTATAACCGACAATCTTGGGGTCCCAGCTCCCCTGGAACTGCGCATCAGCTAACGCCAGCAGTATCCCACTCCAGGTTCCTACGCAGAAAGAGCAGGAGAAAAGGCTGGAGAAGAATTCCGATCTTTCGCGCAGCGGTTCGCGTACGAACTTAAACAGTAGCGCGTCTTTGATCATGAACGTAAGCCCGTAGGCTACGCAGGTAAAAAACAGGAAGTCGTTCATAGTCATCGGTTTCGCGGTCGTCCTCGTTTGGGCTTGTTGTCTGGTTGGCGGCTGTGGTCGGTGGAGAGTATGCGGCAACAGGAGGTCGTGGACCCTGCTTTGATGAGCTCCAAAGGCGTGGCTCCATCCGCTTCTTCTGCAGCTTTGTACACATCTTCATTGGGATCGAAGCGACATTCGAATCCCAAATCCACGGTGAAAATGTTCAACGCGCGCGTAAGAGACTCCTTTTCAAACTCCAGACGGTCGTTGACTTGCGACTTAGGCGTAGCCCGTATCTTAAACAACACATCCGTGAGGCGTGTGATGGCATCTCCGAGGCCCAGCTCAGAGGACTTCCGACGCTTTACTTTTTTAGCTGCTCTAACCATTTACATCGGGCCTCTAATGTCCAGCGCTCAAGTTGGCGCTCTGGTCCATAAAATTCATCAGGTACCAGTTGGTACCGTCGAATACCCACGTCGTTACGTCGCCACTCGCGCAGGTAATATTTGTCGATCCGCCCTTAAGATTGGTGTCCGTGACATCGAAGTATACACTGTGTTCAGCGATTATCGTGATAATCTGGCCTGCGGCCCCATCATCAAAATTAGTGAACTGAACACTCCCGCCGGTTTTAAAGAGGTTCCCAGCGGCAACAGAGGGAGTAGCATCGGTAGAACCAAACGTAAGAATGGAGTTGAACGAGGTCGTCGTTATATTTACAAACAAGTCCGACGATGACTTGGCAAACCCCACCACAGTGTTACTGATGGTCGAGTCGGATATAGTGCTCCCACTACTGCCACTGTTGCTCAAGTAGTACGACGTACCCGGGGTGGCGCTGCTAAGAACGCTTTCTATTACACCGTGGGTTATCACGCGCGTACTGGAGCCGTAAGTCGTTTCAAACACCGCTCCGACAGGCACATCGGAGCCTGAGGCCAAGGACAACGTCCCGTCGCTGGCCACCTTCACCATGTCCCCCACGGCGACTCCGGACTTGAAGGCGAAGTCTTCTATGTTGTCCGAGGTTGTGCGCTGCTTACGCTTGCCCCCGTCCAGATATATCTCAGTGTCTTTGGACATTAAACACCCTCTAAATACTGAACCCCGGAGCGCTTTAGCACCCCGGGGCCCAGTATACGAACCTTAGACCAGTTTGGCTACGCTCTAGGCGAGGTCTACGGTCTCGCCAATGTTCAGGAGGACCACCATATCCGCTGCGGTGCCGCTGCCATCTTCTGAATACTTCTGTGCAACGTGGCCAATGCGTACGCTGAACCCAGACACCGGCGCGGTTTGGGTTATGGCTCCAGATGTGCTGAGGTACATGGGAGTACCCACGTCGATAGCGGAGCCGCTGCCGTCGTCTTTGCACTTGGCCCTAGCGAACCCCATGGTGCACACCACAGCGTCCGCCGCGGTGCTGTCGTCGCCTGTGGACGCAGTCACCAACACACCCATGACCCCGTAGGCTTTGGTCTCGTTGTCGGAAGCCGCTGTGGCCAGAACGGGGATCGGTTGGCCACTTATGGTCGCGGACTCCTTCATGTAGACCATTTGGCCAACAGTAGTGGAGTTGTCCTCGTGAGTTGTAAAGCTCGAGGCGTGGTACCCCAGCGTGTTTGAGTGCGCCCTATCCACTGTCACACTGGTGGTAGCCTCCAGTGTCTGGGTGGTGACCGCCGTAGCGCCTGTAACCACACCGGCGTCAACGTTGATCGTGCTATCAAGAACGATGGCAGAACCAGCCGCGGGCGTGATGTTTACAGCGCCTGAGCTTGCCTGGATGGTATTTCCATTAATACCTATGTTGTCCACCGCGAGGGACGTTAGGGTCCCGAGGGACGTTATGTTGGTTTGCGCTGCGGTGGTTACGGTAGCCGCGGTACCCGAGCAGTTGCCGGTGACGTTGCCCGTGATATCCCCAACAAACGCATTGGAGGTGATCGACGTAGCGCCTGTC
>NZAS01000185.1 GCA_002686195.1 Candidatus Pacearchaeota archaeon | reverse complement strand
TACATTTGGTAGTGCTGATTTAGATTCTATTAATTTACATTTACATGGTAAAGATTTAAATTATAATAATAATATTATGGAGCAGCAACTTGAAATTTATAAATTTAAAAGACCATTACCCGAGAGAGGTATATTTCCAAATCCTGTTAGACTTTTTGGAGATATTGAGCACGGTTTCAGGCCAGAAAGACCATTAATTGCTTCAGGTACATACAGCGGTGGGCCCAGAATATTTGAATCATTTGATGGTTATGGTAAAGGGGCGCAAGCATCTGCTATGACACCATCTTTATATACTGGGACGTTACCCAGCAATGATTCAACTGATTACTATTCAACATTAGACGGTTACTACGAAATGAATAATGCAGCTGGATGGGGCCCTGAAGGTGGTGGCTGGGGTGGCAATGAAGATGACTTCGGTGACCGTGGTGATATATATGAAGAAAGTTATAACGGGAGTAAGGTTATTCGATACCTTATAAAAGATGGAGACCAGATAGTACCAAGTTTATCTAATGCTGGTGGTAACCCTCAGAGTGGATTTTTTGGATTTATAAAGGAAGTAGCAAGAGATGACCCTCAATTCTCTATTTGGCGTTGGGATTGGGCACAAGCAGTTGCTCATGGTAAAGAAAGTGAATTTGTATCTCAAGTATTATATAGATTTTCTACTGATGAACGATTGACTATACAGGCAAATGATATAGATGTTAATGTGGCTGCTGAATTGCCTAAATATTCCCTAGATACTAATAATTCATTTTTTGATTCAGTTGATTATACTAAAATTAGAAGAGATTGGAGTGATGTAGACCCAGATACAGGAAGAGCAACAATTACTTCAGTTTCAACACCTCATTTTTCATCAGAAGGCTCTCCTTCTAGTGGTCAATGTCTTAGGTTTTGGAATAAAATTAATTTAAATGACCCTAGTGATACACCATCAGAAAATGTAAGGAATTGGGCTGCTTCTGATAAAATAGGATATAATAGTATGAGAGTTGTAAAACAGATTCCTAAACCTATACCTATGGCTAGAAAATCAGGAGCAACTGACCAGTTAGATTCTATGAGAGTAAGGATGAAGATAAAAATACAAGATATGTCCAAAATGCATAGAACTGGAGATGTGCGAAGTTTAAATAAAGATATAATGACAGGTAATAATTTAACTAGGAGTTTAGTTATTTTATTAGCTTCTAGGCCCCCAGCAAATGAAACATTAGGTGCTTATTTACATAAATTAAATTCAGGGGCATCCATGAATCAATATAAAAAGGGCGACACCTATAAATATCATTTTGAGAGAGGAGGTTGTAGACAATATAATCCAGATGGCGATAAATTTGAGTATAATAGTACCTATTCTTCAGATGATTTTACACTTTGTCCAGATGGTTGGAATACTCAAGTCCAATTTTATGATAGTGGAATAACTTCTTCTAGATTTGTTAATAAAACTAATAATTATAATGGTATAGCTATATGTAAGGTGCCTTCTGGAACAGATGAGGATACAGTTTTGACTTATGTAGACAAAACGTATGGTGCTACTGATGATGACACCGTCGATGTAAACGCTGATGATTCTACATATAACGGCCTTTTTCCATCTGGCGTTAGTCATGTTACACCAAATTCAGCTGAAAGTGCATCGGAAGGTAGATTTATCATGTTCCACACAGGACGTTCTTATGGTAGATTTAATCATTTTGATGGAATATATCAAGGCACTACGACTCGTAGTGATACAAATGTCGCTGATTATCAACCATTTGTAATAAGGCCCGGTGTTGCAGGTCGTCGAGGAGACGAATATTTAGTAGGTGCAAATGGAGCTTTGAATCCAGTTGTTATAGATGAATTTACAGTAGACAATGTTGAGTTTTTCGACGCAGACGTAGCAATACGTATGCCTAGTTGGGATGGAAGAATAGTGCCGGGTATGATGGTTACGGGGGATAATATAGCTTATAGAGAACATTTAGGAGCTACGGTTGCGCAAACTTATAATGCTGGTTCACCTTCAAACAAGTCATATATGCATATTTCTGATTACTCGGGAAGTAAAGATAAGAGAACCACAATAAGTGCTGATACTACTGCAGGTGTTGGAAGTTTAACTTTTAAGGGAAGTATATCACCACATGGACCAAATCCAGAAACCTTCAAATATTTAAATTATGATGAGGAAGGGATTGATTTAACAGAAGAGGAATGGTTTTTTGTTGATGCTTATATTAATCATAATGATAATCCAGAAGCTTGGTTAGGAACTGGTGGCAATTTAACAGGGCAAGATGGACAACAAAGTACAATAACGTGGGTTATTTCTGATAGCGAAGATAGAGTTTTAGCTGAACATACACAATGTCATAGTGGCGCTGGCGGAAAAACAGGAGCAACAACGACAAGTGCTGCAGGTACTAGTACTACTATAGCAGTTTCATTACTTGAGAAATTTACTGTAGGTGATTGTATAGCAATAGATAATGATGCCAATAGTAGTAGTATGGAAAGAATGATAGTGCAACAGGTTGCAGGAACTACTAATTTAAAACACGGTGAACAAGGTGCAGGTGATATTGTAGTTAAGAGAGGTTATCAAGGAGATACCCTTGTCAGCGTTGCAGACGCTAAACATATTTATCATGTTCCTACTAGTCAGTCTAATATGGCACACGGTTATCCTGCATATTTAAGTATATGGGTTAATAATTGTAAAATTGGTTTACAAGATAGACTCGCAGATGCTACCGGTCATAAATGGGGAGAAGGCGCGGGAACGGAAACATCATTTTATTCACTCAAAGAACAAGCTAGTATAGTAGATGTTTTTATTGATTATATTTCTATTGAGAATTTTCAGCCCGGAATAAAAAACGTAACCCCAACGGTTTATCAAGGTGTTAGAGGAAATTTATCCATAAGTGGTAAAGGAGAAGATGCAATAATAGATACAACTAATGTAACAATAGCTGAACCTTTACGTAGTTCTGAATATCTAGATAGTAGTGATGAAAGAGAGATTACACCAACATATTTAACATGGGGAACAAATACAAACATTTGGTCGGGAGTGGGGAGTTCGGGAAAAACACAAAATATATTTATGGGGGGTAGAACATCGACGCTATCAGCTTTTGACCCCACAGATGTAGCAAAGAGAATAAAGTATACTGTAGGAGATACTGATGAGGAAAGTGATATTAGGTTCTTTACATTTCCTTCACAAAGTACAGAAATTACAAATTCAAGTACAGCTTCTGATTATACTACATCTAGAATGGGTTTTGGATTGGTAAGAGCGGGTAGTTTTATACCTAATAGAAGTAATAATTTTAACGGTTCTTATTATTCGGCGACCGGATTCGGTGGATTAAATGCACATGGAGTAAATATAGGTTTATCAAGTGTTTATGATGCTACTGCTAGTCTTGATGATAATAAAGTTGATAGCTTCACCAAAAAGGGATTCTTTACTACGAATTCATGGCTCAATTTCGCAGCAGACCCCACACATGCAGATGCATCAGCAACGAAAGTCTCAGGTGTATTTATAAAAACTTTAAATCCCCTTATGTCTACTAAAATAACTAGAATAATAGATACTACTAAAGGAGAAATAGAAGTAGCTAACTCAGATGCATTAAAGGGTTACGAAGACGATGAATATATAATATATAGATTGGGTTATTCATGGAATCATGGAGGACACGCCCATGTTAGTGGTCATTATTATAGAAGAGGTTTATTTATAAAAGACCTGAAAACGGTAACTAATAAAGTAACATTAGAAGTTTCAACTACTAGAGGAATGGGCCGAAAAGGGGGCACAATACTTATATCAGAATATGGCACTCCTCTTGTTCATGATTATTATTTATCAGATTTATATATATCGCCTTTGAAATATTGGGTTAATTGTGAAATATATAATAGAGATGAAGAAGATGGTGATTTATTACCAGATATAAATTATTCACATTCCTTAATATGTGATAATACACTTACTCCCGATGCATCTACTTTAGGCTTAACTTTTGATGAATATAAATATTCAGATTCTGTGGTAGATAGTAGTAGATGGTCTTTAGATGCTTTAACAGAAAATTCATTAATAGAAGCGAAAATAGATTACGGTTTTGGAAGTTTGAAGTCAAGTACTTCGCAAGATATAGTTACTATAGATTTTGAATCTGGAGTTGGTTATATTAGAAAACAAGAATTAACAGAAGGAGAGAATATTTTAGAATTGAAAGGATTAGTAGATGTAGAAAAAACAAGACTAATAGATACTACTGAAAAAGTATCGTTAATTTTAAAAGCTAGTAATGAAACTTCAGGTGCGGGTACTATTCTTTCTACTAAATATGATGAAACGGGTTATGAGCCTTCTAGAGTGGCACCGCGTTTGACATATATTTATAGAGATGCATTACCTATTATAGAAAATTTTACAGTAAAACCGTATGAAAAAGACCCATTTTATCCAGAATATATTTGGGAAACTTCGGATGATGACCTATGGTATGGTTTTATAATTTTAGATAGAGAATCCATATCTCATCAATATCATAAGGCAGCTTTACATATACCTTTGAATGAAGTACCTAAAGATATAAATCCTACAGATGAGACTTTTATTATAGGAAGTGAAACTTATGCTTATCCATATATTACTGGAGGAGATTATACAGCAGGAACTCGTAGGTCTGCATATACCGCTAGTCAACATAAGGGAACAATGACTGAGAATTTAACTACTTCTATAGAAGGACTCGCGGGTAATTGTCTTATTTTTGATGGCACTACTATTACGGATGATAAACAGATACTAAGTTTTGATAATCCTGCCCCTGCAACTAAAAATATGTCAATAATTGCTCATTTTACAGTAGATAGTTTGAGTAAAATAACTGACCAAAGAGATAATAAAGCATATATTATATCAGCTGCTGCAGATGATACAGGTGTTAAATATTGTTATGGCATATGGGTTGATGATGGAGGTATAATAAATGCAAGTGTTTTAACAGACGATGAAACTACAGAGGTTATTTTAAGTTCTAAATATGTAGTTCCGTTTGGTACAGAAGAACCAGTTTGCGTTATACTTACTGTTGATGTTGAGCTGGTAGTAGGTAATGTTAAATTGTTTGTAAATGGTAAATTAGAGGACCAGAGTGGTAAGAAGACGACAGATGGTTCTTCAAATAATTGGAAAACGGGTCAAGAAATGGAATCTCTTACAAGAAATTTATATATAGGGTCGCAGGTTTTGAACACGAATGGGCTAACAACAAAATTAAGAGCACGTAATAATTTTAACGGAAAAATAGAAGAGATAGTTATATATAACCATACAATATATCCAGTAATTCCTACAGATGGTAAGATGGTATTAAATAAACCTATAGAAGAATTGACAGATAGTAGTGAAGCTGCTGCGGGTAGACCAATAGTAGCAAAATTATTTATTAAGGATTATCATAATATAAGAGGAACAACACCAGAGGAGGTAACTCAAACTAGTCAAATCAGTGTAAGGAAGGCTGGACTAGGATTGTATACAGCGAGTTAAATATGGCAATTTACGGAACAGATACAATACCGCTTAATTTTGTGCTAAAGGTATATGAAACAAAGTTATTAGCTGAGGAAGGAGATGAGAAAAACGCTTTATATGTTTTTAGTAATGGTATATATGAAGCAGTTAATGAAACTATAGCGAATGGTAGCCAGAATGTTTCTGGATACGCGACAACTGCTTCCAGTGGTGCTTTACTTAAACATAATGTTAGTGCTACTGACCAAGCTAGATTTGGCTCTAGACTCATTGGTAAAAAAATTCAAAATTGGTCTGTAGCTGATGCTACAACCACATCTGGTAAAAAAGAATCCACTGTAATAGCAGTTAGTTCTGATGGAACGGAACTTACTTGCGATTCTTCTGATATAAGTTGGTCGCCAGGTAATAAATATATATTTGATTCCCCTTCTAACTTTTTTACTTTTCAAAAATATTTCTATAGATTTGAATCTACGGATGCTGTTACTGGATTTATAGTAGATTGGGATGATGGAGAAGACAATTCACCAGAAAAGGCTAATCGTCAGACTATAAAACTAGATTCTCCGGGTTATTATGCCGTGGCTTCTCATACCTATACGACTCATGGGCTACATTTTCCCATGATAAGAACTATAAATACGGATGGTTTTTATTCCAAATGGTATACAGCCTTTGATGCACAGGCATCGGGGTTGAAATCCATAGAGACACAAACATTACCACAAACTCAGAATAGTTTTTCCATAGTATCTTTAGATAAACCTTCTTTACCAAGAATTCCGTCATTAGCACCAGCTAATTCACCCCCTATAGCAGTGTTGAAAACAGATAGGAGTGTAGTATATTCTGGTATTGATAATTTACCATTTGAGGAATCAGCTTTAGGAGCCATTCCTTTGGTTTATTGTTATGTAGAAAGGTCTACTGGTGGAACACCATTAAGCGATTATGATGGGAGAATTCAGGTGACATGGGAAGATAAGACTGGTCAGATTAGAAAAAGTCTCGTTGGTGCTGAAAGTCGTGTTGCAGAGATTGGTTCAGGTCATATGATAGGAACTGTCGATTCTGTAACTCTAAATGTAAAACGTATATTGAGTGCTAAGTTATTGAATCTCACAGAAGCGACTACTACTACCGAGAAGCAATCAATGTTGGCAGCAGATGAACGTGTTATACTATTTGGTGTAGTTAACGATACCACACCAGCTCCAGCTACTGACCCAGTTATAACTATACTTTCTTTAGGTAATCCTCTACAGTATCTGGATAGACCGGGTTTCTATGCTATATTGGATGGTAGCCAGAGTCAGACCAGATGTTCTAATGTTGACATAGATTCCTATATATTTGATACTGGAAGGTTAGAGGGCGTTACTGCCACTACTGGAGCAGTTGGTTCTTATTATGGGGCTGGTCTTCCTGAACAGATTTCTGATATATTAGGCGTTCCTCTGGGTGTACCTAATTCATTTTCTCAGTCAGACAGTTCTTTTAAAGTTAGCTATACCTTCGCACCCAGTTCGTCAATCACAAGTTCAAGTTCAGGTAATGTTATAGATAAGACCACTATGAGATTTTTCAATGATGAGAGACTTGTGAGATTACAAGTTATTGATAGTTCAGCTACTTCTCGAACTGATGCTAGTAGATTATTTGATTCAACGTATGATTCTGATGCAGATACAGCTGAAGAAGTTATAGCTGGAGAAACAGCTATAGATGTAGATGATTTATCTAAATTCAATATAGGTGATGTTATATCTTTTGAGGCTGCAGTAGCTGATACCAATGAACAAATGTATATTTCGGATGTTGGAGACGGTTCAGGTGCTGGTACATTGACGGTTTCTCGGCAATATAATGGTACAGATGCGGCGGGGACTACAGCTACTAATGCTGATTTATATATTTTATCAGATAATGGAAAAATGGGTGACTCATTTACTCATTCCTTTGTGGAACATTGGAATAGAAATGGTTACGCAGATTTTGTAGTTCGTCCTGATTCCTTTAAATCTAGAGGATTATTGATGTATGCTACTGATAGTAATCCCGGTAGCCCCGGTGGTGTTATGAATTGGACAACAAAAGAAGGAGATTACACTAAAAATACTAGGATTATGACTTCACCTGGCGTATCCCAAGGCGAACCGGGACTTATATTTGGTGGCGCAGCACATTCCGGTGGACTCGGCACAAGCAATGGAACCCAACTGGTTGGTGAAAATGCTAGTGGGATTGAAGCCCCAAGAGCATCAAATTATCTATTGATGTGCAAGACCAAGAAATTTAATAAGATTCATTTGAGAATGAAAAATAACTGGTCTATGTCTGCTGGAACTAATGAATTAACTTCAGAACTATGGACCACTAAACATTTAGCACAATTATATTTATGGTACACTGCTAGGGAAAGTCCGACTTCATCAACATATAGATGGAAAGCATTACCTTTCAGGGATGGCACAGCATGTAGGACTTATGACGCAGCAGATACAGAAAATAATTCTTTGAGGACCAGTGGTTCCATTACTTTCGATATGCCTAGTGATTGGGTTAACGTGAAATCCTCAGATTTGACTTGGAGTAGTACAGCTGCACCTATATTAGAAACTGATGATGGTAGCGACCTCGACCCTGACAGTGAATGGATTGATAATATGTATGGTTTAATGTTGGGTGTAGCCATTAATGCAACTGATACTCCTTCGACATCAGAATGGAGATGTGTTTCCGTTCAATCTTATAATAATGCACATTCTCAAGCTATAACCATAGTAGACCCACATCATAAATCTTTGAATGATATAGCTATTGCTCAATCCATAAGTTGGAGTAGGGCTGGCAAATACGTGGATATATCAAACAGGATGGGAAGCACGGAAATACGTAAAATAGGAGCTGAGGGAGGCTCAATAACTTTTGGTGGAGTAGAGTTAAGTGGTAATTATGATACTCAGAAAAAATTACTAAATATATATCAAAGAGAAGGTACTCCAGTATATCTAGATGTTCAAAGAGCTGTGGATAAAGGAGAATATATCAGATTTTATGGAGTTTTAACAAATATGTCGGAGGATTATCCGGCAGGTATGCAGACTCCTAAATTTGGGCTTACTATGTCTGTGTCTCATGTGTGTGAATATAATAGAAATGACAATACTGTGGGTTTATCGAATTGGATTGGAAAGGGTATAATGTCATTAGGAGGAGAAATTATAGATGCTACAGACTTCGCTCCATGAACCTGTTTTATTAATTGATGGAAAAAGAGTCAATAGTTTCATATCGGGCTCTCTTTCTCAATCTGGTAATAAAGCAGAGAATTTAAATGCACGGTTTTCTGACCCGAGTTTAGAAGATATGTCTTTAACCAATAAAAAGGTTGAATTATATTTAAGGGAAGAAGATGGAGTTCCTATATTCAGAGGTTATATAAGACAGTTTAATCCTTCTGATAAAAATATATCTATATCTGCTCAAGATGCGAGAGCATTTATGAGTGGAGATTTGGTTCCCATAATTATGGACGAGAAAGACAATTACGATGGATACACTGTTATTCAATTTTTAAAGGAATATATAGAAACCCAAGTAAATGTAAATGAAACTCGTCTAAGTGTAGAAACATTACATGAAATGGATAGGCCTATATATATGACAGGGGCTAGAGGAAGTAAAAATCCATTTAAAACTATTCAAAAAGAAATTAATGATAAATTAGATGACGAAACTAGCGTTGATAGAGCAGATATTAATGCTATTTTTAAATATTTCTTTGAAATTATTCATTTGGGTGATGTCAGCGGTCTTACCATTAGAAAAACTAGGTCTTTGGAAAGCTCTCCAGATTTTATATTTTCTTATAAAGATGGAATAACTTCTTTAAGTTATAGAGAAAGGTCTCCTCCATCTTATGCTTCGGGCACTACAGAAGGTGAAAAAAAGGAGCAAGCAGTTTTTAGATATGGTAATGCACCATCAGGTGTAAGAGGTATAAAAAAAACATCAGCTAAAGGTTCTAGTAGAGGAGAATTGCGAGAAAATCTAATTTCTCATGTAATACTCGGTCAACAATTCACAAAAGAAATAACTTTAGGAGTATCAAAGGGATACAATATAGGTCTAGGAAATATTATACGAATAGAAGTTCCAGATTCTAATATAGCGGGTCAATATAGGGTGACAGGTAAAACTTTGAGTGTGGGAAATTCTGTAGATTGTACCTTAATGTGCAATAATGAGCCTATAGTTATTAGTGATTATATTTAGGCTCCAGTAGCATAAGTTATTGAAGTTATGTTAATATCAAGAAGAGCAGAAATGACAGCTACATTTTTATGAGCAGATATTTGCTTTAAAAAAATATCATAAATTCCTGCAGCTTTATTAGTAGCACAAGTTACAGTCACTATATCATCTATCTGGTAGGCTTCCCCAGCATCATTGTTTGCCGCCAGATAGAATTTGATTTGTGTCCCAGAAGTTAAATGAACAGCGTTAATATTTCTTATGGGCCATAAATATTTTTTTATAGCACCACCAACGAAATTTGTCTTGCTCATACCAGCTGAACCAGTATCTGTAAGAGTAACGGTTGTATTACCTTCTACACCTGCTCTTATGGGTGGTGTTGCTTGAGTTACAGTAACAACTGCTCCATCCACCGTTGCGGTAAAACTTGTACCTGATGGACCCGATGAAGTATTAATAACATTCATTAGGTTAGTTGCAGTTTGCTCGTTTGAGGTTGTGGCTTCAAATGTGCCATTGACTGAACTTTGGTCACCCTGTACAAAGTCGTAGTTAGTTCCATTAGTAGCAACCAAATTCACTTTATCACCAGCATTGAGTTCGGTTAAATCAGTAATGGTTATTGTTGCTGTTGCTGCTACTGATGTATCAAAATTAACCCATTTAACCATATTAAAAGCTCACACCGAAGCTATGAATATTTCTAAATCACAAGCAGCTGTATCAGCTGTAGCTTTGATTGCAGATAAATTCTCTAATGTACTTCCAGTTA